>JAVEDJ010000156.1 GCA_030841025.1 Actinomycetota bacterium
GCTGCAGGCGATCTTCCTGCTCTTCTCGTTCGCGGTGGTCGCCGCCAACATCGTTGCGGACATCGTCGTAGCGGCCGTGGACCCGCGGGTGCGCACATGACCGGACAGGTGAGTACCGGTACGCCGCTCTCCCGGCGGGCCGTCGTGCGGGCGAGGAGGAAGGCGTCGGTGCGCCGCTTCCTCGCCGACTTTCGCGGCCAGCGGGGCGGCGTGGCCGGCGTGGCGGTCCTGGCCGTGTTCGTGCTGCTCGCCCTGGCGGCGCCGGTGCTGTTCGCGTCCAGCCAGCTGCAGGTGACGCAGGCGACCGGCGCCACCCTCGCGCCACCGTCGACCGGTTACGCCCTCGGCACCGACGAGGCCGGCCGGTCGGTGCTGGCCCTGGTCGTGTGGGGCGCGCGCGTCTCGCTGCTGGTCGGCTTGGCCGCCACGGTCATCTCGATGGCGATCGGGACCCTGGTGGGCGTCGCGTCGGGCCATTTCGGCAACGTGCCGGGCGCGGTCCTGGAACGGCTGACCGACTGGTTCCTGGTGATCCCGTTCCTGCCACTGGCCATCGTGCTGGCCACGGTCCTCGGCTCGTCGCTGCTGAACGTCATCATCGTCATCGGCGTCACGTCGTGGCCCGGCACGGCACGGCTGGTGCGCGCCCAGACCCTGTCGGTGGAGGCACGGCCCTACCTCGAGCGGGCCCGGGTGCTCGGCGGCGGTCACTGGCACCAGATGTCGCGCCACGTGCTGCCCAACGTGATGCCGCTCGTGCTCGCCAACACGACGCTCACGGTCGCCATCGCGATCCTGTCCGAGACCACCCTGTCCTTCCTCGGTCTCGGGGATCCGTTCCGGGTCTCGTGGGGTTCGATGCTCGACAACGCGTTCGCTGCGGGGGCGATCAGCGCCGGCGCATGGTGGTACCTGCTGCCACCGGGCCTGTGCGTCGTCGCGGTCGTGCTCGCCTTCACCCTGGTCGGCCGGGCGCTGGAGAACGTGCTCGACCCGCGTGCGGGGGAGCGGTCGTGACGCTGCTGCGGCTCGAGGATCTCTCGGTCACCTATCGCACGGCCGACGGCCCGGTGCCTGCCGTGCGCGGCGTCAGCCTGGAGGTCGAGGCCGGCAGCATCGTCGGCGTCGCGGGCGAGTCGGGCTCGGGCAAGTCGACGCTCGCCGCGACGGTGCTGCGGCTCACTCCGGCGACCGCGAGGGTGCAGGGACGCGTGCTGCTCGACGACGAGGACGTGCTGGCCATGTCGTTCGGGCGGTTGCGCGCCGTGCGGTGGGCGCAGGCCGCCATCGTGTTCCAGGGTGCGCTGCACTCGCTCAACCCGTTGCGCCGGGTGGGACAGCAGATCGCGGAGCCGATCCAGCTGCACGAGCGCACTGCGACCCGGCGCGTCGCCGACCGGAGGGTGTCCGAGCTGCTGGACCAGGTCGGGCTCACGGAGCGGCTCGCGGCGTCGTACCCCCACCAGCTCTCGGGCGGACAGCGTCAACGCGTGATGATCGCGATGGCACTCGCCTGTAAGCCCCGGCTGCTGATCGCCGACGAGCCGACCACCGCCCTGGACGTGATGGTGCAGGCGCAGGTGCTCGACCTGCTGACCGGCCTCGTGCGCGAGCTGGGGCTCGGGCTGGTGGTCATCAGCCACGACCTGTCGGTGCTGGGGCAGACGTGTGACCGGCTGGCGGTCATGTACGCCGGCCGGGTCGTCGAGCACGGTCCGTCCGCCGACGTGCTCGCTCGCGCCCGGCACCCGTACACCCGCGCCCTGTCCGCGGCGTTTCCCACGATCGGCGATGCGGCGGCTCGCTTCGCGCCTCGCGGCCTGCCCGGCGATCCGCCCTGGCCGGGCGACCTGCCCGGCGGTTGCCCGTTCCACCCGCGTTGTCCCGACGCCGTCGACGTGTGCCGCTCGGAGGACGTCCGGCTGCGCGGCTGCGGGCCGCAGCACAGCGCGGCGTGCGTCCTTGTTCCCGTCGGCGCCGAGCGGGTCACGACGTGAGCCGGCCGATCCTGGAGGCGAGCGGGTTGGAGACGTCGTTCCACTCACGGGGCCGGCAGGCCCGGGCAGTGGACGGCGTCGACCTGGCGGTCGAGCGCGGTCAGATCATCGCCCTGGTGGGCGAGTCCGGGTGCGGCAAGACCACCCTGGCCCGCACCCTGCTCGGCCTCGAACGCCCCGACCGCGGCCAGGTCCTCTACGACGGCCGACCGCTCGACTACCGCGCGAAGTCGCTCAAGGCCTACCGCCGCGAGGTCCAGCTCGTGCTGCAGGACCCGACCGGTTCGCTCAACCCACGCCAGACCGTCTACGAGGCCGTGGCCGAGGGGCTGCGCGTGCACCGGGTCGCGGGTGACGAGGAGCGCCTTGTCGCCCGTGCGCTGTCCCGTGCCGGGCTGCGGCCCGCGGAGCGCTACTTCCTGCGCTACCCGCACGAGCTCTCCGGCGGGCAACGCCAACGGGTCGTCATCGCCGGCGCGCTGGTGCTCGAGCCGAAGGTGCTGGTGGCCGACGAGCCGGTCTCGTCGTTGGACGCCTCGGTGCGCGGCGAGATCCTGGCGCTGCTGCTCTCGCTGCGCGCCGACCTCGGCCTGTCCGTGCTCGTCGTGACGCACGACCTCGGGCTGGCGTGGAACATCGCCGACCGCATCGCGGTGATGTACCTCGGCCGTGTCGTCGAGTGCGGCACCACCGAGCAGGTGCTCGAGTCGCCGCGGCATCCCTACACGCGGGCCCTGCTCTCGGTCGTGCCGGAGATCGAGCGACTCGCACCGGTCGTGCTCCAGGGGGAGGTGCCCGACCCGACCCGGATCCCCGGTGGATGCCGGTTCCATCCACGCTGTCCGGCGTTCGCCGACGGTACGGCGGCCGCGGCCGGGATCGTCGACAGCTGCCG
>JAVEDJ010000196.1 GCA_030841025.1 Actinomycetota bacterium
CTCGAACTCAGCGGGCTACGAATACGTCGTCACCGGTGCCGTCCTGCTTCTCGCCGCCGGCTTCGACGCGGTCGTCCGCCGCGCACGCTCCCACTAGACGGATTCAGGCGGTCGTCGCAAAAACACCGTTGGTGTTCCGCGGTCCCAGGTCAGGGACCCGGCACAGGTGCTCGGGCAGGGCGCCGATTGTGGTGATCATCGCGTCGCGGACGTGCTCGGCGGAGCGCCCGTCGGGCAGGTGCAGCAGCAGGCAGTAGCGGGTCGAGCGTTCGACCAGCGTGCCGATCGCGGACTGGCGGTTCTTGCCGATGATCAGGTCGCCTTCCGGTGCCCGGGCACAGCCCGGTCGCGTGCCTCGGCGGGTCATCTGCATCTCAAGGCTCTCGGGGGAATTCCTGCGGCAACCGCCGGGCGATCTGGCGGAGGATCCCACCCTTGTCCCAGTGAGTCGGCACGTGCGGGGACAGGCCCGCGAAGCCGGCCACCTTGCGTGGCTCGGGACGGCGCCGCCACGCCTCCGCGTGCGCTTGAGCCAGCTGCCCGGGGTACCGGCCAGAGGCAGTCGTCGATCGATCGCTTCTCAGATCAAGGGCCCGGGCCCTTGTTCAACGTCCTGCTGCGAACCAGGCACCTCGTCGGCCCAGGCTGCGTGCTCGGCACGTGCCCACGAGGCCGAAACCCGGCCGGCCCGCATCCCGCGTAGCGCTTCGGGATCCTTGACCGCGTAGTAGATATGCCCCATCACGAGCAATCCGACCGCGAGCGCGAACCAGTCGTGGACGAAAGTCGCGCCGGTGCGCCAGGACAATCGCGTGAGGCTGGGGAAGTACATGATGAGTCCGGTGCCCAACAGCGCAGCGATCGCACCACCACTCAGAGCGGCATTCAGCTTCTGGCCAGCATTGAACTTGCCGACCTTGATGGAACCATCACGTCGGCTTCGAGAAAATAGCCAGCGCCGGTCCCCTGGCGTGAACCGGTTAAGGCGTCTGAGGTCGAGGCGGTACGCAGCCGAGATCGCGCCGAGCAGGATCGGCACCGGTAGCGCGAACCCGGAGTAGACGTGGATGAGTTCGACGAGATGGCGGTGACCGATCGCCACCGCGAATGACGCGTTGTACAGGATCGCGGCCGTGCCGATGCAGCTGATCATCAACAACGCGACGGTCCAATGCACAGCGCGGGTGACTTTCGCGAACCGCCGAACGGTCCCGGTCATGCGCCTTCGCCCCGCGACGGGTTGATGAAACCGTCGACCGGATAGCCTCGATGCTCCCAATACCCCGACTCGACGTTGGCGGTCAGCTCGATGCCAGAGAGCCATTTCGTGCTCTTGTAGCCGTACATCGGTGCGACATACATCCGCACCGGCCCGCCGTGATCGTGGGTGATGGGCCCACCAAGCATCTGTAGAGCGACTATGACGTCATCTAGCCTGGCCTGTTCCAGGGTCAAGTTCTCGGTGTATGTGCCGTCGAAGGAACGGAATCGAACTGCAGTCGCGCCACCTGTCGGCGCTGCCCGATCGAGCAGCGTCGAGAGCCGGACGCCCGACCAGTGCACCTGCGGCACGTGCCAGCCGGTGATGCATTGAAAGTCACGTACGAGCCCGGTCTGCGGCATCGCCTGCAGATCGGCCAGTGTGTACGACGCGGTGTGCGTAACCATCCCATCGACCGCGAGCCGGTAGGTCCCCGAATCTTTCGTCGGCACAGCGCCGGTGACCGAGTAGAACCGGAAGGAGTCACCCAACGGAATCAGGGAGATCAAGCCGGTTGGATCACGAAGCTCGATGGGAGCCAAGACCTTAGCCAAACCATCCTGAACGGCCTTGCCGCCGACGACACCGGCGCCGGCGAGCGCGATCAAACCTAGGATCGTTCGGCGGCCTATCGGCGTGCCGTCGACTTCCGGGACGTCTGCTTCCGCAGTCGACCTCCTACCTCGGTCGGTCCTGAACATCACCGAAGCCGTCCCCTGACTCCGACTGCGGCCACGAGCAGTCCGATCACGATGATGACCGGACCGGCGACTGCCCAGAACGTGGTGCCACTCATCGCGCTGCCGCCGATGACGTCGGTGCCTTGCAGGGTGAAGAGCAGTCCCAGCACCGCCAGCACTCCACCCACGAGGACCAATCCAGGCTTCTTCATGTTGCTGGCTCCTTTGGCCTTGACGACCTTGACCGGCTGCACATGGGCCAAGCGTCGCGGACGAGTGGGTGAAAGAGCATCGCACTGATCGTGTGAGGGCCTGCCGGTCGGCATGGAGCGCACGGCGGGCCGCCACGCCTGGCTGAGTCCTGGACAGGGCAACGGTCAATCAGTCCAACCGTGTGACGACCACTCACCCCCGCCGCGATGAGCCTGGAGGTACATGAACAAGGCATTCCCGCCCGCGCTGCGGCTCACCACGAAGGGGAAACACCCGTGATCCGAAATCGTCCATCTGGAGCGGCCGTCGTCGCTGCTGCGGCAACCAGACAAACCCACGAGCTAGGAGTCCACCATGATCAACGAACCGAAGATCCTTTACACGGCCGAGGCAACCGTAACCGGCGGGCGTGAAGGCCATGCCCGCACGAGCGACGGTCGCCTCGACGTCGACCTCGACGTGCCAGCGGAGATGGGCGGCACGAGCGGACCTGGGACGAACCCAGAGCAGCTCTTCGCCGCTGGTTATGCAGCGTGCTTCCAGTCGGCGATGCTGCGCATTGCTTCCGGCCGCAAGATCGACCTGACCGGGTCACGAATCTCCGCCCGCGTCGGGATCGGGCCGCTCAAGACGGGCGGCTTCGGTCTCGCGGCCGCCCTCGACATGGACGCGCCTCAGATCAGCCGCGAAGAAGCCGTCGACCTGATGAGGCGCGCGCACGACGCATGTCCGTACTCGCGGGCCACGCGCGGCAACATCGACGTCACGCTCACCGTCGGCGGAGCGAGCCTCGAGCGTAAGGCCAGCTGAACCTGGCTGGGGGCCAGCAGGTAACGCCGTCTCCGGCTGGCCTCCAGCCCTCCGTTGGCGCTGACCGGGACGACACCGGTGCCAGGAACTGCGAGGGTGGGCGTTGAGGGTCAGCGTGTCGGTACGGACGGACAGGACATGTTCGGCTCGGAGAACGAGGAACGAAATCCTCCAACGATGCGTTACCGAAAACGCCGTTCAGTCCCGCGACTGGGAGTTCACCGCGTTGATCTGCACCTGCATTTAGGGAGTGGGGCCGGCATGCTGAGGCCAAGGATGAGTGCCTTCGGATCGGTGCCGGCCACCACGGCAACTGCCCTCGCCAGAAGCTGTACTGCCCGCCGGGACCGGGCAGCGGGAGTCGGCGTTACGGGATCTTCTTCTGCGGGACCCGTTCCATCGCGACCTTCAGTGGCATGACCGCTCCGATGGTGGGCACTGAAGACGGCTTGCTGCTCATCGAGGGGACTGGGCCCGAGCAGGCCCCCGACATCGCCCTCGTCACCGCCAGACCGGGGCCCCGAGCTGGCGGCGAGCCGAGTCAGGTGACGGGCGCAGTCGTCGAGCGTCGTGCGCTGTTCGATCGGCTCGCCGGAGCCAGCCGGGTCACGCAGATCACTGCACCGCCGGGCAGCGGAAAGACGGTGCTGCTGCGTTCCTGGATCCGAGAGGCCGGTCTCGCGGAGAGCGCCGGCTGGGTGTCGGTGCAGCGCGACGAGCGCGACACTCAGCGGTTCTGGATTTCGGTCATCGAGGCGCTGGGCGCCACCGCTCCCGGGTCGACGCGGGTGCGGGGCCTGACGCCGGCGCCGGCCCTGGACGGATGGGCGATCGTCGAGCGGCTGTTGGAGGATCTCGGCTCGCTGGAGGGCCAGGTCTGGCTGGTGATCGACGACCTGCACGAGCTGAGATCGACCGAGGCACTGCGCCAGCTCGAGCTGCTGTTGATGCGTTCGCCGGCGCAGCTGCGGTTCGTACTCGTGACCCGCCACGATCAGCGGCTTGGCCTGCACCGCCTGCGCCTGGACGGCGACCTCACCGAGATCCGCGCCGCCGACCTTCGCTTCACGCCCGCCGAAGCACGGGCGCTGCTGGAGGGGGCCGGGCTGAAGCTGTCGGAGGGGGCGCTGGCACAGCTGGTGGAGCGGACCGAGGGCTGGGCGGCGGGGCTGCGACTGGCCGCGCTCTCGCTGGCCGGGGATCCCAACCCGGACCGGTTCGCCGCCGAGTTCTCGGGCAGCGAGCGCACGGTCGCCGAGTACCTGCTCGCCGAGGTGCTGGACCGCCAGCCCGAGCCGGTCCGGCGGTTGCTGCTGAGAACCTCGGTGCTCGACCAGGTGAACGGTCCGCTCGCCGACGTCCTGACCGAAGCCGTGGGCGGGGAGCGGATCTTGCAAGACCTGGAGGAGGCCAACGCGTTCGTCGTCTCGCTGGACGCGCGTCGGCTCTGGTTCAGATATCACCGGCTGTTCGCCGACCTGCTGCAGCTGGAGCTGCGGCGCACCGCGCCGGCCGAGCTCCCCGCGCTGCACGCCGCCGCCGCCACCTGGTACGCCGAGCACGGAGAGCCCATCGCTGCGGTCCGTCACGCCCAGGCGGCAGCGCAATGGAGCGTGGCCGCTCGCCTGCTCACCGACCACTGGGCCGGCTTGTACCTCGACGGACTAGCCGCCACCGCGCACGAGCTACTCACCGTGTTCCCGCCCGGTGCGGCGGAGGCTGATGCTGAGCTCGCCACACTGATGGCGTTCGACGAACTGAACGGGGGATCCCTGGAGGGGGCGGAGCGGTACCTCACGCTCGCCATCCGGACTGCGGCGTCGGTGCCCGCCGACCGGCTTGGGTCCATCCAGCTCCGGGTCGCCGTCCTTCGGCTCCTCCTTGCCCGTCAGCGCAGCGACCTGCCCGCCGTCGTCGAGGAGGCGCAGCGGCTGCTCGCCCCAGCCGAGGCGTCGGACACGCTACTGCCCAAGCTCGGCGAGGACGGGCGCGCGCTGGCGCTTATCAACCTCGGCATCGCTGAGCTCTGGACCGTGCGGCTCGACGAGGCGGAGCGGCACCTCGAGCAGGGAGTCGCCCTGGCGCACCGGATCGAGCGACCCTTTCTCGAGCTCACCGGGCTTGCCCATGCGGCGAACGTCGCGAACATGCGGTCGTATCGGCTAGGAGCGGAGTACGGCAGGCAGGCGATCGAGGTGGCCCGACAACACGGCTGGACCGACCAGCCGATCGCCGGCATCGCCTACACGGCGCTCGCCGCCGCGGCGCTCGCCCAGGGACGGCTCGAGGAGACAGAGGCGTGTCTAGAGCACGCCGAGCGCACGCTTCAGGAGCAGGTCGAACCGGCGGCCGGGCTGCTGATCCACCACGTTCGCGGGGGGCTAGAGCTCGCGCGCGGCCGACATCAGGAGGCACTGGCCGCACTCCGAGCCGCCGAGAGACTGGCCGGACTGCTCGTCACACCTCACACGCTCGCCAACGCCGCGCGACGGTGGTTGCTGGAGACCCTCGTGCGGATGGGCGACACCGAACAGGTCGAACGAGCCTTCGCCGAGATGGGCGCAGCGGAGCGCGACTCCGGAGAGATGCACACCGCCCTGGCGGCGCTGCGGCTCGCCCAGAACGACCCGGAGGCCGCGACGATCGCGCTCGCGCCCGTGCTCGACAGCTCCGCCTCCGTGACGAACCGCAACTTCGGGCTGTCGTACGCCTTCCTGCTGGAGGCGATCGCCCGCGACGTACTCGGCGAGACCAGCGCCGCCGAGAGCGCACTCGACCGCGCGCTAGATCTCGCCGAGCCCGACGGCATCATCCACCCGTTCCTCGTCTACCGCGCGCCCGGCCTGCTCGAGCGCCTGTCCCGCCGAGGCACGTCGCACGCCTCCCTGATCGCCGAGATCCTGAACCTGCTAGCCGGCGGGAGCCCCACGCCATCGCTGGGCGAACCCGAACCGCTGCGCGAGTCGCTCAGCGACAGCGAGAAGCGCATCCTGCGCTACCTGCCGACCCATCTGTCCGCCCCCGAGATCGCCGGCGACCTCTACCTGTCGGTGCACACCGTCAAGTCACACATGCTCCATCTCTACGCCAAGCTCGGAACACATCGACGCGCCGAAACCGTCGAGCGGGCCCGCGCCCTGGGCCTGCTCGCACCGTCGGCCCGCCAGCGCTGAGAAGTGGGTCCTCAGACCGCCTGGAAACAGCCGGGAGAGATCAACCCGGGGCGGGCCGGTGCATCGCTGCGCGACGTACAGATCGCCGCCCGCCACGCCGATCCGCGGATCCGCGGATCACGATGCGTTAGGACCGCGCGCGCATGCAACTGGACCGGCACGTCTGGTCACGCCATCTGGCGTGGGGCCCGATCTGACGCCCTTTCGCCATGAGTTGCCCTGGCTGCGGTCGGGGCCGCTATTTCGACGCCCCGGGTAAACACGAGGCGGCCCAGCGGCGGCCCCGGGTTTGCGCACCACGCCACGGTCGACTCGCAGTCGCCGCGCTTTCCTGGGTGCTGCTTGATAGTTGTGGCGAGGTTGGACCGCGCCGCCTGGCGCCGTCCGTCTCGACATCAAGACATCCTGCTCACGGATTGGTCAGGGAGCCCGCAGCACCGTCCGATACTTTGCCACTCTGCGTGACAAGATCGAAGTGCGTTTTCCCAGGACTGGGCGTCGTCACGCTAGATCCGTAACGATCTTCCCGCACATGGGTCTTTGGTCCTAGGACCCAAGCGCATCAGTGCTGGCCGGATCGGTGGCTCTCCTCCCCGCTGGATGCGCGGATGCCCCGGCCCGCGGTGCGGGCCGGGGCATCCGAGAGGTGCGGACTACCGCAGGTCGAAGCGGTCGAGCTCCATCACCTTGACCCAGGCGGCGACGAAGTCCCGCACGAACTTCTCCTGCGCGTCGTCGGCCGAGTAGACCTCGACGATGCCGCGCAGGATCGAGTTCGAGCCGAACACCAGGTCGGCCGCGGTCGCCGTGCGGACGACTTTGCCGTCGGCGTCCAGGCCCTCGTAGACGTGCTCGCCGTCGACCGAGGTGCGCCACGAGATGCCGAGGTCGAGCAGGTTCCGGAAGAAGTCCTGCGACAGCACGCCCGGGCGGTCGGTGAAGAC
>JAVEDJ010000226.1 GCA_030841025.1 Actinomycetota bacterium
GGGTCGGCATCGCTGCTGGCGGCGAAGGTGAGGCTGCCGTGCCGACGCGCGACGTTCTCGACGGCGCGATGCAGCGTTGAGAAGTATGGGTTGGCGACGTCCTCCAGCAGGAGCCCGATCGTGCCCGTTTTCCCGTCGGTGCGACGCAGGCTGCTTGCGGCCAGGTTGTGCCGATAGCCGAGCAGCTGAACGGCGGCGATGACCCGCTCCGCCAGGTCTTCCGACACACCCGGCTCGCGGTTGACAACGCGCGAGACCGTCTTGAGGCTTGCTCCGGCGACGGCCGCGACGTCCCGCATGGTTGCGGTGCGTGGAGAGGTGCGCGGGCCGCCTGACACCGTTGTCACGGTAGCACCCTCCAGTGATCGGCACCATTGGCGGAAACGTTACCTTACATGCCTGGACATCCATAGTTTACCTCTCTAGTGTCTCTAGACAACGTTGTCATTCAGTTTGCGGACCTGCGAGAGAGGTAGCCATGAGTCAGAGGATCCGAAGCAGCCGCCGCGCCCTTCCGGGCTGGCGTTGCGCTGCCGCCTTCATCGCCGTCGCACTGCTAGTTGCCGGTTGTGGCGGCAGCAGCGGTGGCGGCACCGGCACCACATCTGGTGGCGGAAAGCAGGTTGCCGTGGGGCTGATCACGAAGACCGATACGAACCCGTTCTTCGTCAAGATGAAGGAGGGCGCGCAAAAGGCCGCCAAGGCTAACGGCGCGAAGCTGCTGACCGCGGCGGGCAAGTTCGACGGTGATAACGCCGGCCAGGTGACAGCGCTGGAGAACATGGTCGCGGCTGGCGCCAAGGGCATCCTGATCACCCCGAGTGACACCAAGGCCATCGTCCCCTCGATCGCCAAGGCCCGAGCCAAGGGCGTCCTGGTCATCGCCCTGGACACGCCGACCGACCCACAGAGCGCGGTCGACGCGCTGTTCGCCACCAATAACTTCAAGGCCGGAGTGCTGATCGGTCAATACACGAAGGCGGTCGAGGCTGGCAAGCCCCTCAAGATCGCCACACTGGACCTCGCACCCGGCATCAGCGTCGGCATCCTGCGCCACAACGGCTTCATCTCTGGGCTCGGTGCCGGCACCGCTGACGAGAAGACAACCAGCCTGGTCAACCCCGCGAGCGTGGTGTGCAGCAACGACACGCAAGGTGACCAGGCCAAGGGCCAGACAGCCATGGAGAACTGCCTGAAGAAGGCGCCGGACATCAACGTCGTCTACACGATCAACGAGCCGGCGGCGCTCGGCGCGTACACCGCCTTGAAGGCTGCGGGCAAGGACAAAGACGTGCTGATCGTCTCGGTCGACGGTGGGTGCACCGGCGTCAAGGCCGTGCAGGACGGCAAGATCGCCGCCACGTCGCAGCAGTACCCGCTGAAGATGGCCTCCCAAGGCGTGGACGCCGTCGTGAAGTTCGCCAAGGATGGCACCAAGGCCTCCGGCTACACCGACACCGGAGTCACCCTCATCACGGCCAAGCCGGCATCGGGAGTCGACTCGAAGGATGTCGCGTTCGGTCTCGCGAACTGCTGGGGCTGACCGCTCGCTCGGTGGGTCCGGGACACCGGACCCACCGAGCTGACCGGTCCCACCGAGCCCACCAATTGCTCTGTCATCCCTTGCTGAAGGAGATTCATGTCCTCCACTCAGACCGTCTCCCCACCCGGCGCGCCACCGACCAAGACAGGGCCGTCACTGGTCGGGCGAGTGCTCACGACCCCGACGGTTGGGCCGCTGATCTTTCTCGTCCTGGCGATCGCGTTCTTCAGCATCAAATCGAGCGCGTTCCTGACCGGCGGCAACCTGTCACTGATCGTCCAGCAGGTGATGGTCGTCGGAACGCTCGCGATCGGGCAGACCCTGATCATTCTCACTGCCGGCATCGACCTGTCCAACGGCGCCGTGATGGCCCTGGGTCAGATCGTGATCGCCAAGCTGGCGGTGGACTCTGGTCTCAACCCGATCCTGGCCATCCTGCTCGGCCTCGCGGCGACCACCGCCTTCGGCCTGGCGAACGGCAGTCTGGTCACCGGGCTGCGCCTGCCACCGTTCATCGTCACTCTCGGCACGTTGAACATCGCCTTCGCTCTCACCCACATCTACTCCAATGACCAGTCGATCACGGTCTCCTCATCGACCCTGACTTTCTTCGGAAAGACGTTCCCGCTGGGCGGCACCGACGTCACCTACGGGTCGGTGTTCATGATCGCCCTCTACGTCCTGGCCTGGTACGTGTTGAAGTACACGGCCTCAGGTCGCCACGTCTATGCCGTCGGCAACAACCCCGAGGCCGCACGGCTGACCGGTATCAACACGCGCAAGCTGCTGCTCACCGTCTATGCCACCGCGGGCCTGATCTACGGGATCGCCAGCCTGCTCTCCATCGCGCGCACCAACGTCGGCGACCCCAACGCCGGGCAGACCGACAACCTCGACAGCATCACCGCCGTCGTGCTCGGCGGCACCAGCCTTTTCGGCGGCCGCGGCAGCGTCATCGGCACCCTCATCGGCGCCTTGATCGTCGGTGTCATCCGAAGCGGCTTGCAGATCGTCGGCGTCGAGTCGATCTACCAGGTGCTGATCACCGGCATCCTCGTCATCCTCGCCGTTGCCCTCGACCAGCTCTCTCGCAGGAGGACCGCATGACTTCCTCACGGGACTCCACCGCGGCGCCGAAGCCGGTGCTGCAGGCACGTGACCTGGTCAAGCGTTACGGCAGCGTGACCGCCATCGACGGGGCCGACTTCGACCTTCTCGAAGGGGAAATCCTCGCGGTCATCGGGGACAACGGCGCCGGGAAGTCGAGCCTCATCAAGGCGCTTTCCGGAGCTGTCATCCCTGACTCGGGGGAGATCCTCGTCAACGGCAGCCCGGTGACGTTCCACAGCCCGATCGACGCCCGAAAATATGGCATCGAAACCGTCTACCAGGATCTTGCCGTCGCTCCTGCCCTCGACATCGCCGAGAACCTGTTCCTCGGGCGCGAACTGCGCCGCGGCGGTCCCCTCGGCTCGGTGTTCCGGCTGCTGGACCGCAAGCGGATGGTCGATGAGTCGCGCGAGCACATGGCCAACCTGAAGATCGGCATCAAGTCCATGAAGCAGGCCGTCGAGACGCTATCCGGCGGTCAACGCCAGGGCGTCGCGGTAGCCAGGTCGGCGGCGTTCGCGCGCAACGTCGTCATCCTCGATGAGCCGACGGCAGCACTCGGAGTGAAGGAGACCGGGATGGTCTTGGACCTGATCCGTCAGGTGCGCGACCGGGGCCTGGCCATCATCCTCATCAGCCACAACATGCCCAACGTGTTCGAGGTCGCCGACCGGGTCCACATCCACCGGCTCGGCAAGCGCGCCGCCGTGATCCGCCCCCACGAGTTCAGCATGAACGACGCGGTGGCGATCATGACGGGCGCCATGGTCGGCGAGCACATCGAGGGAGCCCCGGAGGTCCCCGCAGCAGCCGATAGCCCCCGCGCCTAGCCCCCGCGCGCACGCCGGCTCTTTGGCCTGACTCCCTCCTGGGTCCGCGACGTCTCGGGAGTCCAGGAGGGATGAGGCGACGCCTGATCGGCAGGGAGGAGTGCGATGGGTAGCAACGATGGCGACAGGCCGGACATCAATGACCTGCAAGGTCGAGTCGCCCGCTACGAGCAGGCCGGTCCGCTCCACCGGGCCACCCTGCGGCTGTCCCACCAGGCGCCGGATGCCGTGGAGCGCGAACGCGTCCGTCGCCACGGGCTGAGGATCGAGGGTCGCATTGCCGAAGATGTCGCCGAGGCCGTTCACGCGTCGGCACCGATCTGGGAGCTGCTCGCGCAAAAGGGACTTCCTGAGGATCTCTCCGTGCGGGAGCTCAACGAGATCCGGAACTGGTTGCTCGGCCGCCACGTTCCCCACGCGACGAGCGTCACCAGCGTCTCGATCCGGTTCAACCTCAACCCGACACGCGTCGAGGCGCTCGCTGCCACCTTCCCCGGCGACTTCGCGGCTAGCGAGGTCACCGCCTACCGCTATGCAACCGTCACCAGCGAGCAAGACAACGTCGAAGAGCCATTCATCGTCGCCCTGCACGAGCTGACCGACGGCAGGAACATCGTTCTCGCCACGATGCTCATGGGTGCCGTTTTTCTCCGACACGAGCAAGAGTTCAGCGCTCTCGACCAGGGAGTCCTCGGGACTGTTGCCAACACGGTCGCGCTCGACCTGCAGACCATTGCGGACACCCACGGCGCCCTGTTGGGCGCCTGACACTCGAAACGCAGAAACTCGGAGTTGAAGCGGGGCCGGGCTCTTGGTGAACACCGCGTGAGCTGGCAACGGGACAGCTTCGCTGACCCAGCAAGGTCGCGCGGCGCTTGGACACCTCGTCCTCGTCCGGGTGGTGACCGGTTGCGTTGGGGCCGCTCGCGTTGTCACAAGGATCGCCCGTAGCCCTGTGACGGTGGTTGGGCAGCCCGGTACTGGTCGTGGGCGGGTCGACGTACCGGGCTTGGCTCCTCTTGGGGCTCGACTTGGGTGATGTTGCGACTGGGGTACAGGTATGGCCGCATGGACCGTTCGAGCCACTCTTGGTGCCGGTGCTGCCGGTCGGCGCGGTCGTCGGCGACGTGTTGCCCCGAATCGACGTCGACAAGCGCCTTCGCTGTCTCGACGGCATGTGCTGCTCGGTTGACTTGGTCGTTCGCGTTCTGGTGAAACCAATCGTTGCGAGTGGTTTCGATCCGGGTGGCGAGGTCGTGACGCCGCCTGACCGCCCAGATGGGCAACGCCGCCAGCTGGCCCTCGAGATCCTGTACGTCAGTTGTCAGGCGTTGAGCGACGGAGAGGGCATGCGCGAGGTCGGACTGGGCTCGCTCGAGGTCGCGTAGGTGGCGGCGGTGTTCGCTCGTGAGTGGCCGCGGCGGGCGGTTGGCTTCGCGTTCGCGCCAGGCCTGTTCGCGGCTGGCTTCGACGTGAGCGTCGAGCAGAGAATGCGCGGCGCGTTCCCGGCCGCTGGTGCTGACTGCGGTGTTGAGTTGCGCCATTGCCTCGTCCACGGCCGGCGGCGGCACTGGCGTTGAGAGTTTGCGGTCAGCCAAACGGGTGGACTGGAGTGCAACGCCTGACCCATGCGGCTCGGTTCGTGGTGTTCCGGGAATGGCGAGTTGCCCGACCGGCTCGGGTGGTTGCGGTAGCTCCTTCATCGTGGCTGCTCTGGTGCGGTGCGGGCCGGCGTCCCCGGTTGCAACCTCGGGAGTGGTGTGGACATGGTTTTCTTCCCGGCCGCGGGACATCGCGACGTAGAGATGTTCCCGGTCCAGGCCGCTGCGGGCCAGGACGATCCCGACGTCGGCGGTGGCGCCTTGGGCGCCGTCGATGGTGGTCGCCCAGCCGTACTCGCTATGCCGGGCCAGGTAGGCGACCGGCAGTGTCGTGGTGCCGCGCCCGCGCAGGTCTTGCACGACGAGGCCGGCGTCGGTTGCGGCGGCGGCGACCCGGAACCGGTCGCCGTTGCGCAGCGTGTCGTCTCCGATGTGGATGTTGGTGTTGTTCTTCTTCGCGATGAGCACGTCGCCGGCGCGCCAGGTCCGCGCCTCCGGGTGACCGCCGGTCGATGCGGTGCGGCTGGTGACGCTGACGAGGACGGGACCGCTGACAGTTCCGGTCGCGATGGCAGCAGCACGTGCGCGGGCGTTCAGCGCGTTCACATCGGCCCACGCCTTCGCGAGCATCAACGCGTCGCGCCCGGCGTCGGTCGCGCCCGCCCATCGGTGGAACACGGCATCGGCGGCGTCCTCACTGCTTGCCGCCGGGTGGATCCGGCCGTGCCGCGCGTAGTCGGCCAGGACACTCGCGTCG
>JAVEDJ010000243.1 GCA_030841025.1 Actinomycetota bacterium
CGACGCGCAAGGACGGCACCAAGGGCGACCTGCTCGTCACCGTCGAGGTCGTCGTGCCCGACAAGCTCTCGGGCAAGGCACGCGAGGCCGTAGAAGCCTTCCGCGACGCCACCGTGGACGAGGACCCTCGGGCCCGGTTGACCGACCAGGCCGCGTCGGCCCGCCGCTCGGAGGAGGGGTGAGGGCATGACGACATCCGGCATCCCGCCGCTCGGCCGCCAGCACCCGACCGGCCAGCACGACGAGTCCACCCCGGTCTACGTCATCTCGGTGGCCGCCGAGCTCACTGGGCTGCACGCGCAGACGCTCCGCCAGTACGACCGGATCGGCCTGGTGTCCCCGGGCCGGACGCCGGGCGGTGGCCGGCGTTACTCGCTGCGTGACGTCATGCTGCTGCGCGAGGTCACCCGGCTGTCCGCGCTCGGCATCGGCCTCGAGGGCGTCAAGCGCATCCTCGAGCTCGAGGACCAGGTGTCCGCGCTGCAGAGCCGTCTCGGTGAGCTGCAGGCCGAGGTGGACGAGCGCCGCGCCGCCGAACGTCGTACCTCGCTCGTGGTCTGGCGACCGCAACCCCGCCGCTAGGACCGGCACCCACCGGCCGGCCCCCTCTCACGAACGCGCTGACCGAAGGAACATCCACGTGACCGACCCGCAGAAGCTCACCACCAAGAGCCAGGAAGCCCTCACCACGGCGATGCGTGCCGCGTCGGACGGCGGCCATCCCGCCATCGAGCCGGTGCACCTGCTGCTCGGGCTGCTCGACCAGCCGGGTGGGGTCGCGGCGCCGCTGCTCCAGGCGGCGGGTGCCGACGTCGCGGCCGTGCGCAGCGCGGCCCAGGACCAGCTCTCGCGGCTGCCCAGTGCCAGCGGCACGACGGTCGCGACGCCCAACCCGTCGCGGGCCACCCTCGCCGTGCTGTCGGCAGCCGGGGAACGCGCCCGCGACATGGGGGACGAGTACGTCGCCACCGAGCACCTGCTCGTCGGGCTGGCGCAGAACGGCGGCCCCGTCGCCGACCTGTTGCGCAGCGCCGGCGCGCCGCCCGAGGTGTTGCTCGAGGCCTTCCCCCAGGTGCGCGGGTCGGCCCGGGTGACCACGGCCGACCCCGAGGCGACGTACCAGGCACTGCAGAAGTACGGCGTCGACCTCACGGCGCGCGCCCGTTCCGGCGAGCTCGACCCGGTGATCGGCCGCGATAGCGAGATCCGTCGCGTTGTGCAGGTGCTGTCCCGTCGGACGAAGAACAACCCGGTGCTGATCGGCGAGCCCGGTGTCGGCAAGACCGCTGTCGTCGAAGGGTTGGCGCAGCGCATCGTGGCCGGCGACGTGCCCGACTCGCTGAAGAACAAGACGCTGGTGGCGCTGGACCTGAGCGCCATGGTGGCGGGGGCGAAGTACCGCGGCGAGTTCGAGGAGCGGCTGCGTGCCGTGCTGGACGAGATCAAGGCCAGCAACGGGCAGGTCGTGACCTTCATCGACGAGATGCACACGGTCGTCGGTGCCGGCGCCACCGGCGAGGGCGCGATGGACGCGTCGAACATGCTCAAGCCGATGCTGGCGCGCGGCGAGCTGCGCATGGTCGGCGCCACGACGCTCGACGAGTTCCGCGAGCACGTCGAGAAGGACCCGGCGCTCGAGCGACGCTTCCAGCCGGTGCTGGTCGGCGAGCCCTCGGTCGAGGACACCGTCGCGATCCTGCGCGGCCTCAAGGACCGCTACCAGGCGCACCACAAGGTGGAGATCAGTGACGCCGCGCTCGTGGCTGCCGCTGCGCTGTCCGACCGCTACATCACCTCGCGGTTCCTGCCCGACAAGGCGATCGACCTGATCGACGAGGCCGCGTCGCGGCTGCGCATGGAGATCGACTCGCGGCCGGTCGAGATCGACGTCCTGCAGCGGCAGGTCGACCGGCTGCTGATGGAGGAGCTCGCGCTGCAGAACGAGAGCGACGAGTCCTCGCGCGAGCGGCTGTCGCGGCTGCGCGCCGACCTCGCCGACCGGCAGGAGGAGCTGTCGGCGCTCAACGCGCGCTGGGACCAGGAGAAGGCCGGGCTGGACCGGGTCGGCGAGCTGAACATGCGGCTCGAGGACCTGAGGGGTCAGGCCGACCGGGCGCAGCGGGACGGTGACCTCGGGACGGCAAGCCGGCTGCTCTACGCCGACATCCCCGCTGCCGAGAGGGAGCTCGCCGAGGCGCGTGCCGCGAGCGAGGCCCGCGACGCCATGGTCAAGGAGGAGGTCGGACCCGACGACGTGGCGGAGGTGGTCGCCGCGTGGACCGGTATCCCGGCGGGCAGGCTGCTGGAGGGCGAGACCGCCAAGCTGCTGCGCATGGAGGAAGGCCTGGGCGCTCGCCTCGTGGGCCAGCGCGCCGCCGTACGTGCCGTGTCCGACGCCGTCCGCCGTGCGCGGGCCGGCATCTCCGACCCCGACCGGCCGACCGGTTCGTTCCTGTTCCTCGGCCCGACCGGTGTCGGGAAGACCGAGCTGGCCAAGGCGCTGGCCGGCTTCCTGTTCGACGACGACCGCGCGATGGTGCGCATCGACATGAGCGAGTACGGCGAGAAGCACTCGGTGGCTCGACTCGTCGGCGCACCTCCCGGCTATGTCGGTTACGAGGAGGGCGGTCAGCTCACCGAGGCCGTCCGGCGCAGGCCCTACTCCGTCGTCCTGCTGGACGAGGTGGAGAAGGCGCACCCGGAGGTGTTCGACGTACTGCTCCAGGTCCTCGACGACGGACGTCTCACCGACGGTCAGGGCCGCACGGTCGACTTCCGCAACGCGATCATCATCCTCACCTCGAACCTCGGCTCGTCGTTCCTCGTCGACCCGTCGCTCGACCCGGCGGTGGCCCGCGAGCAGGTGATGGCGGTCGTGCGGTCGACGTTCAAGCCGGAGTTCCTCAACCGGCTCGACGAGATCGTGGTCTTCGATGCGCTGTCGACCGACGACCTGGCGCACATCGTCGACCTGCAGGTCGACCAGCTGCGCCGGCGCCTCGAGTCGCGGCGGTTGAGCCTGGAGGTGACCGATGCGGCCCGTGGCTGGCTGTCGCGCACCGGCTTCGACCCGGTCTACGGCGCTCGTCCGCTGCGGCGGCTGGTGCAGTCGGCAATCGGTGACCCGCTGGCCATGGCGCTGCTCGCCGGCGAGATCCATGACGGCGGCACGGTGAAGGTCGACGTCGCGCCGTCGGGCGATGCGCTGGCGGTCAACGAGAGCTGAGCGCCGGGTAGGTGGTGGCTTGTCCCGCCTGCCAAACGTGGTCGATCTGCGGGCTGGTTGGGTGGGGGGATGGGGACGGCACTGATCACGGGGGCGACGGCGGGGATCGGGAACGCGTTCGCGCGACGGCTGGCGAACGACGGACACGACCTTGTCCTGGTCGCGCGCGACCGGACCAGGCTCGACGAGCTGGCGGGCACCCTGCGGGCGGCGCACGGCATCGAGGTCGAGGTCCTCAGCGCGGACCTCATCGAGCCGGAGGGCTGCCGCGCGGTCGAGCAGCGGCTCGCCGCGGGTGACCCGGTCGACCTGCTCGTCAACAACGCGGGCTTCTCGCTCAACAGCCGCTTCGTCACCGGGGACATCGACGACGAGGAACGCATGCTCGACATCCTCGTCCGGGCCGTGCTGCGGCTGACCCGTGCCGCGGTGCCCGGCATGATCGAGCGCGGGCGCGGCGGGGTCATCAACGTCTCGTCGGTGGCCGGCTTCGTGCCCCAGGGCACCTACAGCGCCGCGAAGGCGTGGGTCACGTCGTTCAGCCAGGGCCTGGCCGGCGACGTCGCCGGGACGGGGGTCGCCGTCCTGGCCCTGTGCCCCGGCTTCACGCACACGGAGTTCCACCAGCGCGCCGGCCACGACATGAGCTCGACGCCCGACTGGCTGTGGCTCGATGCCGACGAGGTCGTCGACACCGCGTTGCGTGACCTGCGCCGCGGTGCGGCCGTCAGCGTGCCCGGCGCCCAGTACAAGGCGATCGTCGGGCTGGCCCGGCACGCGCCGATCCGCGCGCTGAACCACGCCGCGCGCGCGGTGCGGGGCACCCGCCGCGGCCGGTGACCTCTCTCAGCCGGCGAGCGTCTTCAGCCGGTTGAGTGCCTCGTCGAGGACCTCGTCCCGCTTGCAGAACGCGAAGCGGACCAGCGGCCGGCCCGCCTCGACGTCGTCGTAGAACACCTGGTGGGGGATCGCCACGACGCCGCACCGGGTGGGGAGGTCACGGCAGAAGTCGACCCCGTCGTCGTAGCCGAGGGGCCGTACGTCGGCGGTGGCGAAGTAGGTGCCGGCCGGGCTGAACACCTCGAAGCCGACGTCGCGCAGCCCGGCGCAGAGCCGGTCGCGCTTGTCCTGCAGCGAGTCCCGGAGACCGTCGAAGTAGGAGGCGGGCAGTCGCAGCGCGGTCGCGATCGCCGGCTGGAACGGCGCCCCGGAGACGAAGGTCAGGAACTGCTTGGCCATCAGCACCGCGTGCACCAGCTCCTGCGGTCCGACCGCCCAGCCGATCTTCCAGCCGGTGAATGCGAACGTCTTGCCCGCCGAGCTGATGGTCACGGTCCGCTCGCCCATGCCGGGCAACGAGGCGAGCGGCAGGTGCGCGACGTCGTACGTCATGTGCTCGTAGACCTCGTCGGTGACCACGAGCAGGTCGCGTTCGATCGCGAGGTCCGCGACGGCCTGCAGCTCGTCGCGGGTCAGCACCGTGCCGGTCGGGTTGTGCGGTGTGTTGAGCAGGATGAGCCGGGTGCGTTCGCTGACCGCCCCCCGGAGGCGGTCGACGTCGAGCCGGAAGTCGGGAGCGCGCAGCGTCACGGGCACCCGCCGGCCCCCGGCCATGGCGATGCACGCGGAGTAGGAGTCGTAGAACGGCTCGAGAGCGATCACCTCGTCGCCCGGGTTGACCAGCCCGAGCAGGGCGGCCGCGACCGCCTCCGTCGCCCCGGTGGTGACGATGATCTCGGTGTCCGGGTCGACGGACAGGCCGTAGAACCGTTGCTGGTGCTCGGCAATGGCGACCCGGAGGTCGGCGATGCCGCGACCGGGAGGGTACTGGTTCTGACCGGCGCGGATGGCGCGGACGGCGGCCTCGGAGACCTCCGTCGGACCGTCGGTGTCGGGGAAGCCCTGGCCGAGGTTCACCGATCCGGTCGCCACCGCCAGCGCGGACATCTCGGCGAAAATCGTCGTGCCGAGTCCCTGGAGCCGTGCGGCGAGCGGGTCACGCGACATGCGGACAGCCTTGCACGACCGGCTCGCGTCCCGGCAGGCGCGAGCGGCGGCGAGATGGCCCCCTCGCGGGTCTGGCGAAGATCGTCGGCAGGTGATTGGCTGCGAACAGGTCCCCTGCACGGTGATAGGAGCGTTCATGGTGCACATCTCGGTCACGGTCGACGGAGCGCAGACGCAGCACGACGTCGAGCCTCGACTGCTTCTGGTCCACTATCTGCGCGAGCGCGTGGGCAAGGTGGGCACACCGGTCGGGTGTGACACGAGCAACTGTGGCGCATGCACGGTGCTGCTCGACGGCAAGAGCGTGAAGTCGTGCAGCGTGCTTGCCGTGCAGGCGGACGGCAGCGAGATCACCACCATCGAGGGACTCGCCAACGGCGAGTGGCATCCGGTGCAGTCGGCCTTCAAGGAGTGTCATGCCTTGCAGTGCGGCTACTGCACGCCGGGCATGATCATGGCCTCGGTCGACCTGCTCAACAGCAACCCGAGTCCCAGCGAGGAAGAGATCCGTGCCGGGCTCGAGGGCAACCTCTGCCGATGTACCGGCTACCAGAACATCGTCAAGGCAGTACAGACCGCAGCAGCCCAGGGTGGTGCCCGATGACCGAGACCGTCGAGCGCCCACTGGCCCGCGAGAACTCCGTCGGGCAGCCCCTGCGTCGCAAGGAGGACGCGCGCCTGGTGACCGGCCGCACCAACTGGACCGACAACATCGTGCTGCCCGGCATGCTGCACATGGCGGTGCTGCGCAGCCCGATGGCGCACGCGCGCATCACCCGCATCGACGTGTCCGGGGCCCTCCAGCGGCCCGGCGTCGTCGCGGCCTACTCCGCCGCGGACCTGGGTGACGCCAACGGCTCCATCCCCTGTGTCTGGCCGGTGACCGACGACATGGTGTCGCCGCCGCACCCGTGCCTGGCGATCGACGAGGTGCGCTACGTCGGTGATGCGGTCGCCGTGGTCATCGCCGCCGACCGCTATGCGGCCGCCGACGCGCTCGAGGCCATCGATGTCGACTACGAACCGCTGCCCGCGGTCGTCGAGATGCCCGCAGCACTGGCCGAGGGCTCGCCCCTCGTGCACTCCGAGAGCGGCACGAACAAGTGCTACACCTGGGAGTTCGGCGGCGGCGACTACGAGGCGGCCAAGGCCAAGGCCGACCGGGTCTTCACGCGCCACTACGTCAACCAGCGGTTGATCCCGATGGCGATGGAACCACGCGCCGTGGTCGCCAACCCGACCGGCCCCGACGGTGAGATCACTCTCTGGTCGGCCACGCAGATCCCGCACGTGCTGCGCGTTCTGCTGGCCCTCGTGACCGGCATCCCGGAGAACAAGATCCGGGTCATCGCACCCGATGTCGGTGGCGGGTTCGGTTCCAAGCTCCAGCTGTACCGCGAGGAGGTCCTCGCCGTCGTCATCGCGAACCGGCTCGGCCGGCCGCTGAAGTGGACGGAGTCCCGCAGCGAGAACGCCCAGGTCACCCACCACGGACGTGACCAGCTCCAGGAGATCGAGCTCGCGGTGACCAATGAGGGCAAGATCCTCGGCCTGCGCGTCGACCTCACCGCGAACATGGGCGCCTACCTGCACATCATCACGCCGGGCGTCCCGCTCCTCGGCGCGTTCATGTTCAACTCCATCTACAAGATGGAGGCCCTGTCCTTCACCTGCACCGGTGTGTTCACCAACACCACGCCCACCGATGCCTATCGCGGCGCCGGTCGACCGGAGGCGACGTTCGCGATCGAACGCATCATGGACGACCTCGCAGCCGAGCTCGGCGTCGACCCGCTCGAGCTGCGCCGGCGCAACTGGATCACGCACGAGGAGTTCCCCTACACCACCATCGCGGGCCTGGAGTACGACTCAGGCAACTACGAGGCCGCGACCGCGCGCGCGGTGGAGCTGTTCGACTACGACGGGCTGCGGGCCGAGCAGAAGGCGCGGCGCGAACGCAAGGACCCCGTGCAGCTGGGCATCGGCGTGTCCACCTTCACCGAGATGTGCGGCCTCGCCCCGTCCCGGGTGCTCGGGTCGTTGAAGTACGTCGCCGGTGGCTGGGAGCACGCCACGGTCCGGATCCTCCCGACCGGCGTGGTCGAGGTCGTGACCGGCACGTCGCCGCACGGACAGGGACATGTCACGGCGTGGAGCCAGATCGCAGCCGACGCGCTCGGCGTCGACCCCAGTGCCGTCCAGGTGATCCACGGCGACACGGGCACGTCGCCGTACGGCATGGACAGCTACGGGTCGCGCTCGCTGGTCGTCGGCGGCGTGGCGCTGGTGCAGGCCGCCGAGCGCGTCGTCGAGAAGGCCAAGGTCATCGCCGCGCACCTGCTCGAGGCCGACGCGGCCGACCTGGAGTACAAGGACGGCGCCTTTAACGTCAAGGGCTCGCCGGGCTCGTCGAAGACGATCCAGGAGGTGGCCTTCGAGGCGTTCACCGCGCACAACCTGCCTGACGGCGTCGAGCCCACCTTGCAGGCCAACTCGACACTCGACCCGTCCACGTTCTCGTTCCCGCACGGCACGCACCTGTGTGCCGTGGACATCGACACCGAGACGGGCATGACGAAGATCCGTACCTACGTCTGCGTCGACGACATCGGCAAGGTCATCAACCCGATGATCGTCGAGGGTCAGGTGCACGGCGGGCTCGCGCAGGGCATCGCGCAGGCGCTGTTCGAAGAGGCGGTGTACGACGACGCCGGCAACCTCGTGACGGGCAGCCTGGTCGACTACCTCGTTCCGGCAGCGCCCGATCTGCCGCACTTCACCACCGACCGCACCGAGACGCCCTCGACCACGAACCCGTTGGGCGTGAAGGGGGTCGGCGAGGCGGGCACCATCGCGTCCACGCCAGCGGTGGTCAACGCGGTCGTCGACGCGTTGCGACCGTTCGGCGTCGACGACGTACGGATGGCCTGTACGCCGGAACGGGTGTGGCGAGCCATCAACGATGCCGGTTCGAAGGGCGGTGACCGCGCGGCCGAGGGCACCGTTGCCTACGGCGGCGCCACCACCGAGAGCACGGCCGGCGGCCAGGGTGACGGCATCGAGAAGACCGGAGGCCAGGCATGATCCCCGCGGCCTTCGACTACGTGCGGGCCGGCTCGGTCGACGAGGCGGTCCGCGTCCTCGGCGAGCGCGGCGAGGACGCCAAGGTGCTGGCCGGGGGCCAGTCCCTGATCCCGTTGCTGCGGCTGCGGTTGTCCTACCCCGAGGTGGTCGTCGACGTCGGTCGCGTCGAGGAGATGCACGGTGTCCGTGAGGACGGCGAGCATCTGGTCATCGGCGCCATGACGACGCACGCCGAGGTCATCGACAGCGACCTGGTGCGCACGCACTGCGGCTTGCTGAGCGAGGCCACCGAGACGGTGGCCGACCCCGCCGTACGGCACCGGGGGACGTTCGGTGGCTCGCTCGCGCACGCCGACCCTGCCGGCGACCTGCCGGCCGTGGCGCTCGCCCTCGACGCCGAGTTCGTGATCGCCGGCAGCGGCGGCCGGCGGACGGTGCCGGCGCAGGGCTTCTTCGTCGACTACCTGCAGACCGCAGTGGGCGCGGACGAGGTGCTCGTCGAGGTGCGGCTGCCCAAGCTCGGCGCCGGCTGGGGCCACCGCTACGAGAAGTTCCACCGCGTGGCGCAGTCCTGGGCCATCGTCGGCGTAGCCGCCGTGGTGCACCGCTCGAACGGGTCGATCGACCAGGCGCGCATCGGCCTGACGAACATGGGCCCGACGCCGTTGCGCGCGTCAGCGGTCGAGCAGGCGCTGTCGGGTGCCGACGTGTCCGGCATCGGTGCTGCCGCGGAGCACGCGGCGGACGACACCAGCCCGGCCAGCGACCTGGGGGGCGCCGCCGACTATCGCCAGCACCTGGCACGCGTACTGACCCGGCGTGCGGTGTCCGCCGCAGCCGGCGGCTAGACAGACCTTCCCAGAAGGGTTGATCGCATGCAGCTCGAGCACGAGTTCGTCGTCCCGGTTCCCGTCGACCAGGCGTGGGACGTGCTGCTCGACGTCGAACGCATCGCGCCGTGCATGCCGGGCGCGACCGTCGAGTCGTTCGACGGTGAGACGGTCCAGGGGCGGGTCAAGGTGAAGGTCGGCCCGATCCAGGTCACCTACAGCGGCACCGCCCGGTTCGTGGAGAAGGACGCGGCCGCGCACCGGGTGAAGCTCGACGCGAGCGGCAAGGAGGCCCGTGGCTCGGGGACGGCCAAGGCCACGGTCGACGCGGTGCTGGTGGCGCAGGGCGACTCGACCAAGGTCAACGTGTCCACCGACCTGGCGATCACGGGAAAGCCGGCGCAGTTCGGCCGGGGCGTGATGGTCGAGGTGGGCAACAAGCTGATCGGCCGGTTCGCCGACTGCCTCGCGGAGGAGATCCGCAAGGGCGACGGCCCCTCCGATGCCGAGGCTGCGACGGCCAGCGGACCCGGGGAGGCGGCGGCCGGGCCCGCGACGACCCCTCCCAAGTCGATCATGCAGGAAGGGACAGGCGGTGCTGGGGCGTCGAGCGCAGCAGCGCCGACCCCTTCCGCGCCGCCACGCGCCGTACGCCGGCCCGAAGATGACGCCATCGACCTTCTCGACGTCGGCGGCGTCGCGGTCGCCAAGCGGCTGGCGCCGGTGGCGGCCGGGCTGCTGGTGCTGTT
>JAVEDJ010000210.1 GCA_030841025.1 Actinomycetota bacterium
GGCTGTCGGCGTTCTTCGACCTGGTGCACCAGGACCCCGTCGTCAGCCAGACCAAGCTGATCGCCGAGCCGTGGGACGTCGGCCCCGGCGGCTACCAGGTCGGCAACTTCCCGCCCAACTGGACCGAGTGGAACGGCAAGTACCGCGACACGGTGCGCGACTACTGGCGCGGCGAGCCCTCCACGCTGGCCGAGTTCGCCTCCCGCATCACCGGCTCGGCCGACCTCTACGAGCACTCCGGCCGGCGCCCCGTGGCATCGATCAACTTCGTCACCGCCCACGACGGCTTTACCCTGGCGGACCTGGTGTCCTACAACGAGAAGCACAACGACGCCAACGGCGAGGGCAACGCCGACGGCGAGAGCCACAACCGCTCCTGGAACAGCGGTGTCGAGGGGCCCACCGACGACCTCGAGATCATCAGTCTGCGGGAACGGCAGAAGCGCAACATGATCGCAACGCTGTTCCTGTCGCAGGGCATCCCGATGCTGCTGCACGGAGACGAGCTGGGTCGCACCCAGGGTGGAAACAACAACGCCTACTGCCAGGACAACCCGATCTCCTGGGTGGACTGGGCCGACGCCCGGGACAACTGGGCGTTGACCGACTTCGTGGCCGCCGTGTCCAAGCTGCGTCGCGAGCACCCGGTTTTCCGGCGCCGCCGCTTCTTCCAGGGTGACCCGGCCCGCGGGTCCGAGAGCGAGCTGGGCGACATCGCCTGGTTCACGCCCGGCGGCGAGCACATGAGCGAGAGCGACTGGCAGGTGGGCTTCGCCCGCTCGGTTGCCGTGTTCCTCAACGGCGACGCGATCGCCGAGCCGGATGGCCGCGGCAGCCGCATCGTGGACGACTCCTTCCTGCTGTTCTTCAACGCGCACAGCGAGGACATGGCGTTCACCGTGCCCACGGAGGTCTACGGCGAGCGGTGGGAGATCGTGCTGGACACTGCCGCGCCGCTGATCGACGACCGTCCGTCCAACAAGGCCGGTGAGTCGGTCAACGTCGAGGCTCGGTCGATGCTCGTGCTCCGACGCGTCGTTTGATGGCCGCGCGGTCCGCACCGGGCTCGACCTACCGTCTGCAGCTGCGTCCCGGTTTCGGTTTCGACGAGGCCGCAGCTGTCCTCGACTACCTGCACGACCTCGGGGTGACCCACGTCTACCTCTCCCCTGTGCTGCAGGCAGTACCGGGTTCCGAGCACGGCTATGACGTCATCGACCACAGCCAGCTCAGCGCCGACCTCGGTGGAGCCGAGGCGTTCCGACGGCTCTCGGACGCGGCGCACGGCAAGGGCATGGGTGTCGTCGTCGACGTGGTGCCCAACCACATGGCTGTCCCGACTCCGGCCACGCAGAACGCGGCGTTGTGGTCGGTGCTCAGGGACGGACCGGCGTCGTCGTACGCGCAGTGGTTCGACGTCGACTGGGGCGCGCAGGAGCGGGCGATCCTCATGCCGGTCCTCGGCCGGCGCATCGGCGACGTCGTGGCCGACGGTGAGATCACCGTCGACCGCTCGGGTGCGGAGCCGGTGGTCCGCTACTTCGACAAGGTCTTCCCGGTGCGCCCGGGCACCAAGGATCTGCCGATCGAACAGCTGCTGGACCGGCAGTTCTACCGACTGGCCCACTGGCGAGTCGGCGACGAGGAGCTGAACTACCGGCGCTTCTTCGACATCGACACCCTCGTGGGCATCCGCGTCGAGGACGCCAGGGTCTTCGCCGAGACCCACGCGGTGCTGCTCGCCCTGGTGGCCGAGGGCCACATCGACGGCCTGCGCATCGACCACCCCGACGGGCTTGCCGCGCCGCGCGACTACATGCGTCAGCTGCACACCGCGACCAGCGGCGCCTGGGTGGTCGCCGAGAAGATCCTCGAGGGCGACGAGGCGCTGCCCGACGACTGGCCATGTGCCGGCACGACCGGGTACGACGCCCTGCTGCGTGCAGGTGGGCTCTTCGTCGACCCGGCGGGTGCCGAGCCGCTCGGTGCGCTGTACAGCGCGCTGACGGGTGAGCCGAGCGACTTCGGCCCGGTCGTCGAGGAGGCCAAGCGGTGGGTCGTCGAGCACGGTCTGCACGCCGAGGTCCACCGGCTCGTCGAGGTCGCCGCGACCATCTGCCATGAGCACCTCGAGCTGCGCGACCACACCCGGCGCGGCCTGCGCGAGGCACTGGTGGAGCTGCTGGTGGCCTTCCCCGTCTACCGGGCCTACGTGGTGCCGGGTGAGGCCGCGCCCGACGCCGCACGGCGCATCATCGACCAGGCGGTAGCCACGGCTGAGAGCCGACTGCCCGAGGAGCGCCACGACACGCTGCGCCTGCTGGCCACTCTCGCGCTCGGTGAAGGCGGCCGCGGTCAGCACCGCGACGAGTTCGTGGTGCGCTTCCAGCAGACCTGCGGCCCCGTGATGGCCAAGGGCGTCGAGGACACCGCGTTCTACCGCTGGTTCCGGCTGGCCGCGCTCAACGAGGTGGGTGGCGACCCGGCCCACGTCGGTGTCTCGCCCGACGAGTTCCACACGTGGTCGACGCGGATGCAGGCATCGTGGCCCGCAGCCATGACCACGCTGTCGACACACGACACGAAGCGCTCCGAAGACGTGCGCGCCCGGTTGTCGGTGCTGAGCGAGGTACCGGACTGGTGGGGCCGCGAGCTGTCGGCGTGGCGGGCAGCGACGTCGTCCTACCGCCCATCGATGCTCGACGCCAACACCGAGTACCTCATCTGGCAGACGATCGTCGGCGCCTGGCCCATCGATGCCGCACGCCTCACGGCTTACCTCGAGAAGGCGACGCGCGAGGCGAAGCGGCACACGACGTGGACCGAGCCGGACCAGGCCTACGACGAGGCGGTCCGCACGTTCGCGACACAGCTGCTCGACGACACGACCGTGATGGCGCAGGTACAGGGCTTCCTGGACTCCATCGAGCCCGCGGTGCGCGCCAACGTCCTCGGGCAGCGGCTGGTCGCCCTGACGATGCCGGGCGTGCCCGACGTCTACCAGGGCTGCGACCTCGTCGACCTGTCCCTCGTCGACCCGGACAACCGGCGCGAGGTCGACTTCACCGACCGGCGCGCCCGGCTGGCACGGCTCGACGCCGGCCAGGCCCCCCGCGACCTGTCCGACGAGAAGCTGCTGGTCGTGTCCCGGGCCCTGCGCCTGCGGCGCGACCACCCCGAGGGGTTCGGCCCCACGTCGTCGTACCTGCCCCTCGACACGAGCACACCGCGCGCGGTCGCCTTCGCGCGCGGAGATGCGTCGGTGACGGTGGTGTCGCGGCTGACGGCTCGCGCGACTGACGGCTGGGGGGAGGCGACGTTGACGCTTCCTGCCGGGAAGTGGCGCGATGTGCTCAGCGATCTGGAGTACG
>JAVEDJ010000246.1 GCA_030841025.1 Actinomycetota bacterium
GACCTCGGGCCGCGCCATCGTCGGCATGAAGCCCTGCACGAAGGCGCTGTAGGTCTCGTTGATCAGCCGCTGCGACTCCGCGGCGATCGTGCCGAACACCAGCGAGCTCTTGCCCGAGCCGGAGACGCCGGTGAAGACCGTCAGCCGGCGTTTCGGGATCTCGATGCTGAGGTCCTTGAGGTTGTTCACCCGCGCGACGTGCACGCGGTTCAGGTCGTGGCTGTCGGCAACGTGCAGCGCAGGCGACTGCGCGTCCGTCCTCGTGGCCATGCTCATCGTGTCTCCATCCGACGCTGAGCGCGGGAGCGGGGGTCGGCGCTCATCGGTCCTGAAGCAGCCCGAGGACGTTGCCGTCGGGGTCGGTGACGGTGGCCACCAGGCGGCCGCCGCCGACGTCGTGCGCGGGCTCCTTCACGGTGGCACCCGCGGCGGTCACCTCGGCCAGCTTCGCCTCGATGTCCGGCACGTGCCAGTAGGCCACCGGCGAGGTCATGCCCTGCGGTCCACCGCCCGGCACCAGCCCGATGTGCTGGCCCGCGGCCTCGAAGCCGACGTAGTAGGACCCGTCGGTCTGCGGCGGTACGCCGAGCAGGGCGGCGTACACCGGCTTGGCCGTCGCCAGGTCGGACACAGGATGCAGCACGGTCTTGATTCCCTGGGTGGGAGAGCCGGTCATGGTCACTCCTGAAGTCGTGGGTCTGGTCGGGATTGTCTGGGAACCTCCAGTGAGTGGTCCAGCCCGTCTGTCTGGGTCCCCGTCGTGGAGATGATGTTGGTCAGCTGATCACCGTCCACGTCCGCCATTCTGCGGCTGCGCGCGGCTGCGGCAACTGCATTGCGTTGCAGCCTTTCACCGGCGGCGCCCGCTCCCCACCGCTCAGGTCGTCTCAGCGGCCCTTCAGCACCGTCGCGCGAACGTAGGTGGGTACAGCGCGGAAGGGCCGCGCGTACATCTGGAGGATCATCATGAACACCCCCCGCACGGTCGGCCTCGCGGCCGCCGCGCTTCTTGCGCTCGCCGCAGCCGGTGGCGGCGTCGCCGTCGCCGCCGGCGGCAATTCGCCGTCCAGTCCCAGTACGTCGGTGTCGAAGGACGCCGGCGCCAACGTCGGCCCCGACGCGAACGCGAGCGAGGCCGGTCACCAGGACGCCAACGAGACCGGCGACGCCGCGGAGAGCGGCGCACCGGAGAACGAGGCGACGGAGAGCGCAACGGAGAGCGCCAGCGACGGTCCCAACGTGGGACCGGACGCGAACCCCAACGAGCCCGGGCACCAGGACGCCGACGAGAGTGGCGACGCCCCGGAGGCTGCCGGGTCCAAGTAGATGAGTGCTCGGACGTCGCTGGACCGGCGATGACGGCAGTGGCGCGGACCGAATGTAGGTCCGCGCCACTGAGCGTGGCGGCGGGGCAAGCCATGCGTCGGCCGGAGCACGATGCGAGGCTGGCGACGTGACTGAACCGGCTCACAGAGGCGCCGACGCGGGGCCAGTCCGTGCGTTCCGTCGGAACGTGGGAGTTCGGCTGCGGCTGACTCTTGCCGCGTCGGCGGTGGTTGCTGTCGCCCTGGCCGTCAGCGGCATCGCGCTGGTCACGCTCCTGGGCAGGTCCCTCGACCGATCGGCGGACGCCACGGCGACCCAACGCGGGCGGGAGATCGTAGCCCTCATGAGGCAGGAGGGCCCCGATGCCGCCGGGCAGTCCGTGGCCGCCTCCGTCGGAGAGACCACGATCGCCCAGATCCTCGGTCCAGGACGACAGGTCCTGGCCAGCTCCGCGCAGATAGAGGGCGAGCCTGCCATTGCCCACCGCGATGCGGCGCCCGGCACCGAGGCGCATGACCGACTCGACGACCTGCCGGTGGGTGACGGTGCGGCCTACAGCGTCGTGAGCCTGGGAGTGCGGCTCAACAGCGTGGACTACCAGGTGATGGTCGCCCAATCCCTGGCGGCGGCGCAGAGCAGCGTCCGGACCGTCTCCGCGCTGCTGCTGGTGGGGCTGCCGATCCTGGCCCTGCTCGTCGGGGCTGTCACCTTTGCCCTGGTCGGCCGGTCACTGTGGCCGGTCGAGTCCATGCGCCGACAGGTGTCCGCGATCACTGCTCGCGACCTGTCCACACGCGTGCCCGTGCCCTCCGCCCAGGACGAGCTGTCCCGGCTGGCCCAGACTATGAACGACATGCTCGATCGGCTCGAGCAGTCCCAGGCCACTGCGCGTCGCTTTGTCGCAGACGCCAGCCACGAGCTGCGGTCACCGGTGTCGGCCCTGAAGGCGATCCTGCACGTCACCGGTTCAGGCACGGCCGGCTCCGACTGGCCCGAGAGCAGAGCCGCGATGGGGGCGGAGGCAGATCGGCTGGAGCGGATCGTCGCCGAGTTGCTGTTCCTGGCGGCAGCCGACGACCGAGGCGTGCGACCGGTGAAGAAGGACGTCGACCTCGATGACTTGGTCGCCGCCGAACGCCAGCGGCTGCGCGCAGGAACGTCTCTGACCATCGGAGGGCACGTTGGGGCGGTCCGTTGTACGGGTGACCGTCACCAGCTCTCGCAGGCACTGCGCAACCTGGCTGACAACGCGGCGGCGCACGCGCGCCACCGTGTCGACGTCTCGCTCTGTCGGCAGGGTGCGTCCGCTGTCATCGAGGTCTCCGACGACGGTCCCGGGGTCCCCGAAGCAGACCGGGCCAGGATCTTCGATCGCTTTGTGCGCCTCGACGCGAGTCGCACCAGGGTGTCCGGTGGAACAGGTCTGGGCCTGGCGATCGTGGCCGAAGTGGTGCGCGCCCACGGCGGCACGGTGCACGTCGTCGATGGTCTGATCGGCGGCGCGACGTTCCGGCTCGAGCTACCCCTGGGCGCCAGTTGATGATCGTGCCCCTGGGCGACGCGCCACCTCGTCAGAGATGCGGTACCCCATCCCGCGCACCGTCTGGATCGAGTGACGTCCGAAGGGTATGTCGACCTTCTTGCGCAGGTAACGGATGTAGACCTCGACGATGTTCGCGTCGCCGTCGAAGTGTTCGTCCCACACGTTCTGCATGATCTGAGACTTGCTGACCACGTCTTCGCAGTTGCGCAACAGGAACTCCAGTACGGCGAACTCCCGTGGGGTGAGCGAGATGTCGACGTCGCCGCGCATCACTCGCCTGCGAGCTGGGTCCAGAACAAGGCTCCCTGCCCGTAGGACGGCGGGCCGAGTGGATGTTCCCCGCCGAGTCAGAGCCCGTAACCGTGCCACCAGCAGCACGAACTCGAAGGGTTTCGTCAGGTAGTCATCCGCGCCGATGTCGAAGGCATCGGCCTGGGTGACGGTTCCCTCCGTGGCGGTGAGCATGAGCACGGGCGTCCACACCTCGCGGTCCCGAAGCGCCTCGAGAACCTGGAAACCGTTGAGTGACGGCAGCATGAGGTCCAAGACGATCGCGTCGTAGGGCTGCTCCGTCGCGGCCCACAACCCGTCCACCCCGTCGTGCATCAGATCCACGGTGAACCCGTCGGCGACAAGACCACGGCGCAACGCCTGGGCCAGACCGACCTCGTCCTCCACCACCAGAACCCGCACCGCGACACCTCCGCTTCCAGCATGGCTCCTCGACCTGAAAGCCGCCTGAAAGCCGCTCCTCGGGAGGCTGCGTCACAGCCGGGACTGCGGCTGCCAGCGACGACTCACGAATTTCGGGGTCACCGGCCCTGCTCTGGGTCATCGCCAGCGGGTTCTTCCTGGTCGTCCTGTCGCTCGGCGCCTCGCCGTTCGCAAGAGCCCGCAGCGAGGATGGGCAAGCGGCCTGAAAGCCGAGACGCTAGAGCCTCGAGAGAAATGCAGCTCGCTACTGCGTCGTTCGTCCGGCTCAGGGCGACCAATTCGGATCACGGCCCATGAATGCTATGAACCGGGCCAGCGTCGTAGACAGCTCTGGGGGTGTCACCTCGTCGCCGAAGGGCTTGCCTTCGCCGCGATACTCCGGAGCCAACATGCCCTGGCCGATGGACAGAGATGCCTGTACCGCGCTCTCGGGGTACGGCGCCGGCTGCCCGGTCGCCGTCGCCAGATCCCAGCCGTGCGTCACCGTCTCCATCAGTACGACACCGATGGGCGTCGCATTGCTGTCGGGGCCGCCGCGATAACCCTCGACGAGCCGCGCGGCCGCCGCACGGTAGGCACCCGATGGGTCGTCTCCAGCCTGCACAGTCGCGGGATCAGCCGTGGGCGTGCTGCCGTTCGCCTTGTCGGCGAAGTCGTTCGCATAGCCGACAAGGTGATCGAGCAGCTGCGTGACGTCGTAGTCGTGGCACGGCGTGGGGAGGTGGGTCTGTTCGGGGCGCACCCCAGCGATGACGTCTTCGGTGACCTTCAATGCCGACGTGAGATGGGCGACGTCATCGCCAGCACCAGGCGAACCAGTTGCGGAAGTGTCGGTGTCGGCCATGCACAGCAGGCTACTCCGCGGGTTTGGGGTCCTGGCTGTTCGGACACTGGCTGCGCAAAGCTGTTGTCACGTCTGCTGGAGCAAGTGGCGGCAGCGTGTCTCGACGGAGGTGTCTGCCGCGTGCGCGTGGCCACCGGCTGTAGCTGACGTCGGCCGGGCTCATCGCTGCAGCGGCAAAGCCGCGCGCACCACGGTGCCGCCGGCTGAGTGGTCGACAGTCAACGTGCCCCCGAGCTCAGCAGCGCGCTCCCGCATGGATGTGATCCCGACTCCCGGGGACCATGCACCGGCACCGAACCCACCGTCTCGCACTTCCACCACCAGCGCCGCATCCACGACGGACAGGCAGGCGGTGGCGGTGCTGGCAGCGCTGTGTCGTGCGGCATTGGTAAGGGCCTCGACGACGATTCGGTACGCCGCCACCTCGACCGCCGCGGGAAGAGGCGGCAGGTTGCTGGCCTCGATGCGCACGCCGAAAGAACGGTTGTCCCTGGTGTGCAGCGCCGCGGCCTGCTGACGCACCGCGGGCACCAGACCGAGCTCGTCCAAGGCCGGTGGCCGCATTCCGTAGACCAGCTGGCGGATCTCGCTGATGGCTGTGACGGTCTCCGCGCGGATCGCGGCGAGCAGGGTGTCGGCTGCGTCCGGGTCCTGCCGCAGCGTGTTTCGCGCCGCGTCCGACGTGAACGCGATGCCCGAGAGCCGCGGACCCAGCCCATCGTGCAGGTCGCGCCGCAGTCGCCGGCGCTCCTCCTCGAGTGCCGTGATCGTCTCCTCCCGTGACGCCTGAAGGTCGGCGGCCAGCCGCCTCGCTCGCAGTGCTTGAGCGAGCAGCGGTGCCACGAGACGCAGGACGTGTTCGTCCCCTGGCGAAAGTGCGAGGTCCCCCGCACGCAGCCCGACGACCAGCTCGGCCACCCGTTCGCCGCCGAGTGACAACGCCCAGTTCCTCGTGTGTGTCACCGCCGTGCCGGATGCGGCAATAAGCACGCCGTTCGCCGACAGGGCTGCATAGGGGAGCACCAGTGCCTCGCGAATCGTCCCGAGGGCCAGAACAGGGTCGTCGCTGATGGCACCGACGACGTTGGCGGCGGCGTCGAGCGGGTCGGGCCGGTGACCGAACATCAGCTCGTCGACCACCCCCCGCAGGACGACCTGCAGGGGATGGAAGGTGACCGCCACGAGCAGTCCCACGATGGCCATCCCACCGACCAGCGGCGCGTCGCCACCGATGATCTCGAGCAGGGACGCCAGAACCATGAACGCGGCCATGTATGCCGTGGCGGCGAAGGCGAAGACCACCGCGTGCACCACCAGGCCTCGTACGTCGACGACCTCCGGGCGCGCGACGCCGACGTACATCGCGGGCCCGACCAGGGCCAGGACAAGGAACGCGACAGCGATGCCGGTGGTGTTCGGTGCTGCGAAGGTGACGAACCCGAACACCAGGCCGGGTACGACGACCCCCAGCGACATCCACACCAGCGGCCAGCGATCAGTCGGTGACCCCTGCTCGAGTCGCCACCAGGTATGGGCAGTGACGAACAGTGCCGAGACCACCGACATCGTGCCCACAACGTCGGGGTTGTCCCAATGTCTCAGTGCCACGAGGCCGGCTCCGGTGACGGCCGTGAGACTGAGCACATCGACGAGCTGG
>JAVEDJ010000275.1 GCA_030841025.1 Actinomycetota bacterium
GGGCGCGCGCCGAGCGCGGACGGGCCCCTGCCGTGTCCGAGGGTCTCGGCGGCGGGGGCCGTCGGGGCCGGGAGATCAGGTCGGTCATCGGGCCCATCGTCGTCGCTGCCGACCGGCAGGCTCCGGACCTGCGCTTTTTCGGGGTGTCGCGGCCGGCACGGCAGAATGTCGACCCATGACCGACGACCCACGCCGGCTCGCGGCCGTCGTGGCCGTGCTGTTGCTCGCCGCAACCATCACGGGGCTCGGTGTCGGGCTGCTGCTCGGCCTGGCCGGTGACGACCGGCCGAGCACGACCGCCTCCGGCACGTCGAGCGGCGCGGCGCCGACGGCCTCCCCCGCCACCCCATCGGCGACCCCGACCCCGCGGGCCGCGTCGCAGATCGAGGCCGGCACCACCAAGGACGTGGGCTACCTCGTCGCCTCCAGGCGCGAGAAGGACGGCGTGCACGTCACCCTCGACCGGGTCGTGTTCCGCACCGGACAGGCCGCGCGCGACTACGCGCGCCGCTTCCACAAGGATCCGCCCGGGGCCGACGGCGTGCTCATCGTCAACGACAACACGCTCAAGCGAGACCTGGTGCTCTCCGCTGACGTCACCGTCCTGGGCACGCGTGCGCTAGCGGGCAGCTCGACGCCGGTCGAGGTCACCCTCGGAACGCTGCGCGACGCCATCGCCAGCCAGGGCAGCCGGCTGCTGCTCGACCTGCGCTACGACGAGCTCGGCTACGTCGTCGAGGTGACTGAGCACGATCTGCCGTAGCCGAGTGTTCTCCCGGGGTCAGCGCGCGGTCATGAGCTGACGCATCAGCTCGGCGGTCTCGGTCGGGGTCTTCCCGACCTTGACCCCGACCGCCTCGAGCGCCTCCTTCTTGGCTGCCGCGGTGCCCGACGAGCCGGACACGATCGCGCCGGCGTGACCCATGGTCTTGCCCTCCGGCGCGGTGAAGCCGGCGACGTAGCCCACGACGGGCTTGCTGACGTGGTCCTTGATGTAGGCCGCCGCGCGCTCCTCGGCGTCGCCACCGATCTCACCGATCATCACGATCGCGTCCGTGTCGGGGTCGGCCTCGAAGGCCGCGAGTGCGTCGATGTGCGTCGTGCCGATGACGGGGTCACCACCGATGCCCACCGCGCTCGAGAAGCCGATGTCGCGCAGCTCGTACATCATCTGGTAGGTCAGCGTGCCGGACTTGCTCACCAGTCCGATGCGTCCGGCCTTGGTGATGTCGGCCGGGATGATCCCGGCGTTGGACTCTCCGGGGCTGATCAGACCGGGGCAGTTGGGCCCGATGAGCCGCGTCGTACCACTGTTCGTGGCGTACTGGTAGAACTCCGCGGTGTCGTGCACCGGCACGCCCTCGGTGATGACGATGACGAGCGGCACGCCCGCGTCGACGGCCTCGTAGACCGCGCCCTTGACCCCGGGCGGGGGCACGAACACCACCGACACGTCGGCGCCGGTCTCCTTGACCGCCTCCGCGACCGACCCGAAGACCGGCAGCGTCGCCCCGTCGAACTCGACCGACTCACCGGCCTTCTTCGGGTTGACGCCGCCGACGACGTCGGTGCCCGACGTCAGCATCCGCTGGGTGTGCTTGCGACCTTCGGAGCCGGTCATCCCCTGGACGATGACCTTGCTGTCCTTGGTGAGCCAGATAGCCATGTCGTCTCGTCCCTTACTTCGCGGCCGCTGGATTTGCCGCTGTCGCGGCGGCTAGCTCGGCCGCGCGCTGCGCGGCACCGTCCATGGTGTCGACCTGTTCGAGCAGAGGCAGATTGGCCTCCGTCAGGATGCGCCGACCCTCCTCGGCGTTGTTGCCATCCAGCCGTACGACGAGCGGGTGGCTGATCTCGTCACCGCGTTCCTGCAGCAGGCCGAACGCCTGCACGATGCCGTTGGCCACCGCGTCGCACGCGGTGATGCCGCCGAACACGTTGACGAAAACCGACTTGACCGAGGGGTCGCCCAGGATGATCTCCAGGCCGTTGGCCATCACCTCGGCGCTCGCGCCGCCGCCGATGTCGAGGAAGTTGGCCGGCTTCATGCCCCTGCCGTCAACGAGGTGAGCCTCGCCTGCGTAGGCGACGACGTCGAGGGTGCTCATCACCAGGCCGGCGCCGTTGCCGATGATGCCTACCTCGCCGTCGAGCTTGACGTAGTTGAGGCCCTTGGCCTTGGCCTTCGCCTCGAGCGGGTCGGCGCTGGACTCGTCCTCGAGCGCGGCATGGTCAGGGTGGCGGAAGTCGGCGTTGCCGTCGAGCGTGATCTTGCCGTCGAGCGCGACGACGCGGCCGTCTGCGGTCTTCACGAGTGGGTTGACCTCGACGAGCGTGGCGTCCTCGCCGACGAAGACGTCCCACAGCTTCTGCACCGTCGCGACGACCTGGTCGGTGACGTCCGCGGGGAAGTTGCCCTGCTCGGCGATCTCCCGGGCCTTGGCCTCGTCGATCCCCTCGAGGGCATCGACCGCGACGCGGGCCAGAGCTTCGGGCTTCTCGACGGCGAGCTGCTCGATCTCCATGCCACCCTCGCGGGACGCCATGGCGAGATAGGTGCGGTTGGCGCGGTCGAGCAGCACCGAGAAGTAGTACTCCTCCTCGATCGCCGCGGCCGGGGCCAGCATCACGCGGTGCACGGTGTGACCCTTGATGTCCATGCCGAGGATCTGGCTGGCCACCTGTTCCGCCTCGTCGGCCGTGGACGCGAGCTTCACGCCGCCGGCCTTGCCGCGGCCGCCGGTCTTCACCTGGGCCTTGATGACCACGCGGCCGCCTCCCGCGGGCAGCAACCTTTCCGCGGCCGCGCGCGCCTGTGCGGGCGTCTCGGCCACGGCGCCGTCCAGGACGGGAACACCGTGCTTGGCGAACAGATCACGCGCCTGGTACTCGAAGAGATCCACTGGTACGTCCTTGCTGCGAGAGGGCCTGCCACCGGTGCTCCGCATCGCCGCCACAGAACCGGCATGCGTGAACGGGCACGGAACGCGAGCGTAACCACCACGGGCCTGAGCCGTTGAACCGGCTGAACCCCGAAGCCAGCGGAGGCCACAAGTGCGACCAGCCCGACGTACGTGCGTAGCCCTGCTCGGCGTGCTGGTCTGTGCGAGCGCCTTGCTGACGGCGACGTCCCCCGCCGACGCGGCGGTGACGGTCAGCAAGACCAGCCACGAGATCGACGTACGCGTCGGACCGAGCGACGCGCAGACCTGCACCATCGTCTTCGACGTCTACCGGCCCTCGACCGCGACACAGGTCACTCCTGCGCCGGCCATCCTCACGACCAACGGGTTCGGCGGGTCCAAGGACGACCAGGCCGACCTCGGGCAGGCCTTCGCCGAGCGCGGGTACGTCGTGCTGTCCTACAGCGGTCTCGGGTTCGGCGGCTCCGACTGCAAGATCACGCTCGACGACCCGGACTACGACGGCAAGGCAGCCCAGCAGCTGGTCACCTACCTCGGCGGCGGGTCGATGGCCAACGACGGCAGCCGCATCGACTACGTCAAGCGGGACGCGACGGCGCACAGCGGCACGGCGGTGCCCAACGACCCGCGCGTCGGCATGATCGGCGGCTCTTACGGGGGCCAGGTGCAGTACGCCGTCGCCGGCATCGACCCGCGCGTCGACACGATCGTGCCGATCATCACCTGGAACGACCTGGCCTACTCGCTCGCGCCCAACAACACCGACATCCCGGACCCGATCCGGCACGGCGTCAGCTACCGCACACCGGGAACGGAGAAGGTCGGCTGGACCAGCCTGTTCTTCGGGGTCGGCATCGCGGACGGGATCGAGTTCGCCGCGACTGATCCGAGCCGCAACGTGGGCTGCCCGAACTTCGCCGACTACGCCTGTGTCGCCAAGGCGCAGATGGATGCCGTGGGCTATCCGGCGCCGGAGACGATGTCGTTCGCCCGGCACGCCAGCGTCACGTCGTACATCGACAAGATCCGCATCCCCACCCTGCTCGTGCAAGGCCAGAACGACACCCTGTTCAACCTGCAGGAGGCCATCGCGACCTACCGCGCACTGCAGGCACAGGGCACCGAGACCAAGATGATCTGGCAGTCGTGGGGCCACAGCGGCGGTGGCCGGCCCGCTCCTGGCGAGCTCGACATGCGCCAGCCCGAGCAGACCTACGAGGGCCAGCGGGTGATCGCGTGGTTCCAGCGATACCTGGAGGACAAGAACGTCAGCACGGGTCCGGAGCTCAGCTACTTCCGTGACTGGGTCGACTATGCGGGCATCGCGACTCCGGCCTACGGCACGTCGGCGCGCTACCCGGTGGGCACGACCCAACGCCTGTTCCTGTCGGGCGCCGACCGTCTCGTCACGTCGGCGTCCTCGGTGCAGCCCGGCGGCGCGACCTACGCCAATGCCGCGGGCGAGACGCCGCTGAGCTACAGCGAGGTCTCGGGGCTGCAGGGCGACCAGGTGCCCGACGCCATCACGGCGCCCTTCGACACCCCGGGCAGCTTCGCGGCGTGGAGCACGGAGCCCCTCGCGTCGTCGGTGGTGTCCGTGGGTGTGCCCAGGCTGCGGCTGAGGATCTCGTCACCGGTCGCCGAGCGGACCCAGGCCGGCGGGCCGGCCGGCCAGGTGCTGCTGTTCGCCAAGATCTACGACGTCGCACCGGACGGCAGGAAGACCCTGGTGCACCGGCTGGTGTCGCCGACGCGAGTCGCCGACCTGACCAGGCCGGTCGACATCGAGCTGCCCGGCGTCGTCCACCGCTACGACGCCGGCCACCGGGTGCAGGTGGTCGTGGCCGCGACCGACGCCGCCTACCGCAACAACAAGGTCGTCACCCCGGTGACGGTCCTCACCTCCCCCGACGCACCCGGAGTGCTGACGCTCCCGGTGCTCGGCTCAGCCGTCCGGACGAGGTGACGAGGGGTGCCTCCTGCTACCTCGTCCGGCGTGGCCCGGCCCGGTCGCCCGAGGGGGTGGCCGGGCCGGTCGCCGCTCGAGGGGTAACGCTCAGACCGTGGTGCCGGCGTGCTCTCGGACCCACGTGACGATCTCGCCGGTGGTGGCGCCGGGCGTGAAGACCTTGGCGACGCCGAGCTTCTCGAGCTCGGGCATGTCGGCCTCGGGGATGATGCCCCCGCCGAAGACAGTGATGTCGGCGGCGTCCCGCTCGCGCAGCAGCGCGACGACGCGGGCGAACAGCGTCATGTGCGCGCCCGACAGCACCGAGAGGCCCACCGCATCGGCGTCCTCCTGGATCGCCGTCTCGACGATCTGCTCGGGCGTCTGGTGCAGCCCGGTGTAGATCACCTCGATGCCGGCATCCCGGAGCGCGCGGGCGACGACCTTCGCGCCGCGGTCATGACCGTCGAGCCCGGGCTTGGCCACGACGACTCGGATCGGGCCGGACGTTGCCATCTCACTCCTCCTCGCCCCTCTCACGCGTCGGTGGCGAGGGTCGGCCGCAGCGTAACCGACCGCGCCGGGCACGGGTGCCTGCCACAGATCCGGGGTAGGTCGCAGCTACGGTTCGGGCGTCACGAGCGAGAGGGGGGTGCGTGCGGGAGCACTTGGAGCGAGCGAGCGCGGGAGTACGCCGCGGGGCCCGCAGCCTGCTCTCGCCGACGGGGGTGCGGGGAGCCGCGATCGAGGTGGCCTGGGTGGCCGCCCACGCGGCGCTCTACCCGCTCGGCGCCGTCGCGGAGCGCGCCCGGCCCGACAAGCACCGCGGGCTCGGCAGCCTCTCCCCCGCACAGCGCGGCCTGGTCATCGGCGACGTGGAGGCCGCAGGGACGCCGATCCTGCTGGTGCACGGCATGGTCGACAACCGTTCGATCTTCACGCTGCTGCGCCGGGCCCTGCAGCGCCGCGGCTTCCGGCGGGTGCTCTCGCTCAACTACAGCCCCTTGACCCGCGACGTGCGCGAGGCGGCCGAGCGGCTCGCCGCGCGGGTCGAGGGCATCTGCGCCGACACCGGCTTCGAACGCATCCACGTCATCGGGCACAGCATGGGCGGGCTGATCGCCCGGTACTACGTGCAGTGCCTCGGTGGCGACGAGCGCGTGCACACTCTCGTGACCCTCGGCAGTCCGCACGGCGGCACCATGCCCGCCTACCTGGTGCCACACCGGTTGGGCCGCCAGCTGCGTCCGGGCAGCGACGTCGTACGCGAGCTGGCACAGCCGGCTCCGTCGTGCCGCACCCGTTTCCTCGCGGTCTGGAGCGACCTCGACCAGATGATGGTGCCGAAGGCGGCCGCGCGCATCGAGCACCCCGACCTGGACGCCCGTAACCTGCTGGTGCGCGGCGTCGGCCACATGTCGCTCCCGATCCACCGACGTGCGGTCCACGAGATCAGCATGACGCTGGCGCAGCTGGGCGCCGACGGCGTGACCCTCACCCCGGGAGTGGCCTCCCTCGGCTGCGACCGACCGCTGGTTGACGGCGCTGCCGCGCCGGCCACCTCGTCGCTCCGGCGTCCGGCAATCGGGTGATCTTCGTCACGCCGTGCATGGCCGCGCCGCGGCCGGGTATGCGGGCGAAGGCGCAAGAGAGCGCAGCGAGGCAGGGGTGATGTACGGCTAGGTGAGACGGTGACCGGTGCCACGCTCGGCTGGGCTGAGGTGAGCCACGCACGGTAGTTGAACATAGTTTGCGCAACGGTCAAGTTGGTCGGGTGCGTGACGGTTTCGTTATGGTCGCGCGGTCCCCCTGCCCCAACGACGACGAGGCCCCCCTTCCGTGCCACCTCGCCGCCCCACCCGTGGTCGTCACCGCCGACGCAAGAGCACCACCTCGATCGCCCCCGCGTACTTCACGGTGGCGACCGTTGCTGCGTTCACGGTGAGCGGGCTCAACGTGCCCGGTGCCATCGGCGCGGCCCGGGTCGGCGCCGCACCAGTGGCCGAGTCCAAGGACACCTCGCTGCGGACGGCACAGGAGCTGCGCCAGCGCATCGCCACGCAGGACGCCGCGCGCATCAGTCGGTTGCGCAGCGCCCGGTCCGAGGCCCTGCAGGGGGCAGCTGAGACCGCGCGCCGCGCCAAGCTGGCGGCGGAGAAGACCCGGCCGGAGTGGGTCGTGCCGGTCCTGGGCTACCGGCTGACCGCCGGGTTCGGTGAGTACGGCCTCTGGAGCCACTCCCACACCGGGCAGGACTTCGCCGCGCCGACCGGCACTCCGGTGCGTTCGGTCGGAGACGGCCAGGTCATCTTTGCCAGCTACGACGGCGCCTACGGCAACAAGATCGTCGTCGAGCACCCGGACGGCACCGTCACGTGGTACGCGCACCTGTCGGCCATCCTGCGCAGCGACGGCAAGGTCCAGGCCGGCGATGTCATCGGCCGGGTCGGGAGCACCGGCAACACCACCGGACCGCACCTGCACTTCGAGGTGCGCCCGCACGACGGTGGCCCGATCCCGCCGCTGGCCTGGATGACCAAGCACGGCATCAAGTACTGACGGACGCACTCACAGCTTCTCCACCGGCGCGTAGCGCAGCAGCAACCGCTTGACGCCACCGTCGCGGAAGTCGATGGACGCGACAGCCCGCTCCCCTGCCCCCTCCACCGCGACGACCGTGCCCATGCCGAACGTGTCGTGGGTGACCCGGTCCCCCGGCTCGAGGTGGACCACGACCCGGTTCCCGGGTGATCGGGACGTCGCGCGAGCGGCGACAGCCGCGATGGCCGGCGTGCTGCTGACGCTGGACTCGAGACGGCGCCAGTCGACGAGGGCCTGCGGGATCTCCTCGAGAAAGCGCGAGGCCGGGTTGGCCTGGGGCGCGCCCCAGGCGCTGCGCACCGTGGCCCGGCTGAGGTACAGCCGCTGCTGCGCGCGGGTGATGCCGACGTAGGCCAGCCGCCGCTCCTCCTCGAGCTCGGTCGGGTCACCCAACGAGCGCATGTGGGGGAAGATGCCGT
>JAVEDJ010000318.1 GCA_030841025.1 Actinomycetota bacterium
GCCGGCCGACGGGCAGCAACCCTCGTCGGAGCACAGCAGGGACCGCCAGCCACCAGGACGGACGGCCAACGCATCGCTCAGCCGGATGGCCCCGCGGGCCCGCAGCGCCGATCGCACCGCGCGGGTGAGCGACGCCCCGCGCCAGCGGACACCGGAGGCCGGGGCGTCGTCGTAGACCACCAGGACCGCAGACGTGGCCCCCGCCCGCTGGGCGTGGCCCGCGAGCAGCCGGGCGCACGCGGCCTCGTGGTTGCGTGGCGGCAGGTCGACGCGCAGCGTCAGCGCTACCCGGCCGCGAGGCGGTCGAAGGGCCACCAGGACGGCGCTGCGGGTCGGCACGTAGCCGAGCATCCGCGGCAGCACGTCCAGCAGGTCGGCGGGACCGGTGATCCGCACCGTGCGGGCATCAGCCGGGTCGAGGTAGGTCTCTGGGGTCAGCTCGGCATCGGTCATGCCGTCGACTGTCGGCCGCGCGGAGATGCCGCAGGCCCCGTCCCGCCACATCTGTGGAGGAACGGGGCCTGTGGAGGGGCTCCGGCGGGCTCAGCCGAGGTGCAGCTGCTGGCCCGGCTTGATCAGTCCTGGGTTGCTGCCGATCACCGAGCGGTTGACGCGGTACAGACCCTGCCAGCCGCCGGGGAGGTTCTTGCGGTTGGCGATGGCGGAGAGGGTGTCGCCACGTCGTACGACGTAGAGCCCGTGGCCGGCCTGCTTGCGGTGCTTGCCCTGGGGCGCGGCCTTGGGTGATGCCTGGCGCTTGCTCTTCGTCTCCGCCTTGGGGGCGGTGCGCTTGTTGCTGCGCGACGCGACCTGGGTGGCGTCCCGGTTGCCCGCGGCCTGCGTCTGGGCGTTGTTGTCCTCGCGCTGGGGAGCGGGGGCCTGCGGGTTGCCCCGCGCGTCCGACCGGTCGAGGCCGAGCTTGCTGCTGCAGGCGGGCCACGGCGACCAGCCGCGGGCGTTCAGCAGCTTCTCGGCGATGGCGATCTGCTCGGCCTTGGTGGCCAGGTCGGCGCGCCTGGCGAAGCGCTCACCGCCGTTGGCGTCCCAGGTGCCGTCGGAGAACTGCAGGCCGCCGTAGTAGCCGTTGCCGGTGTTGATGTCCCAGTTGCCGCCGCTCTCGCAGCTGGCGAGGCGCTCCCAGGTGCCGGTGGTCGCTGCCTCGGCCGGTGAGGAAAGGGCGAACGGGATGGCTGCCGCCAGCGGTGCCGTGGCGAGACCGATCTTGCGGGCGTTGTTGCGGGGCTTGCGATGCCGACCGCGACCCGACTGCGCGCTGAGCGCCATGGGTGAGTCCCTCTCGCCGCCTGCGAGGTTAGCTGTCGGGTTCAGGCGAGAAGGATGCCTGGCCGCTGTTGCGGCTTCACCCCAAGGACGGCGTCAGACAAGTCAACTGAGACCGGTCATGGCCGCCCGCGGTGGTTTCCCCACTCCTGCCCTCTGCGTGGGTCAAACGGGCCCCTGGACGACGGGCAGGACTCGGCGGACGTCCGGGGTCACCGCGCGGCGCGCGGTTGCGGGAGAGGGTACGGGCCCAGGTAACGAGATCGCAAACCGACAGCCCCCAGCGTGTCACCCGAATGGCAGGCCTGGTTGCCGGCGACTTCACCCGTTCGGCGCAGACGCCTCACCCTGCGTGTCAGCGACTGGGCCGGCTGTCATCAGGCCGGGTACGCGCCCGCTCGACCAACCGGTCGACGACCGGCCGCAGCGCCTCGGGCAGCTCCGTCTCTGCGAACGACACCTCGTGGCGCCGTCCGTCGCGGTCCACCGCGAGGTCGTAGCGGAACCGGTCCGGTCCCCCGGCGCCGGGCGGCGATGCCGCCAGCCCGTCGAGCGCCCCCGGGTCGAGGTCCTCGAGCGCCTGCGCGAACCACGCGGCATCGGGGTCGTCGGGCGAGGACGTGTCGACCGCAGAGCGCAGCGACATCCCGGCGAAGCCACCGCTGCGCACCAGCTCGATCCGGGTCACGTCCTCACCCTTCCCGCGGAGCGGCCGGGACGACACCCACCCGGGTCCACCCGTCACGCACGGCTGCCGTCTGGTCGGCACCGAACCGCGACTGCGCCACCGACACGGTCACCGCCGCGAAGGCGGCGAAGTCGGCGTCCCCGGCGAGCGACTCGTCGCGCAGCGCGTCGTACCAGATCTGGCCGGCCACCTCCCAGGCCTTGCCGCCCAGCGCGGTGGCCACCAGGTAGAAGGCGTGGTTGGGGATGCCGGAGTTGGTGTGCACACCGCCGTTGTCGGCGGAGGTGTCCAGGTAGTCACGCAGGTGGGCCGGCTGCGGGTCGACGCCGAGCACATCGTCGTCGTACGCCGTGCCGGGCGCGCTCATCGAGCGCAACGCCACGCCCTGTACCTGCCGCGTGAACAGCCCCGCCCCGATCAGCCAGTCGGCCTCGTCGGCGCCCTGCCCCAGGGCGAACTGCTTGACCAGCGAGCCGAACACGTCGGACGCCGACTCGTTGAGGGCGCCGGACTGCCCCTGGTAGACGAGGCCAGAGTCGTGCTCGGTCACAGCGTGGGTCAGCTCATGGCCGATGACGTCGACGGCGATCGTGAACCGGTTGAACAGCTCGCCGTCGCCGTCACCGAACACCATCTGCGTGCCGTCCCAGAACGCGTTGTCGTAGTCGCGCCCGTAGTGCACCGTCGCGGGCAGCGGAAGCCCGGCGTCATCGACGGAGTCGCGTCCGTAGGCGTCGAGGTAGAGCCCGAATGTCGCCCCGAGCCCGTCGTAGGCCTCGTCGACCGAGGCGTCGCCGGTCGCCGGCGCACCCTCGGACCGAACCAGGCGACCGGGCAGGGTCTCGGCCCCGTCCGCGGTCGACACCGTGCGCTGCGGTGCGGCGGGTGCAGCTGCGGGCCTTGCCACCCGCGCCGGGCCGGCAGGCCCTCGGGAGAGCCGCACCGTGCGGTGGCGCGCGTCGAGCAGGAGAACGCGACGGGCCCGCTCACGCTGGGCGGGGCTGCCACGCCTGGCGATGTTCTCGAGGATCGCGGGCGGGACGATGCAGGCCAGGTCCATGGGCGACAGACTCGCACCCTGCCCGGACGATTCGGCAAGGCCTGCCTCGGCCCGGGTGCGCGATGCTGGTCGGATGCCGGGCGACCTTCAGGTGCGACCCTCCGTGGTCATCCCGCAGAGCGAGCTGCGATGGCGCTTCTCCCGGTCCAGCGGGCCGGGCGGCCAGTCGGTGAACACGACCGACTCGCGCGTGGAGCTCTCCTTCGACGTGGCAGGCACGACGGCCTTGACCCCGGTGCTCAAGGAGCGGGCGCTCAGCCGGCTCGCCGACCGCCTCGTCGACGGCGTGCTGACGGTCTCCGCCTCCGAGCACCGGTCACAGCTGCAGAACAGGAAGGCGGCCGGTACTCGGCTGGCTGCCGCGCTGGCCGAAGCCGTCGCGCCGCCGCCCCGCAAACGCCGGCCCACGCGCCCCTCCCGGGCAGCCATGGACCGGCGCATCGCCGAGAAGAAGCGCCGCGGCGAGACCAAGCGACTGCGCCGACCCGAGGACTGACGGGCCCTAGCCGCGCTGGTCCGCGGTCAGCTCCTGCAGCGCCTGTTCCGCCAAGGAGATCTCCACCTTGATCATGGCTTCCGCGCCCCGCAGGCCGCGCAGCCCGAAGCGGTCGCGGATCGCCATCACCAGCTCCGACACTGCCGGGTCGACTTCCTCCGTGCTCTCGTCCATGAACCGGACGATACAGACATGCATGTCGCCCGACACGGCGACGCGCAGCCGTCCCATGGGCGCGAGGATGGGGACATGACCGCGACCGCCGTGCCGCAGCCGCTCGAGGCCACGGACGACTTGCTCCGCGCGCTGCAGGCGGCCGGGGTGGGCCCCGGAAGCCCGGTCGCCGTGGCGGCCGCGGCGGCGGGCACCGGGCTCGCCGCGGCGGGACACACCTGGGCGGTGCCCGCACGTCTGGAGGGCGTCGTCCGGCGCGTGGCCGACCAGCTCTCACCCCGCTGGGTGTGGTGGTCCGGGCACGACACGGCAGCGCCGCTCGTCGCGGCCCGGGTAAATGTGACGGCGTGCTGGGACGTGGCCGCCGTCCACCGGCTCCTGCACGGCGGCAGCGCCGACCGCCCGGCTGCCGTCTGGGCGCTCTCCCAGGGTCTGGACCCGGCGGGCGTCCCGCGCAGCGGCCAGCTCGACCTGCTCAGCTCGGGCGACACCGACGAGGGCGACCCCGCCGACCCGGTGCGTCCCGACGGCTACCTGCGGCCCGACTGGGCCGAGGGTCCGCTGCGGGAGCCGGCGCAGGCGGCGCGGTGGGCCGCGCTCGCGCTGCGGCTGCACGACGAGCAGCAGCCGCTGCTCCGCGGGGCGGTCGACCCGCGCCAGCCGCCGTCCCGGCCGCCGCTGGCCGTTCTCACCGCGTGGTCCGAGTCCGCGGCCGAGCTGTTGGCGGTGGAGCTGCAGTCGGGCGGCCTCCCGCTCGACCGCGACACCGCCGTGGAGCTCATCACCGGCCATGTCGGCCCCCGGCCCGCCGACGAGACCGCCGCAGCCGCGAGCCGACGCGAGCGCGACGACGTCGTACGCCGCCTGGTCACCGGCGGTGCGGACGTCGACCTGCGCAACCCGGCCCAGGTGCGCGACATGCTCGCCGGTATCGGATTCGTTGTGCCCGACACCCGGTCATGGCGGCTGGAACCGTTCCGCGGGACTCATCCCGCGGTGGACGCGCTGCTGTCCTGGCGCAAGTCAGAACGCATCGCCACGACCTACGGGTACGGCTGGCTGGACCGCCACGTCGGCGCTGACGGGCGGCTGCGCGGCGCCTGGCGCGGTTGCGACGGCGCGGCCGGACGGATGACGGCGCAGGCCGGGCTGCACAACATGCCGGCCGAGCTGCGCCCCGCGGTGGTCGCCGAGCCGGGGTACGTCTTCGTGCGCGCGGACCTCGGTCAGATCGAGCCCCGGGTGCTCGCCGCTGTCTCGGCGGACGCGGCGCTGGCCCGGGCGACCGCGGATCCCGACCTCTACTCCCCCGTCGCCGCCCGCCTCGGCTGCGACCGGCCGACGGCCAAGGTCGCCGTGCTCGCCGCGATGTACGGCCAGACCTCCGGAACCGCGGGCGAGGCGCTCAAGGGGCTCGACCGGGCCTATCCGGTCGCGATGGCCTCTCTGCGCGCGGCCGACGACGAGGGCAAGCTTGGCAACGACGTCCGGACGTACGGCGGGCGGCGGGTCCCGATGTGGGTCGGTGCGGGCCAGCTCGACCCTGCCGTCGCCGCCGCCCGCGGCCGGTTCGCACGCAACGCGGTCGTGCAGGGCGCGGCCGCCGAGCTGTTCAAGATGTGGGCGGTCACCGTACGCGCCGGGTTGACCGGGCTGGGCGGCGGAGATCAGGCGCAGATCGTGCTCTGCCTGCACGACGAGCTGCTCGTCCACGTGCCCGAGCGGCGCGCCGACGACGTCGTGGCACTCCTGCACCAGACGCTCGAGCGGACCGGCGCCCGCTGGGCCACGGGCAGCGGTGTGCGGTTCGTCGCCGACGTGTCGGTGGTGTCGCGCTGGTCCGACGCCAAGTGAGGTCGGTGCCAGGGGTGTTGAGGAAAGGAAGATCGGTGAGGCCTGTTTTCTGCGCGCCGCCTGGGTGATGCTCGTCGCATGCAACCCTTCGACTCCGTCACCGCGCTCGAGAACGCCACCCCCCTGGACCGCGTCGTCGACCCTCTCCGTGAGGGCGTCCGCAAGGTGTTCGGGGCCGGAAAGCTGCGCGACGCGCTGCACGGCGTCTGGCTCGGCCATCCGTTGCATCCGACGCTCGTGCAGGTCGCCATCGGTGCCTTCTCCTCCGCCAGCGTGCTCGACCTGGTGCCGGGCAACGAGCGGGGCGCACAGACCCTGATCGCGACCGGCCTGGTCTCCGCAGGGCCGGCGGCGGCGACCGGCTGGGCCGACTGGTCGGAGATGCACGAGCAGCAGCAGCGGGTCGGGCTGGTTCATGCCGCACTCAACATCTCGGCACTGGCCGCTTACAGCGCCTCGCTGGGAGCCCGGCTCAACGGCAACGAGGCACGGGGGAAGGCCTGGGCGGTGGGCGGCCTGTCCCTGCTCGGGCTGGCCGGCTTCCTCGGCGGGCACCTGTCGTTCCGTCTCGCGGCGGGGGCCAACCACAGCGAAGACGTCCCGCACCTGGTCAAGCCCGGCTGGCAGGACCTGTGCGCGGTCGACGACCTCGCCGGCGACGGCGTACCGCAGCTGCGGCTCCTGGATTCCGTGCCGCTGGTCGTCGTCCGGCAGGGCGAGCGGATCGACGTGCTCTCGGACCGCTGCAGCCACCTCTCCGGACCGCTGCACCAGGGCGAGCTCACCTACGACGGCGAGTGCATCGCCTGTCCGTGGCACGGCAGCGTGTTCGCACTGGAGGACGGCGCGGTGCGGCACGGCCCTGCCACCGCTCCGGTCCATGCCTTCGACGTCAAGGTCGACGGCGGGCGCCTGATGGTCCGGCTGCCGGGCGCCGGCTGATCAGACCGTCTCGAGCACCTGGCCGCGCGCCGCGAGCTTGGCCCGGTGGGTCTCCCGCTTGTCCTCGAACCGTGACGCGGCGGACTCGAGGCCCTCGAGGATGTCGGCCAGCTCCTGACGAGCTTTCTCGCCCTCACCGTCGAGGTTCTCGATCTCGAAGACGCCCCAGTGCCGCAGCACGGGGTTCAGCACCTCGTCGCGGTGGATGCGCAGGTCGTAGATGCCGGCCAACGCGATCTGCACCGACTTGCGGGTGAAGTTCTCGATCGTGTTGCCGGGCATCTCGAAGCTCTTGACGACCTCGGTGATCGCGCTCATGGTCTGGTTGGGCGCCAGCTTCAGCGACGCGCCGAGCAGGTTGCGGTAGAAGACCATGTGCAGGTTCTCGTCCAGCGCGATGCGGGCGAGCAGCTGGTCGCAGCGGGGGTCACCGGTGATCTTGCCGGTGTTGCGGTGCGAGATCCGCGTCGCGAGCTCCTGGAACGAGACGTAGGCCAGCGAGCGGATCAGGTCGTTGTGGTTGGCCGACTCGAAGCCGGCTCCCATGTGCGTCATCCGTGCCCGCTCGAGCTCGATCGGGTCGACCGCGCGGGTGGCGAGCAGGTAGTCGCGGATCGCGATCCCGTGCCTGCCCTCCTCGGCGGTCCAGCGGTGCACCCAGGTGCCCCAGGCACCGTCACGGCCGAAGACGGTCGCGATCTCGTGGTGATAGCTGGGGAGGTTGTCCTCGGTCAACAGGTTCACGACGAGGCTGGTCCGCGCGACGTCAGACATCTGGGACTGCTCGACGCTCCACGCCTCACCGTCCAGGACTCCGTCGAAGTCGCGGCCGTCGCTCCACGGGACGTACTCGTGGGGGAACCACTCCTTGGCGATGGTGAGGTGACGCTCCAGGTTCTCCTCCACCACCGGCTCCAGCTCGCGGAGCAGGTCGATCTCGGTCAGTCGGTCGGCGGTCGACGTCATGGCGGCCTCCTCTGGGAACACCGGCTGGTCCGGCACCTACGGTTACGTCACCGTAGGTTACTCGGGCGGCCGTGGCAAACTCTCGGCGGCGCCATGATGCCCCCCGACGAGCGGCCCACGCCCCCCGTGGCACATCCAAGTTCGATCTCATATATGAGATAGTCGCGCCATGCATGTGGACCAGCGAGCCAGGATCGGCCAGATCATCCGTGACGCCCGGGTGCACCGGGACTTGACGCAGGCCCGCCTCGCGGAGGTGCTGGGGACCAGCCAGAGCGCCGTGAACCGCATGGAACGCGGGCAGCAGAACCTGAGCCTGGAGATGATCGCCCGCATCGGCGAGGCCCTCGACAGCGAGATCGTCACCGTCGGACAGCTGCCGCCCAGCCACCTGCGGGTCACCGGCGGCCGCACGCTGTCCGGCGCGATCGACGTGAAGTCGAGCAAGAACGCCGCCGTGGCGCTCCTGTGCGCCAGCCTGCTCAACGCCGGGCGCACCACCTTGCGGGGGGTCGCGCGGATCGAGGAGGTCAACCGCATCATCGAGGTGCTCACCAGCATCGGGGTGCGCACCCGGTGGCTCAGCGGCGGCTCCGACCTCGAGATCACCCCTGCCGCAGCCCTGGATCTGAGCGCCATCGACTCCGAGGCGGCACGACGCACCCGCAGCGTGATCATGCTGCTCGGCCCCTTGATGCATCGCCTCGACCATTTCGACCTGCCGTACGCCGGCGGTTGTGACCTCGGGACGCGCACCGTCGAGCCGCACATGGTGGCGTTGCGGCCCTACGGCCTGCGGGTCAGCACGACTCACGGGCGCTATCACGCCGAGGTGGACCGCTCGTCGTCCCCGACGCGGCCCATCGTGCTGACCGAACGCGGCGACACCGTGACCGAGAACGCGCTGATGGCTGCCGCGCGCCATGACGGCGTCACCACGATCCGCAACGCCAGCCCCAACTACATGGTCCAGGACCTCTGCTTCTTCCTGCAGCAGCTCGGTGTCCAGGTCGACGGCATCGGCACCACCACCCTGACGGTGCACGGCGTGCCGGACATCAACGTGGACGTCGACTACGCGCCGTCGGAGGACCCGGTCGAGGCGATGAGCCTGCTCACGGCAGCCATCGTCACCGACTCGGAGGTCACGATCCGGCGTGCCCCGGTCGAGTTCCTGGAGATCGAGCTCGCCGTCCTGGAGGAGATGGGCCTCGACTACGACCGCAGCGAGGAGTACCCCGCCGAGAACGGGCGCACTCGGCTGGTCGACCTCACGACCCGCCCCTCCAAGCTCCGCTCCCCCATCGACAAGATCCACCCGATGCCGTTCCCCGGGCTGAACATCGACAACCTGCCGTTCTTCGCACTGATCGCCGCCGTCGCCGAGGGCGCGACGCTGATCCACGACTGGGTCTACGAGAACCGCGCCATCTACCTCTGCGAGCTCAACAAGCTCGGCGCCAACGTCCGGCTGCTCGACCCGCACCGGGTCTACGTCGAGGGGCCGACGCACTGGTCCGGTGCGGAGGTCGTCTGCCCCCCGGCGCTGCGCCCAGCCGTGGTGATCCTGCTTGCGATGATGGCGGCCAAGGGCACCTCGGTGCTGCGCAACGTCTATGTGATCGACCGCGGCTACGAGGACCTCGCCGCCCGGCTCGGCTCGCTCGGCGCCCAGATCGAGACCTTCCACGACCGCTGACCCGCCGACCGGCCCGGGCAGCCAGATGCCGGAACTGCCGCCGTTGTTCCGATGTTCAGCAGTCCGGGGCGGCCGTCAGTGGCTCGGCCGGTCAGTGGGTCAGCGCGCGTCCATCGGGACGTAGTCGCGCACCGTCTCACCGACGTAGACCTGCCGCGGTCGCCCGATCCTGGTGGCGGGGTCCTCGATCATCTCGCGCCACTGGGCGATCCAGCCGGGCAGCCGGCCGAGCGCGAACAGCACGGTGAACATCCGGGTGGGGAAGCCCATCGCCTTGTAGATGACGCCCGTGTAGAAGTCGACGTTCGGGTACAGCTTGCGCTCGATGAAGAAGTCGTCCGCCAGCGCGACCTCCTCGAGCTTGACCGCGATGTCGAGCAACGGGTCGGGCTTTCCGAGGCCTTCAAGGATGTCGCGTGTCGCCTTCTTGATGATGGCGGCGCGCGGGTCGTAGTTCTTGTAGACCCGGTGCCCGAAGCCCATCAGCTTGACGCCCGGTTCCTTCTTCTTGACCCGCTCGACGAACGCATCGACGTCGCCGCCCTCGTCGTGGATGCGCTGCAACATCTCGAGCACCGCCTGGTTGGCGCCACCGTGCAGCGGACCGAACAGCGCGTTGACGCCCGCCGACACGGACGCGAAGAGGTTGGCATTGCTGGACCCCACCAGCCGAACCGTCGCGGTCGAGCAGTTCTGCTCGTGGTCGGCGTGCAGGACGAACAACATGTCCAGCACCCGGGCCATCGTCGGGTCGACCTCGTAGGGGGTGGCCGGGACCCCGAAGGTCATGCGCAGGAAGTTCTCGACGTAGCCCAACGAGTTGTCCGGGTAGAGCAACGGCTGACCGACAGCCTTCTTGAACGCGTACGACGCGATGGTGGGCAGCTTGGCCATCAATCGGACGGTCGACATCTCGACGTGGTCACGGTCGAACGGGTCGAGGCTGTCCTGATAGAAGGTGGACAGAGCGCTGACCGCCGACGACAGCACCGCCATCGGGTGCGCATCACGCGGGAACCCGTCGAAGAAGCGCCGCAGGTCCTCGTGCAACAACGTGTGGTTGCGGATCCGGTCGGTGAAGTCCTCGAGCTCGGTCGCGCTCGGCAGGTTGCCGTAGATCAGCAGGTAGGAGACCTCGAGGAACGTCGACTTCTCGGCGAGCTGGTCGATCGGATAACCCCGGTAGCGCAGGATCCCCTCGTCACCGTCGATGAAGGTGATCTCCGACGTACAGGACGCCGTGTTGCCGAACCCCGAGTCCAGCGTCGTGTAGCCGGTCTCCTTCAACAGATTGTTGATCTCGAACGCCGAAGGACCATCAGTCGACGGCGTCACGGACAGGGGCAGCTGCCCACCGGGATGCTTGAGCTCGAAGTCGGCCATGTTCGATCAGTTCCCTTCGGTCGTACGCCGCACACCCCGGTCCGAAGCAGCCCAGCGGTCCCGGGCGGCGTGCGAGGAGAGCAACAGTTTTGCAGACACTCAGGGGATGATGACGGTGGCCCCGGCGGGGTTGGCGGTGTCCATGGCGGCCAGTGCCGCACCCGCATCGTCGAGCGAGATACGACGCGTGACCAGCAGGTCCGGGCGCAGCAGCCCCGCCACCACCTGGTCGAGCATGGCGGGATAGGCATGTGCGGCCATGCCGTGGCTGCCGACGATCTCGAGCTCGAAGGCGATGACCCGGGCCATCGGCACCGGAGGGTGGCCGAGGGCCGGCGGCAGCAGACCGACCTGCACGTGCCGGCCGCGGGTGCGGAGGCACTTGATGGAGGCGGCCGCCGTGGCCGCGCTGCCGAGCGCGTCGAGCGAGACGTGAGCGCCGCCGCCGGTCGCGTCGCGGATCGCGACCGCCACGTCGTCGACCGCGGCCGCGTCGATGGTGACCCCCGCCCCCAGCCTGGCCGCCATCGCCAGCGCGTCGGCACTGATGTCGACGGCCACCACCTGCGCGCCGGCGGCAACGGCCACCATCACCGCGGACAGGCCGACTCCCCCGCACCCGTGCACGGCGACCCACTGACCCGGTGCTACCCGACCCTGCGCGACGACCGCGCGGTGCGCGGTGGCGAAGCGGCAGCCGAGGCCCGCCGCGGTCGCCATCTCCATGTCGTCGGGCAGCCGGACGAGGTTGACGTCGGCGTGGTCGAGGGCAACGAGGTCGGCGAACGAGCCCCAGCCGGTGAAGCCGGGCTGGGTCTGGTTCTCGCACACCTGCTGGTTGCCCGACGCGCACTGGGCGCAGTGCCCGCACGCGCAGACGAAGGGCACCGTGACCCGGTCGCCGGCGCGCCAGCGTGTGACGAGGGGGCCGGTCGCCGCGACGACACCGGCGAGCTCGTGGCCCGGCACGTGTGGCAGCCGGATGGTCGGGTCGTGACCTGCCCAGGCGTGCCAGTCGCTACGGCACAGGCCGGTGGCCTGCACCTGTACGACGACACCGTGATCGGCCGGCTGCGGGTCGGCAACCTCCCGGACCGTTGCCACGTCGCCGTACCGCTCATAGACCGCCGCGCGCATGCCCGCACGCTACCGACAAGGGTCGGCCCGGCTCGCGGGCGCAGTGCTTCTCAGGAACGGCTCAGGGCGACCCGGCAGGATGGCGGGGTGCGCATCCTGGTGGTCGACGACGATCGAGCCGTGCGCGAGTCGCTTCGGCGGTCGCTCGCGTTCAACGGGTACGACGTCGTGGTGGCCACCGACGGTGCGGAAGCCCTGCAACGGGTCGCTGAGGACCGCCCGGACGCGCTGGTGCTGGATGTGATGATGCCGAGGGTCGGCGGGCTCGAGACCTGTCGCCGACTGCGGGCGGACGGCGACGACGTACCCATCCTGGTGCTCACGGCCCGCGACTCCGTGGCCGACCGCGTCGCGGGTCTGGACGCCGGCGCCGACGACTACCTCGTCAAGCCCTTCGACCTCGAGGAGCTGCTCGCGCGGCTGCGCGCGCTCCTGCGCCGGACGGCGGCGCGACCGGCCGACTCCCCCGACCAGACGCTGACGTTCGCCGACCTGCGCCTCGACCCCGTCACGCGCGACGTGTTCCGCGGCGACCGCCATATCCGCCTGACCCGCACGGAGTTCGCCCTGCTCGAGCTGCTGATGCGCCATCCGCGCCAGGTGCTCGGCCGCGACCGCATCCTGGAGCAGGTGTGGGGCTACGACTTCCCGACGACCGCGAACTCGCTCGAGGTCTACGTCGGCTACCTGCGGCGCAAGACCGAGGCCGAGGCCGACGCACGCCTCATCCACACCGTGCGCGGCGTGGGCTACGCCCTACGTGAGACGCCGCCGTGACTCCCGCGTCCTCTCCCGGACAGGGGCCCCGGCCGCGACGCGACGGGCGCGCCCGGGCCGTCATCGACGAGGCGGTGCGGCGTGCCCGCCACCGCCTGGGCCGGCTGAGCCTGCGCACCCGGGTCGGGCTGCTCGTCGCCGTGGGGGTCGGCCTGGCGATCGCCCTGACGTCGGTCGCCGCCTTCGCCACGGTCAGCAGCCAGCTGCACCGGCAGCGCGACGAGGCACTGCTGACCCGGGCCCGCGTCGCCGCGGCGGGTCCCCTGGGCAACCCCGAGGTCATCGCCCGCATCCCCCCGGGTGCGTTCGGCGCGGTCGACATCCGCGTCGGCCTGCTGCAGGCCGACGGGTCCGGCCTGCGCGCGCCGAACACCGAGTCGCCGCCGAGCGGGTCCGCCGAGCTGGCGGTGGCGCGCGGCCAGCTGCCGGAGGCGGTCTTCACCGGAAGGGTCGACGGCAAGACGTTCCGTGTCGTCGCCGTGCCCACCGGAGAGGGCTCGGCGCTCGTCGTGGCCCAGTCGACCGACGAGATCGAGCGGACGCTCGACCGGCTGGGGATCGTCCTGCTGCTCGTGGGCCTGCTCGGTGTCGCCGTGGCTGCGACGGCCGGGGTCGCGATCGCGCGCGCGGGACTGCGTCCGGTCCGCCGCCTCACCCTCGCCGCCGAGACCGTCGCCACGACCCAGCGCCTGGATCCCATCGAGGTGCGTGGCAGCGACGAGATCGCCCGGTTGACGGCGGCGTTCAACGCCATGCTCGGCGCGCTCGCCGCCTCGCGGGACCGGCAGCGTGCTCTGGTGGCCGACGCCGGGCACGAGCTGCGCACGCCTCTCACCAGCCTGCGCACCAACCTCGACCTGCTGGCCCAGAGCGACCGCGAGGGCGGCCTGTCCGTCGTGGACCGCAGCGAGCTCCTGGGAGACGTACGGGCCCAGGTCGCCGAGCTCAGCGACCTCGTGGGCGACCTCGTCGAGCTTGCGCGCGAGCACCCGCCGGTGCCGGTCACCGAGCGCGTCGACCTGGCCCCAGTCGTCGCCCGCGCCGTCGAGCGGGTGCAGCGCCGGGCGCCGGAAGTGCGGTTCGATGTCGTCTCGCGACCGTGGTCGCTGGCCGGTGACAGCGCTGCCCTCGAGCGCGCAGTGACCAACCTGCTGGACAACGCGGCCAAGTGGAGCCCGCCCGGCGGCACGGTGACAGTCAGTCTCGGCGACGGGATCCTGCAGGTGCGCGACCAGGGGCCGGGCATCGACGAGGCCGACCTGCCGCATGTCTTCGACCGGTTCTACCGGTCCCGCGAGGCGCGGGCCCTGCCCGGCTCCGGCCTCGGCCTGGCCATCGTGCAGAACGCGGTCGAACGACACGGCGGCACCGTCACGGCCAGCGCTGCCGCCGACGGCGGCACGGTGATGACGGTCCGGCTGCCACGTTCTTCGCCGGATCTTGGGCCAGTCTCAGCGTCTTCTCAGGCCTGAGCCTCAGGCTGCTGCACATGACCGAGGACACCCGGACCATCCCGTCGTACCGCTCCGACCTCTACCCGGCCGACGGAACCGTCCGCCAGGAGCCCCTGCCGGGGTCCGACCCCGGGCAGCCCGGGTTCCCCCCGCCGCCTCCGCAAGGTCCCCCCGACCCCAGGCGGCGGCGGGGGGGCACGACCCTGGTCGCCGTGGCCCTCGCCGCCGGCCTCCTCGGAGGCGGTGTCGGCGCTGCGGTGACCACACAGCTCGACGACCCGGCGAGCAGTACGACGGCGAGCGCGCTCGACGTCCCGGCCCCGAGCGGAGCTGGCAACGCCAATGCCGGCGCAGTGGAGCAGGTGGCGGCGAAGCTGCTGCCGAGCGTGGTGTCGATCGAGGAGCGCAACGCGGGCGGCGGTGGCGAAGGCACCGGCGTGATCCTGAGCGCCGACGGCCTGATCCTCACCAACAACCACGTCGTCGCCGGGGCCGCTAACGGTGGATCGCTGTCGGTGACGCTCAACGACGGATCCACGGCGGCCGCCACGATCGTCGGTCGCGACCCGGTCACCGACCTCGCGGTCATCCAGGCCACGGGGCTGAAGGGGCTCACCCCCGCAACCCTCGGCAGCTCGTCGGGCCTCAAGCCCGGCGAGGGCGTCGTGGCCATCGGCTCGCCGCTGGGCCTGCAGGGCTCGGTGACCAGCGGCATCGTGAGCGCCCTGGACCGACCCGTGCGCACAGGTGGCGACAGCGCCGCCGGTGACCCGACCAGCACGGTCATCGATGCCATCCAGACCGATGCCGCGATCAACCCCGGCAACTCCGGCGGTCCCCTGGTCAACCTCTCCGGCGAGGTGGTCGGCATCAACAGCGCCATCGCGAGCCTCGGGAGCGGCAGCGGCCAGTCCGGCTCGATCGGGCTCGGTTTCGCGATCCCGGTCGACCAGGCCCGACAGATCGCCCAGCAGCTGGTCAAGAACGGCAGGGCCACGCACGCCCAGCTCGGCGTCAGCGTCAGCGACGCGACGAACGGCGGCCAGGCCGCCGGGTCGGGCGCCGGGATCGCCGCGGTCACCGCCGGCGGCTCGGCCGCGTCCGCCGGACTCCGGGCCGGCGATGTCGTCACCAAGGTCGGCGACCGGCGGGTCGACGGCGCCGACGCCCTCATCGCCGCCATCCGGTCGCACCGGCCGGGCGACAAGGTGACGCTGACCTACGAGCGCGGTGGAAGGTCCAGCGAGGCGACCGTGACACTCGGGAACGACGCACCACGGACCTGAGCCGGTCGTCTCGCTCCGACGCGGCCGTTACCGCCGGTTCGCGTCAACCGATGGACGGGCGCGAGTGCGTGATCCACGCACTTGCCCCGTCCATCGCGCGTGTCGCTCCCGGATGAGTCCCATTGGCTCGGGTAGACAGTCGACAGAGCCCCTCGGAGCATGAGTCCGAGGGGCTCTTTCATGTCGTGCTGAGCCGTTCGCGCAGCTAGGCGAGGGACGTGTCGATGTCGCGCTGGATGTGCTCCCGGTCGATCGTCGCGCCCACCGCGACCTTCCCGCTGCGCCGCATGGCCCGGCCGAGGGGACCGGGACGTCGGTCGGTCCACGACAGGCGCAGCTGCGGTGCCCGTCGCGCCGTAGGGCGTCATCTCCCGGTCCCACCGCGCCACCGGCAGCGGGCGGGCAGCGACGTCGAACGCGGACCGCCGGCCCGGCACCGAAGCGATCACGGTGCAGGTGGTCCGGCCACCCGGGGGCCGAGGCTGGCACCGGTTCGGGGCCGGCCGGCCCACGCAGCACAATGGGGCATCCACACACGTGGGTCCCCATGGGATGAGAGCAGCAGGCCAGCAGGTTGTTCAGGCGATAGACCCGGAGGTCACCGATGCTCGACCCACGCGAGCTGTACACCCTCGAGTCCGACCT
>JAVEDJ010000325.1 GCA_030841025.1 Actinomycetota bacterium
GACGGCGGCCCCCAGTAGCCCGGCTGCGGCGGCGCGCCGGGCGGCGGCGTGCCCCACGGAGCTGCGGGGGCAGGCCCCTGGGTCGGCTGTCCCCAGCCACCTCCGGGCTGCCCCCCGGGAGGCGGCCCCCCGGACGGCCCGAAAGGCGGCTCGGAGGGCTGCTCGGGGGGAGTGGTCATCTCAGGCCTGCACGACGACCGTCGAGAGGATCTTGTCGGCGAAGGTCTGCTTCTTGGCGTCCCACAGCGGCCACAGGTAACCGAGGTAACAGGGGATGCCGTCGATGATGTGCAGGAAGTAGCGCCCGATGCCCATGCCGCCGCCGATGGGCTGCCCGGTCTTCTCGCTGATCAGCCGGATCCCGATGGTCTTCTTGCCGATCGACTGGCCGGTCTGCCCCGCCTGGTAGGCCTGGAAGAGCGAGTAGGCGAACGCGGCGATGTAGACGATGGTGCCGAACGGCTTGTTGATCCCGTAGATGACGACGGCCACGATGAACGGCGCGACGTAGTCCAGCAGGGAGGAGAGCACCCGCTGGCCCCAGCTGGCATAGGCGCCAGGGACGGGGCCCTGCTCGCCGTAGCCCTGCGGGGCGCCGTACCCGTAGGCCGGCTGGCCGCCGTAGGCCGGCGGAGTGCCGTAACCCGGCTGGCTGCCGTAGTCACCGGCAGGGGGCGGCGGGGGCGGCGGCGGGAACCCGCTCCCGGGCGGCGGAGCGCCGTAGCCGCCTCCGGGCGGCGGCGGGGTCGAGCCGGGCGGAGGACCGCCAGGCTGGTCACCGGACGGGGGCGGTGGCGGAGCTTCGGTCATGGTTGATCCCCTCCATCGAGCAGCCTAGGACTGAGCCGGCTGCATGGTGACGAAATCTATGGCTTCCTCGACCCGGCCCAACAGGCTCGGCTCGAGATCGGTGAAGGAGTCGACGCACGCGAGGATGCGCCGCCACGCGGCAGCGGTGTCCACCGGCCAGCCGAGCGCCTGGCACACGCCCTCCTTCCAGGGGCGTCCCCGCGGCACCTCGGGCCAGGCTGCGATCCCCACGGACGACGGCTTCACCGCCTGCCACACGTCGACGTAGGGATGGCCGACGACCAGCACGTGCGGTGAGGTGATCTGGGCCGCGATCGCCGACTCCTTGCTGCCGGGCACCAGGTGGTCCACGAGCACGGCCAGCCGGCGCGCCGGTCCCGGCCCGAAGTCGCGCACGATCGCCGCCAGGTCGTCGATGCCACCCAGGTGCTCCACCACCACGCCCTCGATGCGCAGGTCGTCGCCCCAGACCCGCTCGACCAGCTCGGCGTCGTGCTTGCCCTCGACGTAGATCCGGCTGGCGGCCGCGACCCGGGCGCGCGCGTCGGCGACCGCGATCGAGCCCGAGGCGGTACGACGGGGGGCGCCCGGCGCCGACGGCGGCTGCGGCGACTGGTCGGGGCGGACCAGGTTCACCGGTGCACCGTCGATCAGGAAGCCCGGGCCCAGCGGGAAGGCCCGCAACCGTCCGTGCCGGTCCTGCAGCGTCACGGTCGGCCCGCCGGCGACCTTCTCGCAGCGCACCACCGCGCCACAGAAGCCGGTCTCGGCGTCCTCCACCACGAGATCGCGCTCGGCGGGAACCTCCGGCACGACCCGAGGCCGTCGCCAGTTCCCGGCCAGCACGTCGCCCTGGTACCTGCTCACGGGCGCAGCCTGTCGGACGGCGCATCACTGCGCCAGGGGACGCGCCGGGACGCCTCCGGGCGCTGTTGCTGGGCGGCATGGCGGGACAGGCGAAGGCGACGACTTCCTGCGCACGAGCACGACGCGCGTCCCGCGCGCCCGCGTCGGCACCCCGCGGGCGCGTGGCGTCGTACACTGGCACTCCCATGAGGCGAGTGCCAGGGGCCATCGGGCGCCGCGGCACCAGCAGGATGACGGGAGGTGCGCCGGCTTGCTGGAGGACCGCAAGCTCGATGTTCTGCGCGCCATCGTCGAGGACTACGTCTCCACCCACGAGCCGGTCGGGTCCAAGGCGCTGGTCGAGCGGCACAACCTGGGCGTCTCACCGGCCACGATCCGCAACGACATGGCGGCGCTCGAAGACGAGGGCTACATCGCCCAGCCGCACACCAGCGCGGGACGGATCCCCACCGACAAGGGCTACCGGCTCTTCGTCGACAAGCTCTCGTCGGTCAAGCCGTTGACCGGTGCGGAGCGCCGGGCCATCCAGAGCTTCCTCGACGGGGCGGTCGACCTCGACGACATCGTCGGGCGCACGGTGCGGCTGCTCGCGCAGCTGACCCGGCAGGTGGCCGTCGTGCAGTACCCCTCCCTGACCCGCTCCAGCGTGCGCCACGTCGAGCTCGTCGCGCTGACCCCGTCCCGCGTCCTGCTGATCGTCATCACCAACACCGGTCGGGTCGAGCAGCGCACCATCGAGCTCGGCGACGAGCTCGCCGAGACCGACCTCGGTGAGCTGCGCGCCCAGCTCAACTCCGCCGTGGCCGGGGTGCGCATGGCCGACGCGCCCGACCGCCTCGTCGGACTCGTCGAGCGCTTCACCGCGGAGGCACGGCCGGCCGTCGCGGCGGTGCTCTCCGGCCTGCTGGAGAGCCTGGTCGAGGAGCACGAGGAACGCGTCGTCATGGGCGGTGCCGCCAACCTGGTGCGGTTCAACCCCGACTTCCCGCTCACGATCCAGCCGGTCCTCGAGGCCCTCGAGGAACAGGTCGTGCTGCTGCGGCTGTTGGGAGAGGCGACGGACCCGTCGGTGCTGACGGTGCGCATCGGCCACGAGAACCCTTTCCAGGGTCTGACGGGCACGTCGGTGGTGAGCGTCGGCTACGGCACCGAGAGTGAGATGCTCGCCAAGCTCGGCGTCCTCGGTCCGACTCGGATGGACTACCCCGGAACGATGGGAGCAGTACGCGCAGTGGCACGGTACGTCGGCAAGATAGTGGCGGAGTCGTAAGTGACGGCTGACTACTACGCGACCCTCGGGGTCGAGCGGGAGGCCACGCCCGAGCAGATCAAGAAGGCCTACCGCCGACTCGCCCGACAGCTGCACCCGGACGTCAACCCGGACGAGGAGGAGCGCTTCAAGGAGGTCACGAAGGCCTACGAGGTCCTCTCCGACCCCCAGAAGCGCGAGCTGCACGACCTCGGCGCCGACCCCTTCTCCACGGGCGGCGGCTTCGGGTCGGGCTTCGGGTTCTCCGACATCATGGACGCCTTCTTCGGCGGCGGCGCGCAGCGCGGACCGCGCTCGCGGCAACGCCGTGGCCGCGACGCGCTCATCCGCCTCGAGATCGACCTCACCGAGGCCACGTTCGGCGCCCCCCGCGAGCTGCAGGTCGACACCGCCGTGGGCTGTCAGGCTTGCGCCGGTGACGGCGCGGCACCCGGTACGACGCCGCGCGTCTGCGAGGTCTGTCGTGGCCGGGGCGAGGTGCAGCAGGTGACCCGGTCGTTCCTCGGGCAGGTCATGACGGCGCGCCCGTGTGCGGCCTGCCAGGGCTTCGGCAGCGTCATCCCGCATCCCTGCCCGGAGTGCGGCGGCGACGGCCGCGTCCGCACCCGACGGACCCTGAAGATCAAGGTGCCGGCCGGTGTCGACACGGGCACCCGCATCCAGCTCTCCGGAGAGGGTGAGGCCGGGCCCGGCGGCGGGCCGGCGGGAGACCTGTTCGTCGAGATCGTCGAGCAGCCGCACCCGATCTTCCAGCGCAACGGCGACGACCTGCACGCCACCGTCGCCCTGCCCATGGCGGCAGCCGCGCTCGGCACCAGCATCACGGTCCAGACCCTCGACGGCGAGCGTTCGATCGACCTGCGACCGGGTGTCCAGTCCGGTCAGACCGAGACCCTGCCCGGTCTCGGCGTCACGCACCTGCGCGGTCAGGGGCGCGGTGACCTCATCGTGCACATCGAGGTGCAGACCCCGACGCGTCTCGACGCGGAGCAGGAAGACCTGCTGCGCAAGCTGGCGTCCCTGCGCGGTGAGGACGGGCCTGACGTCGGGACGATGACCGGTCAGCGGACCGGCCTGTTCTCCCGGCTGCGCGACGCCTTCAGCGAACGCTGACCGATGAGCGCGCCCGTCTTCCTGGCCGAGGGGCGGGTGCTGCACGCCGGTGACACCGTCGTGCTCGACGGCGCCGAGGGCCACCACGCCGCGACGGTCCAACGGCTGCGCGTGGGGGAGCGCGTGGTGCTCACCGACGGGCGTGGCGCATCGGGCAACGGCGGGGTGCTGTCGGTCGACCGCGACAGGCTGGAGGTCCTGCTCTCCGACGTCGCGACGCACCCCGACCCGCAGCCGCGGCTGACGGTCGTGCAGGCGCTCGCCAAGGGCGACCGCGGTGAGCTGGCGGTGTCCACCATGACCGAGGTCGGTGTCGACCGCGTGGTGCCATGGGCGGCATCGCGGTGCGTGGTGCGCTGGGAGGCGGCCCGCGGGCAGAGGGCGCTGGCCAAGTGGCGCAGCACCGGCCGTGAGGCGGCGAAGCAGTCGCGGCGCGCGTGGTTCCCCGAGGTGACCGACCTGGCGAACACCGCCGACGTCGTGGACCGGCTCCGCTGCGCCGCCGTCGCCGTCGTACTGCACGAGGAGGCCACCGAACCGGTGGCGGCACTCGACCTGCCCTCGGCCGGGGAGGTCGTCGTGGTGGTCGGACCCGAGGGGGGCATCAGCCCGGAGGAGCTGGCGGCGTTCGAGGACGCCGGCGCCCGGGCCTGCCGGCTGGGCCCGACGGTGCTGCGCACCTCGACCGCCGGCCCGGTTGCTCTCGGCGTACTCCTCGCCAAGACCGCCCGCTGGTCCTGACAGCTCGGGCAGCCCGCACTCACCAAGATCGACCCGCCGACACACAGAAGGCGGCAACCGGCGCCCGATCGGCCCGCGGCAGGGCGCTTGTGTGTGTTCGTCGTCCGACAGCGCAGCCGGTTACTTGACGGTGACGTCCTTGGTGTCGAGGTGGATCGGGCTGCCGTCCTCGGCGGAGCTCTCGAAGGCACTGATCTCGTAGTCGCCCGGTGGGAGCTCCACGGTGTCGGCGAACTCGGCGAACTCGCCGTTCGCCCCACCCGTCGTGACGCCGTCCTTGACGACCTTGCCGTCCTTGCGGACCTCCCACGAGATGGTGGCCTCGAAGGCGGTCCCGAAGCCCCCGATCTTCACCGGCGAGCTGAC
>JAVEDJ010000335.1 GCA_030841025.1 Actinomycetota bacterium
CCGGCGAGGTCTTTCAGGGCTGACTCGACCGTGTCGAGGCTCGCTCTGGCCATCGTCAGAGCCCCTCGATGTTGCCGATGTCCTGCAGGAATCCACCCTTGCTCAGGAACTGGTTCGACTCGTCGAGCGGAGGCAGCAGCTTGACGTCGACGCTGCCCGGCGCGTGGTACTGGTCGACGGACTCCTTGTCGAGAACGATCTGCGGCAGCGCGGTGACGTCCTTCGGCGGGGTCTCGCCCTTGGCCAGTGCCTGCGCCATCGCGACGGCGTACTCGCCCCACCAGCTCACGAAGATGTCACCCTCGGCCACCCACCGCGGGTCCTCGCGCAGGGCCTTGATGCCGGCCTCGTCGCCACCCAGGCCACCGATGAGCAGCTTGTCGTTGCCGGCCCGTCCGGCGTCCTCAAGCGCACGGAGCGCGCCGTTCGTCGAGTCGTTGTTGACGGTGTAGAGAATGATGTTGTTGCCCTTCGGGATGCTCGGCAGAAGGTTCTTCACTGCCTCGAAGGACGGCTGCAGTTGGGACCCACCGTCGAACTGGATCGCGTTGGCCCCGACCTTCGTGGTCTTCGCCGTGATGCTCGTCGCGTCCACCGCCTCCATCCCGAGGATGGGGGCGATCGTGGAGTAGAAGTAGCGGACGCAGTCGTTGACCTGCTCCCCGGCCGCGGCGTTCTGTCCGATGAGCACGGTGGTGTTGGAGGCGTTCCAGCCCTTCTCCTTGGCGATCTTGCCGATGATCTCGGCCGACCCCTCGCCCAGCGCACGGTTGTCGATGTTCAGGAAGTTGCACTGAGCGGTGTCCAGGTTGACGGACACGCACGGAATCTTGCTGTCGCCGAGCACCTTGCCGACGCCCTGGGTCGCGTTGGACACCGGGTAGATGACGATGGCGTCCGGCTTGTCGCGCACCATCAGCTGCGCGTTCTGCAGCATCTTCGCGGGGTCGCCGGCGTTGTCGTACCACTTGACCTTGACCTTCGCGCCGGAGTCTTTGACGGCCTTGTCGAGGTTGGTGTGGATGACCCGGAACAGCGGTGCTGCCTCGGTGTAGTTGGAGAAGCTGATCTCGAACGTCTCGTCGCCAGCAGCCGCGGACGCTCCGCCGGAGTCCCCGGAGGATCCGGAGGAGTCCGTGGCGTCTGAACCCCCGCAGGCGCTGAGCATGAGTGCCGCGGCTGCAGCAATAGCGAGCTGGACAGTTCTGCGCATTGCGCGTTCCTTTTCTGTAGTGGCTAACGGCCGACGCGGAGGCGCCGGACCTGGCTGACGCCGACAGCGAGGAGCAGGACAAGACCAGTGGTGATGGTTTGGTAGAAGGCGGGCACGCTGAGGATGGCCATGCCGTTGGCCAATGTGCCGAGGATGAGAACGCCGATGAGAGTTCCGGGCACGCCACCGACCCCACCGGCAAGTGACGCGCCACCGAGGATGACGGCCGCGATGGACTGAAGCCCGGAGTCCGTGCCTGCGGTACCGGACCCGGTCAGCAGCTGGCTCGCGAGGACCGCACCGGCCAGCGTCGCGAGCGCCGCCGACACGACGTACACGCTGATGGTGACCGCGTCGACCCGGATGCCACCGAGGCGGGCCGCCTCGCGGTTGCCACCCACGGAGTAGAGGTATCGGCCGTAGACGGTGAAGCGCAGCACGCAGAACAGGGCGATGCTGAGCACGACCAGGATCCAGACGTGGTTGTTGACGCCGAAGAGCGACTGCTCGGCAAGGACGCCGTCGTCCGGGTTGTCGAACGGCACCTGGACCCCGTCGGCGATGGTCAGCGCCAGGCCACCCGTCACCGACATGGTCCCGAGCGTGGCGATCAGCGGGTTGATGCGCGCCTTCGCCACGATCAGCCCGTTCACCAGGCCGCAGACCGCGCCCATGGCCATGGTCGCCACCGCGGCGCCGACCACGCCCCACCCGTCATTGACCAGGATGGCGAAAATGACCGCACCCAGTGGGACGGTGCCGCTGACCGACAGGTCGAACCCACCGGAGATGACGGTCAGTACCTGGCCGAGCGACACGATGCCGATCACGCTGGCGTTCACCAGGATGTTCAGCCCGTTGTCCGTGCTGAGGAACGACGAGTCTCGGGCCGTGAAGTAGGCGATGATGACAACCAGGAACCCGGTCAGCAGCAGTGCCCGCAACGTGTTCTCGTTCAAGGCGAAACGCTGCCACGAGACCTCGTTGCTCTCCTCGGTGTCATCTGTCGTCGTGCCGATCCCGATGGCCATCTAGTCGAGCCCTCCTGCTTCGTGCAGTGCTTCAGCCTGTGAGTTCAGGGTTGGTTGGTGGATCTCGTGCACGATGGCGCCGTCCCGCAGGATCAGCAGGCGGTCGCTGAGGATGACCGCCTCCTCGATGTCCGAGGTGACCAGCAGCGCCCCGGTCCCCTCGTCGGCGAGCTTGCGCAGCAACCGGTGGATCTCCAGACGAGCACCGACGTCGACGCCGCGGGTGGGCTCCTGCAACACAAGGACGTTCGGCTTGCTGGCCAGCCGGCTGCCGACGAGGACCTTCTGCTGGTTGCCCCCGGAGAGCTCGCCGACCGGCTGGCCCAGTCCCCGCGCTCGCAACCGCACCTCGCGCGCGAGGCGGCTGGCCGCCGCGCGTTCTTGGTTGCGGGCGACGATGCCGAAGCGGCTCAGCGTGCTCATGATGAGCAGCGAGAAGGACTGCAGCACGGGCAGGCTCAGGACGAGCCCCTGGGACTTGCGGTCCGCCGGGACGTAGGCGATGCCCGCACGCCGGCTGGCCAGCGGATGACGCAGCCCGCGCAGCGCGCGTCCGCCTACGGTCGTGCCGCCGCGCACGTCCGGGTGCAGGCCGCCGAGGGTCTCGGCTACGGTCTCGGCACCGGCGCCGCGGACGCCGTACAGCCCCACGATCTCGCCCTCGTGCACCTCGAGGGAGACGTGGCGCAGCGGTGGTGACTGTTCGCGCTCCCAACCGTGCAGCTCGAGCACCTTGGTGCTGCGCTCCACCCGTTGCTTCGGCACGACTGCTTCGTCGCTCTTGCGGCCGAGCATGTGCTGGATGATCTGGCCGGGGCTGGTCTCGCCGACCGGTGACGAGTGAACAAGGTGGCCGTTGCGCAGGACGTGGACAGTCCGGCAGGCGCGGAAGACCTCGTCGAGCCGATGCGAGATGTAGATGACTCCGACGCCGGACTCAGCCAGGCCGGTCATCAGGTCGAGCAGCTGCTGGCTGTCGTCGGAGTTCAGCGCTGCCGTCGGCTCGTCCAGCACGATGATGCGCGACCGGCGCGCGACGGCCTTGAGGATCTCCACCGTCTGCTGCTGCGCGAGGCTCAGGGAGGCCATGCGGCGGTCCAGCGGGATGCGGAAGCCGTACTTGCGCGCCTCGGCCGCTGCCTGCCGGCGTACCCACGCCTGGGAGGTCAGGCTGAACTTGTGCGGCCAACGGCCCAGCACGATGTTCTCCGCGACGGTGAGCTCCGGGACGTAGACCAGCTCCTGCGGGATGAAGGCAATGCCCCGAGTGAGCGCCTCGCGGGGTGTCGAGAACGAGACCTCTTCACCGTCGATGCGCATGCGTCCGTCGTCGGGCTTCACGGCACCGGCGAGGATCTTGGCCAGCGTGGACTTGCCCGCGCCGTTCTCGCCGAGCAGGGCTGCCGTCTCCCCCGCCTCCAGGGTCAGGCTCACGTCGTCGAGCACGCGGTGCCGCCCGTACTGCTTCGCCAGGCCCTCGATGGCCAACAGCGATCCCGACACTGCCCTTGCTCCCTCCGGCGAGACCGCTCCGGTCGGTATGGGCCCTCCCACGCGGCGAGGGCCCGGCTCGCGTGACTGCCCAACGTAGGGATCGCCGCGGTCGGGACCCATGTCGTCACCGACGAGGTTTGCGTGAACATCCTGTCCGTCTGGACGAAGGAACCCCGGGCGTGGTCGGCCAGGATGGCGAGTCGTCCGTCGAACTCTCACGCCGGAGGTGCTCGCTTGAGCCGTCCCCTACTTGTCGCCGCCGCCCAGCTGGGGCCGATCGCCGCGGCAACGTCCCGCGCCTCCGTCGTGGATCGGCTCATTGACCTGTTGCGTGACGCGGCGGCGCGCAAGGCCGAGCTGGTGGTGTTCCCCGAGGCCGCGCTGACTCCGTTCTTCCCGCACTGGCTGGTGGCCGACGACGCAGAGCTGGACTCCTACTTCGAGGACTCCATGCCGAACGCCGGCGTACAGCCACTGTTCGACGAGGCGGCGCGGCTGGGGGTGGGCTTCTACCTCGGATACGGCGAACGCGTCGTCGAGGAGGGCAAGGTACGCCGCTTCAACACCTCCGTCCTTGTCGAGCGGGACGGGTCGACGGTAGGCATCTATCGCAAGATCCACCTGCCCGGCTACTACGACGTCAACGACGAGTACCCCTTCCAGAACCTCGAGAAGCGCTACTTCGAGGTGGGTGACCTGGGCTTTCCGGTCTGGGAGGCGTTCGGCGGCCGCGTCGGCATGTGCATCTGCAACGATCGCCGCTGGCCGGAGACGTACCGCGTCATGGGTCTGCAGGGCGTCGAGCTCGTGGCGCTCGGCTACAACACGCCCGTGCACAACCCGGCGATGCCGGAGAGCGACCCTCTGGCCAACTTCCACAACACGTTGAGCATGCAGGCCGGCGCCTACCAGAACGGCACGTGGGTGGTCGGCACGGCGAAGGCGGGACTCGAGGAAGGGGTGCGGCAGATCGGCGGCTCCTGCATCATCGCGCC
>JAVEDJ010000346.1 GCA_030841025.1 Actinomycetota bacterium
TCACCGCGACGCTCGTGGACCCTGGGCGACGTGCTGGCCCTGATGGCGCGCAAGGTCGGTGTGTCGCCCGACGGCAGGCACCTGCGCGGTCGGGACCGCATCGACCCCGAGCTGACCGTGGCGGCGCTCGAGCGGATGGCTGCGCGGATCGCCGAGGCGGCCCGCCCCGGTGCGCGCGTGATGGTCGCCACGGGACACCCGGCCGGGCTGCTGCCCGTCCACCTGGCCGTGGCAGGCGCGCTCGCGGAGGCCGGTGCCGAGCTGCTGACGCCGGCTGCCGGGTGGAGCTACGAGACCACGACCCGCAGCGGCCGGGCCCGCCGTGAGATCCGCTACGTCGGCCGCGTCGCCATGGTCAGCACGCGGGGCGAGCTCAACCACACGCACTCGCCCCGGCCGATGGAGGCGATCCTCGCCGATCTCGCCGCTCGTGGCGAGGCACCACCAGACCTCGTGCTGGCCGACCACGGCTGGACCGGTGCGGCCGCACAGGCCGGCGTCACGGCCGTGGGCTTCGCGGACTCGAACGACCCGGCGCTGTTCGTCGGCGAGCAGGAGGGTGCCGTGGCCGTGGCCGTCCCGCTCGACGACAACGTCGCGCCGCACCTCTACGACCCGGTCACGGCGTTCCTGCTGGAGTCCGCCGGTCTGCGCCCCGGCCCCGCTGACCCGGCCCACGCTCACCCGGCCCACTGAGCGGTCCCGACCCGAGCTGACCGGGCCCCCGGCACGCTCAAAGTGGGCCGTGGACAGGCTGACCTTGGACATCCCCTATCCCAGCAGGCTCATGGGCCCCTACTCTTGCCCTAGAGCGCGTGCGTCTCGTTGAGCAGCCGGTGGGGAAGCCGGCGCCCGTCACGTGCTGGAGGTTCGGTGCGTCATGGCTGCTGATCGTCCTCTTGCCGAGGTCAAGTTCCTGACTGTCGCGGAAGTCGCGGCGGCGATGCGAGTGTCGAAGATGACTGTCTACCGACTCGTGCACGCCGGCACGCTGCCCGCCGTACGTGTCGGGCGCTCCTTCCGCGTCCCGGAGCAGGCCGTGCACGACTACCTGGACCACGCGTACGTCGAGACGGCCTGACGCCGCCCGCACGGTAGACCCAGCGACCAGCTCGGCGCGCGCTACCGAACGTGGTCGAACGGCGGCCGGTGGCGGGGCAGCGAAAGGCCCGGGTGCCGAAGCACCCGGGCCCTCGTCTGTTCGATGCGGCTCGTCCGGCCGCGGTCAGCCCGGCTAGCCGGCGTCCTTGGCCGTCAGCGTGATCGGGACGTTCGCCCCTGTCCACAGCTGGCTGATCACGTAGGTCGTCCCGCCGGGGATGACCGTCGACTCGTCGGCCGCAGAGCTCGCCGCAGACCCGTTGAGCTCGCACTGCGAGTCCAGGAAGTACAGGTCGATGTCGTGTCCTGCCGGGGTGGACTCGCCACCGACCACCGTGACGGTGTGCGTGCCGTCACCGAAGCCCGACGGCAGCTTCGTGATCCACGCGTCGGCGCCCTGTGACGCCGGCGGCATGGAGCCGCAGTTGGTGGTGAACTCCGTGCCCGTCACGCCGAACGCGTTCTGCAGACCGGTCGGGTCGCCGGCCGAGGGGTTGCCCGCCACGATCGTGCCCTGGTCGGTGAAGTCCGGGTCGGCCGGCGGGGCTACGGGCTCGATGCCCGCGACCGCACCGAAGACCTGCAGCTCGGCAGCCTGCGCGTACTCCATGGTCTCGCCCTGCACCGAGTCGATGAAGAAGCGCACGTACGACGCGTTCGTCGGGCTGGCCAGCTTGAACGACTTGTAGTGCAGGTCGGGAGCAGTCGGCCGAGGCGTCTGGTAGCCGAAGCCGCCGGTCTTGACGGTCTTCCACAGCACCCCGTCGTCGGACACCTGGAAGGTGAAGTCCTTCAGCGCCGCGAAGCGCGACGACGTGGTGTTCTTGAATGCGCTGACCTGGATGGTCGAGATGGTCGACGGCTTGGCCAGCTTGACCGTGACGCGCTGGTCGGGGCCGTTGTTGTAGGGCGTCGTCCCCGTCTTCGTGCTCCAGACCGTCGCCTCGGTGTCGTCCAGGAGGAACTTGGCCGGCAGGCCGTCGTCCTCGCTGGACGACGACACGATCGTCGCGCCGGATGCCAGCGAGGCGAGGTTGGGTGCGACGGTGAACGCGAGCGACCTCGTGGCACCGGCGGTGACCGAAACGTTCTTGAACGTCTGCGCGCCGAAGCCGGGCGCCTGCACGGTCACGTTGTAGCTGCCGGGCACGATCTTCAGCCCGAAGCCACCGGTGTCGGAGGTGCGCGCGACCGGCGTCGTACGAGCCTCGAAGACACCCACGAAGACCCGGGCGTTCTTCACCGGCTGGCCGGTCGAGGCGTTGACCACCTTGCCGACCAGGGTTCCGTTGCGCGCCGCCGACGGGTTGTCGTAGGCGGGCGTCGGGTCCGTGTCGTCACCGGTCAGGCTCACTGCGGAGGCGCCGGCGCCGCGCTTGGCGAAGACGTTCCAGATGAGGTCGGTGTTGTCACCGTGGTTGCGGTCGAGGTCCGCGGCGAGGATGCCGTTGCGGGCGTCGAGGAACGACGGGTCCGGGGCGGTCAGCGGCATGCCGTCGGTGACCAGACGAGCCGCCACCTCGCCGCCCTTCGCGGCGCCGAACTTGGCAACGAGCGCCTTGCGCATGTCCCAGATCGTGGTGGTCCAGATCTCGCCGTCGGCGTGGACCTCGGGTCCGGTCAGGTCGTAGCCGATGTCGCCGAAGCCGGTCGGGTTCTGGTCGTAGTCCCAGTTGCGGATGCCGCGGGCCGCGTTGCCGGTCGCGTACTCCCCGACGACGGCCTTGCTCTGCAGGCCGGTGCGGTGCATGTGGTTCAGCGCGTACCAGTCGCTCCAGCCCTCGCCCATCGAGCCCGACTGGTGCGCGTTCAGCGCCTAGCCGCCGGCGACGTACCGCGTCGACAGTCCATGCGTGTACTCGTGCTGGACGACCGACATGTCGAAGTTGCCGTCGGAGAACGGGCCCTCGAACGCGTCGTTGATCGGCTCCCAGAGGAACATGCCGCTCCACGACGGCAGGCCGTCGGGCAGCGTGAGCATGTAGGCGTTGTCGCGGCCGGTGTAGGTCGGCGCGCCGCCGGTCGCCGCCCCGGCGTGGACGAGGCCGATGATCGCGTCCTCGCCGCCACCGCCCTTGCCGAAGTTGTTCATCTGGAAGTTGCCGGCGGTCTCCGTGAAGCCGAGGTCGTAGTACTCGTCGTGGATGCGGTTGTGGTGGTAGAAGAGGTTCGTCGCCGCCGGGTCGAGGTCGAGCGCGTAGGACGGCGGGACGGCGGCGCCG
>JAVEDJ010000348.1 GCA_030841025.1 Actinomycetota bacterium
CTTCGATGATGCGGTCGGTGCGCGCGTCGTCGCCGAACCCGACGAGCACCTGGTTGAGCACCACGTCGTTGGCAACCTCGGCGCCACCGGCCTGGAGCGCGTCGGCGAACCGGCGCGCCAGCTGACAGTTGCGCTCGACGAGATCGGCCACGCCCTCCTTGCCGAGCTGTCGCAGTGCCGCCCAGGTTGCGAAGCCCCGTGCCCGCCTGGACGACTCGAGGGTGAAGTCGGAAGGCGCCGGTGTGGCGCCACCCGAGCCGACGAGATAGGCCGCCGTGTAGGACACGGCGGCGACATGCACGTCCGGCCGCGCGCAGAACACGAAGCCCGAGTCGTAGGGAACGTTGAGCCACTTGTGCCCGTCGCAACCCCACGAGTCCGCGAGCTCGACACCGTCGACGAGGTGGCGGGTGGCTGGATTGGCGCCAGCCCAGAGCCCGAACGCTCCGTCCACGTGCGCCCAGGCACCGTGCCCGTGGGCGAGCTCGCAAGCGACCCGCAGGTTGTCGCACGCGCCGGTGTTGACGTTGCCGGCCTGGAGACACACGATCATTGGTCCCGCGGGCCCGGCCGCGAGCACCCGCTCGAGGTCATCCACGTCGATCGCGCCGTTGGCATCGGCGGCAACAGACTCGATGACACTGGTGCCGAAGCCCAACAGCCGAAATGACCGGTCGATCGTCGCGTGTCGCTCGGCGCCGGCCACCACGCGCACCGTCGGGGCGCCGAGCAGGCCGTCGCGCTCCACGTCCCAGCCGGCCCGGGCAAGCACGTCGTGCCGCGCTGCCGCCAGGCCCACGGTGTTGGCGCCCTGGGCGCCGGTCACGAACCCGACGGACGCGGACTCCGGAATGGCGAGCAGCTCCTTGAGCCACGCGCCCGCCGCCTCCTCTGCGACGGACGCGGCGGGGGACAGGACCGCGTTGAACGCCGACTGGTCCCATCCCGTGGTCAGGAAGTCGGCCGCAACTGCTGCCGGGAGGGAGCCGCCGATCACGAACCCGAAGTAGCGGGGGCCCACGGAGGCCACCAGTCCGCCGCTCGCGGCGCTGACGAGCTGGTCCAGCACGTCGGACGGCGAGCTCGACAAGTCGGGCAGCGGCCCTCCGAATGCCTTGCGCAACATGCCGAGGTCGGTCGACGGCGCAACCGGGCGATCCTGCAGGGTCACCCGAAAGTTGGCCACCTCGGCGGCGGCGCGACCCAGCAGATCGGCGAGATCATCCATAGCCGCGACGGTAGCGGCCCCCGGCCTTCTGGCGAACGTGACAGTGCTGCCCGGGCATCCCGGCGCTGCCTAGGTCGGGGTCGGCTGGGTCCGGCGTTCGGCCGGTCGTGCGCGCCACCCGGCCCAGGCGATGGCGCCCAACGGGATCGGCAGCCAGTACGACGCCAGCCGGTAGAGCAGGGTTCCGGCCAGGGCGGTGTCCGTGGGTACGCCGCCCAGGACGAGGAGGCTGGTCAGGCCGGTCTCCACGAAGCCGAGCCCGCCCGGAGTGATGGGCACCAGCCCGAGCGCGACCGCACCGACATAGGCGACCAGAACCAGCGTCGGTCGCACGTCGGCGCCGACGGCGATCAGTGCGGCCACCAGTGCCGCGTAGTCGAACATGCGGTTGCTCGCTGCGCTGGCCAACGCGAACAGCCAGTGCCCGGAGAACGCGGCAGCGACCTGATCTCGCTCGACGACGATCCGGGCGGCGATGGTCTTGGCATCGCTTCGCCGCAGGAGGGCAGCCGCGAGAAACCCGATGGCCTGGGCTACAGCGGTGACGATGCGATCCCACTTGAGCACCGCGAAACCCAGCGCGACCAGCAGCACTGCGACGATCAAGGACACGATGAGTCCGAGCTCGAGCTGTGGCGCGAGCTGCGTCCCGGTGGCCAGTGCGGGCACGGCCAGCAACGGCAGCGCCAGCAACATGCCCGTCGTGAGCAGACCGGTCGCACCGAGCGCAGCCCCGACCCGGGCGGGGGGATAGCCCGACGCGATCAGCACGGCGGCCTGCACGACGGTGCCAGAGGCTCCGCCGCCGGGGAGGATGCGGCTGGCGGCGTTCGACGCCAGCTGCGAGCTGGCGATGTCGAACCAGGAGCGGGTGCGCAAGGCGATGCGCAGCAGCACCCAGAGGCTGACGAAGCTTGCCGACTCGAGTATCACAACGACGACGAACCACACGGGCTGCACGTCGCCGAGCTGAGGGAAGGCGTTGAAGACGGCAAGCAGGCTCGGCGCGACGATGTAGAGGGACACGGCCGTGACGAGCAGCAGCACCACCCGTCGTACGCGCCGCCAGGCCATCGATCTCGGCGGCCTGGCCGCGGGTGCACCCTCGACGGGCTGATCGGGTTCCTGCACACTACGAAGCCTCGCACGCGCGGGTAACGTTTTGCGCCCCACCCGAGGGAGTCTGCGTGCCGGAACAGGTGGTCGTGCTCGGTGCCGGGCCGGCCGGGCTGGCAGTCGGGGCGATGCTGCGGGAGCGGGGGCTCGACCCGCTTGTCGTCGACCGCGCGGATGCTGTCGGGTCGACGTGGCGGGAACAGTACGACCGGCTGCACCTGCACACCGCGCGGTGGCTCTCCCAGCTACCAGGGCTACGCATGCCGAGGTCGTACGGCCGGTTCGTGGCGCGCCGCGACGTCGTCGAGTACCTCGAGGCGTACGCCGCGCACCACCGTCTTCGGCTGGCCTTGTCGAGCGAGGTGCGGTACGTCGAGCGCGTTCCCGGGGGTTGGCGTCTGCAGACACCAAGCGGTCCGCTCGAGGCGTCGTACGTCGTCATCGCCACCGGCTACAACCACACACCGGTGCTGCCGGACTGGCCGGGAGTGGAGACCTTCACGGGCGAGCTCGTGCACGCAGCCGGTTACCGGAACCCAGCTCCATACCGAGGCAAGAGCGTGCTTGTGGTGGGGGCCGGCAACACCGGTGCCGAGGTCGCGGTCGACCTCGTCGAGGGCGGCGCGCGCAATGTCCGGATGGCCGTTCGCACTTCGCCGAACATCGTGCGTCGTGAGGTCATGGGTGTCCCTTCGCAGGCCGTGAGCGTGCTGGTCCGTCACCTGCCGCCTCCAGTTGTCGACCGCGCCCTTCGCGTGGTGCAGCGGGCGACGGTTCCTGATCTCACGGACGTTGGCCTGCCGCTTCCGGTCGACGGCATCTACACCCGCCTGTTGCGCGACAACGCGATCCCGGTCCTCGACGTCGGCCTGGTAGCAGCGGTTCAACGCGGGCAGGTCACGGTCGTCCACGCTGTCGAAGCGCTCGACGGTGCTGACGTGCTGCTCGCCGACGGCTCACGTGTCGCACCCGATGTGGTCATCGTCGCGGCGGGTTACCGACAGGGCCTCGAGCCGTTGCTCGGTCACCTCGGGGTGCTGGGTCCCGAGGGCCGGCCGCGGGTCCGCGGCGCGATGACTGATCCCCACGCGCCAGGTATGTGGTTCACCGGTTACACCAACCCGATCAGCGGCATGCTCCGCGAGATCTCCCTCGACGCCCGGCGCATCGCCCGCGCGGTGAGCGGGCTTACTGCGCGGTGACACCCCAGTCGGCCAGCACCTGCTCGGTCGCGTCGTGCAGGGACGGATGCTCCGCCGGCCGATCAGCAGGAGTGCGCGAGAAGCGGGGGGCCGGCTGGGGCTGCTCGTGACCCGGGCCGCCGGCGAACGTGCCGCGCGCGACCAGGTGCGGATGGCTCGGCGCCTCCGACAACTCGAGCACCGGGCTCACGCACGCGTCGATGCCAGCGAAGGCCGACGCCCAGTCGTCCCGGGTCCGGGTCCGGAAGACGTCGGTGAGCCGCCGACGAAGCTCGGGCCAGCCGCGTGGGTCCAGCTGGCCAAGCAGCGAGCTGCTGTCGATGCCGAGCGCGCGCAGCAGCTCCGCAAAGAACTGCGGCTCGAGCGCCGCTACGGCGACGTACCGCCCGTCGGCACACTCATAGGTGTCATAGAACGGCGCCCCGCCATCGAGCAGGTTGCTGCCGCGTTCCTCGCGCCACACGCCCTGCGCACGCAGCGACCAGAGCGCCTGGCTCAGGAGTGCGGTTCCGTCGACCATCGCGGCGTCGATGACCTGGCCGCGGCCGGACGCCTGCCGCTCGACCAGGGCGGCGAGCACGCCCACGAGCAGCAGCATGGAACCACCCCCGTAGTCGGCGACGAGGTTCAACGGAGGCACCGGCCGCTCACCGGCCCGACCGATCATGGCGAGCGTGCCGGTCAGTCCGAGGTAGTTGAGATCATGACCGGCACGTTCGGCCAGCGGGCCCTCCTGGCCCCACCCGGTCACCCGGCCGTACACGAGTCGCGGGTTGCGCGCCAGGCACACGTCCGGGCCCAGGCCCAGCCGCTCAGCGACCCCGGGGCGATACCCCTCGAGCAACACGTCAGCGCGTTCGACCAGGCCCAGCACCAGCGCGACGCCCTGCGCGCTCTTGAGGTCTGCCGGCACGGCGCGGCGGCCACGCAACACGCTGTCCAGCCCCGGGTCGCCGTACGTCAACGCGCCCTCAGGCCGCTCGACCCGGGCGACGTCGGCGCCCAGGTCGGCGAGAACCATCGCCGCGTGCGGCCCCGGGCCTAGCCCGGCCAGCTCGACCACGCGCAGCCCGGACAGTGGCCCGCCCATCAGACGTCGGTCACGCGCACGCCGGCGTGTGCCTTGTAGCGGCGGTTGATGCTGACCAGGTTGGCGGTCAGCGCCTCGACCTGGTGGGCGTTGCGCAGCCGGCCGGCGTAGATGCCGCGCATCCCCGGCACGAGCCCGGCGAGCTCCTGCACGAGGTCGGTGTCCGCCCGGTCTTCGCCCAGCACGAGGACGTCGGTGTCCAGGCTGCTGACGTCCGGGTCCTCGAGCAGCACGGCACTGACGTGGTGGAAGGCGGCGACCACCCGGCTGCGGGGGAGCAGAGCCGCCGCCTGCTGGGCGGCCGACCCCTCCGGCACCTCGAGGGCGTAGGCACCCTGCTGGTCGAACCCCAGCGGGTTGACACAGTCGATGACCAGCTTGCCCGCCAACGCGTCGGACAGGTCGGCCAGCAGCTCGGCGTGGCCCTCCCAGGGGACCGCCACGACCACGATGTCCGCGCGCGCGGCCGCCTCGCGGTTGGCGGCACCGGTGATCCGCCCACCGGTGTCCGTCGCGAGGCGTTGGGCGACCTCGGCGGCCCGCTCGGCGGCCCGGCTCCCCAGCTCGACGGTGAGGCCGGCCAGCGCGAAGCGGCGCGCGAGTCCACGCCCTTGTGGACCGGTCCCACCGAGGACGGCAACGGTCAGCTGGTCGAGGTCGGTCACGTCGGCGGGCTCCTGTTCCATTGCATGAGGTACGGCGGTCAATGCGGGCCATCCTTGCCCATGAGCCTCCTGACAGGATGACGCGTGACCACGATCCGCATGGCAGACGCGGATGCTGCGTGGCTCGGCATGGACGCCCCGGACAACTTGATGATGGTCACCGCCGTGCTGCGCTTCGATGAGAAGCTCGATCGGGCAAGGTTCGCCGATGTCGTGCGGGAGCGGATGGTCGAGCCGTACCCGACGTTTCGCCGCCGTGCCCTGCCGTCCACGAGCCCGCTCGAGCAGCCGGTGTGGGTCGACGACCCGGACTTCGACCTCGACCGACATCTCGTTGCGGCCCGGCTTCCGGCGGGCAGGGACGACGAGGCGGCCCTGGCCGACCTGGTCGGTGATCTGCTCGGCACCCCGCTCGACATGTCCAGATCGCCCTGGCAGCTGCAGCTCGTCGAGGGGCCCGGCGAGGGGTCGACGGTCGTGGCGCGGTTGCACCACTGCATCGCCGACGGCATGGCTCTTGCGGCGGTCCTGCTGAACCTGACCGACGACCTGCCCGCCCCCACTGCCGACACGAGCCCGCCGGCCGACGGCGGGACACGCGGGGCCCGCCGACCCGGCCTGGTCAGGCGGGTCAACGACGCGACCAAGGGCGTGGCCGGTGTGACCGGTCACCAGACCGGCCACCAGACCGATCGCGGGATGCGGCCGGTCAGGCGGGCGTGGACCGCGCTGCGGTTCGGCGTCGAGGTCGTGGGCACCGGACTGCGCATCGTGTTCGCCGCGCGCGACCCGCGGACCCGGTTGAGTGGGCGGCTGGGGACGCGCAAGCGTGCGGCCTGGACCCGGGAGCTCGACCTGGGGGACGTCAAGGCGATCGCCCGCCGGCTCGGTGTCACCGTCAACGACGTGCTGTTGTCGGTCACCGCGGGGGCGTTGCGTCGCCATCTCATGCAACACGGTGGCCGCGCGCACGACCTGCGCGTCTTCGTCCCGGTCAATCTCCGTCCCGCCGGCCAGCCGGTGCCCACCTCCCTGGGCAACCGGTTCGGTCTGGTGTTCGTGCGGTTGCCCATCTCCGTTGCCGACCCGGTGGAGCGGGCGCGGGCGGTGCACGACCGCATGAGCCAGGTGAAGGGGACGCCACAGGCCGCGGCGACCTTCGCGATCCTCAGCATCGTGGGCGCGCTGCCGTCCTGGGGGCACCGTCTGGCGGTCCGTGTCCTCGGTGCCAAGTCGAGCGCCATCGTGACCAACGTGCCCGGCCCGCGCGACGTCGTACTGCTCGCGGGGTCCCCGTTGACGCGTGTCGTGTTCTGGGTGCCTCAGGCCGGCGCCGTCGGGCTCGGCATCAGCATCTTCAGCTACGCCGGGCGGGTAACCGTGGGTGTCGCGGCCGACTGCAACGTCGTCGCGGATCCCCGGGAGATCACCACCGCCGTCGAAGCAGAGCTCGACGAGCTCGTTGGACGCCTCGGTTAGAGTTCGCACCCGTGACGGAACGACGCCCCCGCGTGCTCGGGATGACCCTGCGAGAGCAGGCGGCGAACCGTCAGCAGCGGCCGTATCGCGCCGGCTCGCCGCTGCTCACCGCGGGGGTCGACATCGGGGGCACCAAGGTGGCTGCCGGCGTCGTTGATCGGGACGGCAACGTCCTCGAGGAGATCCGCCGCGAGACGCCGGACAAGAGCAAGGCTCCGCAGGTCGTCGAGGACACGATCGTCGACGCCGTCCTGGACCTGAGCGAGCGGCACGAGATCTACGCCGTCGGCATCGGCGCTGCCGGGTTCGTCGACGCTACGCGCTCGTCCGTGCTGTTCGCCCCCCACCTGTCGTGGCGCCACGAGCCGCTGCGGGATGCGATCAGCAAACGGCTTCGGCTGCCGGTCGTCGTGGAGAACGACGCGAACGCCGCGGTCTGGGCAGAGTGGCGATTCGGTGCCGGCCGCGAAGAGACCCACCTGGTCTGCGTCAACCTCGGCACCGGCATCGGCGGCGCACTGCTGGTCAACGGTGTGCTGCAACGCGGTCGCTTCGGTGTCGCGGGGGAGTTCGGTCACATGCAGGTCGTGCCGTCTGGTCGCCGCTGCGAGTGCGGCAACCGCGGCTGCTGGGAGCAGTACGCCAGCGGCAACGCACTGGTGCGGGAGGCACGTGAGCTCGCGGCTGCGGACTCACCGGTTGCGCAGCGTTGGCTCGATCTTGCCGGTGGGGATGTCGCCCGCATCACTGGTCCGCTCATCACCCAGCTCGCGCAGGAAGGTGACGACGCGGCCATCGAGCTGATCGGAGACGTCGGTCAGTGGCTCGGAGTCGGCATCGCCAACCTCGCCGCGGCCTTCGACCCCGGAACGTTCGTCATCGGCGGCGGCCTCTCCGACGCACGAGAGCTGTTGCTGGGCCCGGCACGAGAGGCGTTCCAGCGGCAGCTGACCGGCCGGCGCTACCGCCCTGAGGCCACGATCGTGAAGGCGCAGCTGGGAAACACCGCCGGCCTGGTCGGCGCGGCGGACCTGGCCCGACCGTTCGCCCGTCGCTTTCGCCGCGCGCGAGCCCGAGCGCGGGAACGCCGCGCGCAACTGCTGTCTGGCCGGGAGGCTGAGTGACCGAGCTCATCATGCAGGACGTGGCCTTCGACAGCGCGCTGGCGCAGAGCCTGATCAGCGAAGTGCAGCAGGAGTACGTCGTGCGGTACGGCAGCCCCGACGCAAGTGCCGTCGACCCTGCGGAGTTCACACCGCCGTACGGCGCGTTCCTCGTCGCCACCGTCGACGGCGAGGCCATCGGCTGCGCCGGTCTGCGCCGCCACGATGAAGGCGTCGTCGAGGTCAAGCGGATGTTCGTCCGGGCAGCGCACCGGCGTCGCGGGCACGCGCGCACCCTGCTGCGCGCGCTCGAGGACCGGGCACGGGACCGCGGCTACCGGCGGGTCCTCCTCGAGACGGGGACTGCCCAGCCGGAGGCGATCGCGCTCTACACGAGCGAGGGGTACCTGCCCACCGCGGGATTCGGGCACTACAAGGACGCGCCGCTCTCGCGCAGCTTTGCCAAGGACCTTCGCGTCAGCGAACGTCAGCCGAGCTGCTCGTCGACGTAGCACCAGCGCCACGACTCACCGGGCTCGAAGCTGCGGATGGCCGGGTGGTCGGTCTCCTTGGCATGCGCGGTCGCGTGGCGCTCCGTCGAGGAATCGCAGCAGCCGACGTGACCACAGGTCAGGCACAGCCGCAGGTGCACCCACCGCGTGCCATCGCGCAGACACTCCTCGCACCCGTCCGGCGTGCTGGGCTTGACGGCGACCGGCGCGTCGGCGAGGTGCTCGCACAGCTGGTCGTCGTCGGTGCGCGAGACGAGCTCGCGCTCCACATCGAAGTCCTTGTCACCGAGCCGGTCGAGCAGCGACTCCTCCACGTCCAGGACACTGAGCACGTCGCGCAACACCTCGTCGTCGACGTGGCCGCTGTCCCTGGCCTCGAGCACGACCGCTCGTTCGGCTTTCAGCATCTCGGTGCGTAGCCGGCGGTAGGACTCGCTGGGTGTCTCGCCAGAGGTGCTGCCACGGCCCAGCCGCTCCCATGCCGCGTCGGACCGCGACCGGATGCGTTCCTCGAGGCGGTCGATGACCGCCGGGTCGTCTCCCTCGCTGCGCAGCTCCTCCAGCCGGCTGAGCCCGGCCTTCGTCGCGTTCGACAGCACGGCGGCCTCCTGCAGTGCGTCCTCGGCTGCGTCGGGACCGGGAAGGGCAAGGCGGCGGGAGAGCAACGGCAACGTGGTGCCCTGGAGCAGCAGGCTGCCGGCCACCACCACGATCGCGGCCAGCACCAGGGCGTCCCGAGCGGGAGTCTCCGCGGGCAGCACAAAGGCCGCCGCCAGGGTCACCACACCGCGCATCCCCGCCCACGAGACCAGCGTCGCGTGCGACCAGGGCCACGCGTGCCGGCGCAGAGGCTCTGGCCCGAAGCGATAGATCGCGGTGGCGGCGAAGACCCAGACGACTCGTGAGACAACCGTTGCCAGGAAGACCGCGACGCACAGCAGCAGGATGCGGCCGTTGCCGACGTTGCTGTCAAGGGCGTTCCTGACGACGCCGGGGATCTGCAGGCCGATCAGCAGGAAGACGGCGTTCTCCAGGACGAACTGGACGGTGCGCCAGTTCGTCTGCTCGGCCAACCGGGACGAGGCCGACTGCAGCACAGGTGACTTGTGGCCCAGCAGCAGGCCGGCAACGACGACCGCGAGGACGCCGCTCGCGTGGAACGCCTCGGCCGGCAGGTAGGCCAGGAACGGCGCGATGAAGGACAGCGTCGTGTCGAGCACGGGGTCCGTGACGTTCTTGCGGATCGCTGCCAGCACCGCCGCGACGGCGATCCCGACCGCGAGGCCGCCGATGACGGCGAGGGCGAAGTCGCCGAGCACCGCCCAGAACCCGACGGAGGCCGTGATGGCGGCTGCCGCGGTGCGCAAGGACACCAGCGCGGTGGCGTCGTTGAGCAGGCTCTCACCCTCGAGGATGGAGACCAGGCGGCGCGGCATCCCGACGCGCCTGCCGATGGTGGTCGCGGCCACGGCGTCCGGCGGAGCGACGACGGCTCCGAGTGCCAGCCCGGCGGCCAGCGAGACGCTGGGCAGGATCGACCAGGCGATGACGCCGACGACGACGGTGGTGAACACAACGGCCCCGACGGCGAGGATGCCGATCGCCTGCCGGTTGGCCCGTACGTCGACGAGCGAGGTGCGCAGCGCCGCGGCATAGAGCAGCGGCGGCAGCAGGCCGACCAGGACCACCTCGGGGTCGAGCTTGTAGTCGGGCACGCCGGGGATCAGCGAGGCGACGACACCGACGACCACCAACACGAGGGGGGGTGAGAAGCCGGCGCGACGGGTGGCACCTGCGACGATCGCGACAGCGATGACCAGGGCGAGGATCTCGACGGCTGCTCTCACGTCGGACATCATCGCTGTTCACCGCGAGATCATTCCGGGCTGGTGGCCGAACGGCTCCTACTCAGGCTCGTTCCTCGTTCCTCGTGCCGCCGCCGACGGCACGACCCGCGAGATAGGGCACCAGTAGGTGCCGCCGTCGTCCGCGACGAACCGGTAGACGTGCCGCCCGCCCCGAGGCACCGCGGCTACCTCGTCACGCTGACTTCTTGGCCGCCTTCTGGGTGCTCGACTTCTTCGCCGCTTTCTTCCGTGGTGCCTTGGTCGCGGTCTTCTTGGCGGCGGTCTTCTTGGCAGCACCCTTCTTGGGCGCCCCCTGCGAACCGCTCGCCTTCTTGGTGGCCGGCGCGCCGGCTCCCGAGGAGACCTCGCCGCGACGAGCCTTGGCCTCGTCGACACTGCGCCGCAGCGCCTCCATCAGGTCGACGACCTGACCGGACTTCGGCGCCTCCTCGGCGGGAGCCTTCACCTCGCGGCCGGCTGCCTTGGCCTCGATCACCTGCTCGAGCGCCTGACGGTATTCGTCGGAGAACTCGCTGGGGTCGAAGTCTCCGGACAGCGCCGTGATGTAGGACTCGGCCATCGCGAGCTCCTGCGGGCGCACCGAGACGTCCTGGTCGAGGAAGTCGAAGCGCGGTTCGCGCACCTCGTCCGGCCAGAGCAACGTCTGCAGCACGAGTACCCCGTCGCGGGGCCGCAGCATTGCGAGCCGCTCACGCTGGCGTAGCGCGACCTTGACGATGGCCACCCGGTCTGCCTTCTCGAGCGAGTCGCGCAGGAGGACGTAGGGCTTTGCATCGCCGCCAGTGGGGTCGCAGTAGTAGGGCTTGCCCATCTGAACCGGGTCCAGCTGCTCCGCGGGCACGAAGCTGAGCACCTCGACGGCCCGCGAGGACGAGATCGGGAGGTTGGCGAAGTCCTCGTCGTCCAGCACCACCATCTCGCCGTCGGGCAGCTCATAGCCCTTCGCGATGTCGGCGTAGGGCACCTCTTCGCCGTCGACCGAGCAGACGCGCTTGTAGCGGATGCGGCCACCGTCCTGGCGGTGCACCTGCCGGAACGACACGTCCTTCTCCTCGGTCGCGCTGTAGAGCCGGACAGGGATCGAGACGAGGCCGAAGGAGATCGCGCCCTTCCAGATGCTCTGCATGGCTGTGCTCCAAGGAGAGGGGAACTGATCGGGATGACCGGTACGCCGCCCGGGTCCGCGGCATACCCATGATCGCTGCCCGCTACCACCCGCGCCAGCACCGGTGCCGAAAGTCGACAAGACGACAACCGGCGCGCCTGTTCGGTTTTGTCTGCACCCCATGTCATGGTCTGTCCGGAGCCAACGGGATGCCCACGAGGAGGAGCACGATGTCGATCTACACCCGCATCATGACGATCACGTCGTGGTGCGCCACCTGTCGCGACGAGGTGGCCTTCGAGAATCCCGAGTGCCTCGACGAGCACGGTGCCGACTGCCCCGAGTGGGCCTGCGTCGAGTGCGGCGAGGCGATCATGCTGGGTTTCGAGCTGGCTGACCCGCGGGCGACGGCTGGGGCGGACCGCTCCGTGCACGTCGCCTAGCCGCGCCAGTGAGCGGCGATCCGCCGGACCGTGACCCCGACCGTGAAGACGTCCCGGTCTACGCGCGCGTCGGCAACGCGCTGCTGTCCTTCGTCGAGGACGCCATCTACGTCGCCATCGCGGCGTTGCTCGCCGTGGCGGCCGGCGCTTTGCTCGTCGACGCGGCCCTCGGCTTCGGCAGCATCGGTGACAACGGCGCAAATGCCGTGGCGCTGGAGGTGCTCGACCGGCTGCTGCTCGTGTTCATCGTGGTGGAGCTGCTCTTCGCCGTACGCGTCACGCTGCGCCAGCGCGAGATCGTCGCGGAGCCGTTCCTGATCGTCGGCATCATCGCGTCGATCAAGGAGATCATCGTGCTGTCGGTCAAGGCGGCTGACTTCGTCGGCAAGGGTTCGCGGTTCGACGACGCGCTCCGCGAGGTCGCCGTACTCGGCGTCCTCGTGCTGCTGCTCGCCGGCGCGGCGGTGCTGCTCCGGCTGAAGGAGCGTGCGCCGCAGGAGGGCGAGGAGCGCGAGCGGCGGGCCAGCGAGCGGGAGGCCGAGGACGAGCGCGTGATCTCCGGCCGGGCGCACACGGCGCGCGACAAGCTCAGCTGAGCCGCGCTTGCGCCCGGGCCGCTGGTGGGCCGGGCCGCTGGTGGGCCGGGCCGCCGCGTCAGCCGTGAAGCGGGCCACCGATCGTGCACGGCAACAGGCGCAAGGGGACGACAACAGGTCTACCGGCCTGTTGCCGTCCCATCCCGCCTACCTAACGTGGTCGAATCGGCCGGGACTAGAGGGCTGGGTCAGCCGACGAGCTCGTCTGCCGAGCGCTCGTTGCTCCAGGCGCGCACGATGTCGCGCACCGAGACGATGCCCGCCACGTCACCCTCCTCGAGCACGATGAGGTGCCGGAAGCCGCCTCGCGTCATGGCCTCGGCGGCCTGGTCGAGCGTCCAGCTGGGCGCCGCGAACACCAGCTCCCCGGTCAGGTGGTCGCTCACGCGCTCGCCGTCGGGGTCCTGCCCGGCGCCGATGGCCTGGAGCACGTCGCGCTCGGTCAGGATGCCGATGCCTTCGCCGTCGGGGTCGTGGACCACGGCTGCCCCGACCCGGCGGACCGCCATCTGCCTGCTCGCCTCGCGCAGTGTGTGACCGGGCCCGATCGTCAGCACTGTGGTGCTCATCGCCTCGCGAACCTGCATGGGACCCGCGCCTCCTCAGGGTGGTGCAGACATCTTCCTCGTCGGGACCCACCCCCACAAGGTCGCCGCCCCCATCCCCGTTGATCATGCAGCAAGGGACACCGTCCCGCGTTCTCGCAGGTCAGCGCCCCACCCCCCCACTCACACCCCGCTGTCGATCATGCAGGAAGGGACAACGGGCCGGTGCCATACTCGGCACGGTGACGGCGGACGCGACGGTGGCGGTGCTGCGAGCACGCCGTACGACGACCGCGCGCCGGCAGGTCCGCGCCGCGTTGCTGCACCCCGCCTTCCCGGTCCCCGTGACGATGCTGTGGGTGCCGCTGGTGCTGCTGCTCGACACCGCCGCCGACATCTGGGCCCAGCGGCTCCTCGGCATCGGCACCTGGCTGCTGTTGCTGGCGCTGCTGCGCCGCGAGACCCCGCTGGTGCGGGCACAGGTCGCAGTCGTGGTGGTGTTCGCGACAGCCGTGGAGTACACGTTCTCCCCGCTGTTGGAGGTCTACGTCTACCGACTGCACAACGTGCCCGCCTTCGTGCCGCCGGGCCACGGACTGGTCTATCTGTGCGCGCTGGCCATCGGCCGTGCGGCCTGGGTGAACGCACGC
>JAVEDJ010000363.1 GCA_030841025.1 Actinomycetota bacterium
CGCGACCTGGGTGGCCTGCGCGGCAAGCGGGTCCTGGTCCGCTCGGACCTCAACGTCCCGCTCGAGGGCGACACCATCACCGACGACGGACGCATCCGGGCCAGTGCACCGACCATCGCCGACCTGGCCGGTCGAGGCGCGCGGGTGATCGTGACCGCGCACCTGGGGCGGCCCAAGGGCGCGCCCGAGCCGGCGTACTCCCTCGCGCCCGTCGCCGCGCGCCTCGGTGAGGTGCTCGGGAGCGACGTGGCGTTCGCCACCGACACGGTGGGCGACAGCGCCAAGGCGATCGTCGAGCAGCTGCGTGACGGGGAGATCGCCCTGCTCGAGAACCTGCGCTTCAACAAGGGCGAGACCAGCAAGGACGACGCCGAGCGGGGCGCGTTCGCTGATCAGCTCGCGGCGCTGGTCGAGGCGTACGTCGGCGACGGCTTCGGGGCCGTGCATCGCAAGCACGCGAGCGTCTACGACGTGCCGCAGCGGCTGCCCCACGCCGCGGGTGCCCTCGTGCTGCGCGAGATCGAGGTCCTGCGCCGGCTCACGGAGGACCCGGAGCGGCCCTACGTCGTCGTGCTGGGCGGCTCAAAGGTCTCCGACAAGCTCGGCGTCATCGACAACCTGATCGGCACCGTCGACCGGCTGCTCATCGGCGGCGGCATGGTGTTCACGTTCCTCAAGGCCCAGGGGCACGAGGTAGGCAAGAGCCTGCTCGAAGCGGACCAGCTCGACGCCGTGCGGGGCTATCTCGAGCAGGCCGAGGCGAAGGGCGTCGAGATCGTCCTGCCCGGCGACGTGGTCGCTGCCACCGCCTTCGCCGAGGATGCCGACCACGACGTGTACGACGCGGATGCGATCCCGGCCGACCGGATCGGCTTGGACATCGGTCCGCGCAGCAGCCAACTGTTCGCCGACAAGCTGCGCGACGCCAGGACGGTCTTCTGGAACGGCCCGATGGGCGTGTTCGAGATGGCGCCGTTCGCCGCGGGCACCCGGGCTGTCGCCCAGGCCATCACCGAGGTCGATGGTCTGACGGTCGTCGGGGGCGGCGACTCCGCCGCCGCGGTGCGCGCACTCGGCTTCGACGAGAAGGCATTCGGCCACATCTCCACCGGCGGTGGGGCCAGCCTGGAGTTCCTCGAGGGCAAGGAACTGCCCGGACTGACTGCACTGGAGGCATGACCGTGGCACGCAAGCCGTTGATGGCCGGCAACTGGAAGATGAACCTCAACCACCTCGAGGCCATCGCGCTGGTCCAGAAGCTCGCATTCTCCTTGACCGACAAGGACCTGGACGAGGTCGAGGTGGCCGTGTTGCCGTCCTTCACCAACGTCCGGTCGGTGCAGACGCTCATCGACGGCGACAAGTACCGCCTGGCCTACGGCGCCCAGGACGTGTCGGCGCACGACGCGGGCGCCTACACCGGTGAGATCAGCGCCGGTCAGCTCGCCAAGCTCGGCTGCAGCTACGTGTGCGTCGGGCACTCCGAGCGCCGGCAGTACTGGCACGAGGACGAGCCGTTGGTCAACGCCAAGGTCAAGCAGACGCTGGGGCACGGCATGACGCCGATCCTGTGCATCGGCGAGCCGCTGGAGGTGCGCCGCGAGGGTCGACACGTGGAGCACACCCTGGCCCAGCTCGCCGGTGGCCTCGAAGGTGTGCCCGCCGACAAGGCGCGGGAGATCGTCGTTGCCTATGAGCCCGTCTGGGCGATCGGCACCGGCGAGGTCGCCACCCCGGACGACGCGCAGGAGGTCTGTGCGGCGATCCGCACCAAGCTGGCGGAGCTCTACTCCGGCGACCTGGCCGACGGCGTGCGGATCCTCTACGGCGGCTCGGTCAAGTCCTCGAACGTCGCCGGCATCATGGACCAGCCGGATGTCGACGGTGCCCTCGTGGGCGGAGCGAGCATCCTCGCGGAGGACTTCGTGGCGATCTGCCGCTACCGCGACGTGGCGGTCCACAGCGAGCCCTGAGCGTGCACCGCCACGCCGTGCCGCCCGTCTGTCGTACCCTGGTCGCGCACCACAACCGTCGTACCCGCGTTCGCACGCCTGATCCGGAAGCCGAGCCCACCCCGTGAAGATCGTCTTCGACGTCGTGCTCATCGCCACGAGCCTGCTCATGATCCTGCTCGTGCTGTTGCACAAGGGGAAGGGTGGGGGCCTGTCCGACCTGTTCGGCGGCGGCGTGTCGTCGTCGCTGGGCGGCTCCTCGGTCGTCGAGCGCAACCTCGACCGGCTCACCATCGCCACCGGCATCCTTTGGATCGCGTCGATCGTCGGGCTCGGGTTGCTGCTCAAGGCCTGACCCATATCGCGATCAAGCAGACAGACACGACTTACACTGTGACGACCGGCCGCTCGCGAGCGCGGTGAGCAACAACGGCAACGTCCTCGAGAAGCTGGGGAGCATTCTGTGGCAAGTGGTAACGCGATCCGGGGCAGCCGTGTCGGCGCCGGCCCGATGGGGGAGGCGGAGCGCGGCGAGTCCGCACCGCGCATCCGGATGTCCTACTGGTGCGCCAACGGGCACGAGACCAAGCCCAGCTTCGCCGAGGACACCACCGTCCAGGCGCCCGAGACGTGGGACTGCCCCCGCTGCGGTCTGCCGGCCGGTCAGGATCGTGACAACCCGCCGTCCGCGCCGCGCACCGAGCCGTACAAGACCCATCTGGCGTACGTGAAGGAGCGCCGCTCCGACAAGGACGGCGCCGCGATCCTCGACGAGGCCCTCGCCAAGCTGCGCGGCCGCTAGCCCGGGTCCGGGTCAGTCGCCCGCTCCATCGACGAGCGGCCATCGGCACCGGCTTCCATCGACGACGAGGTCGGCTCGCCCGCGCGTGTCGTCCGCTGCGAAGTGTGCCGCCTCCAGCGCCGTCCAGCGCACCCACTCATCGCGCAGCGCCTCGCCGTCGCGGGCGAGCCCGCGGGCCAGCCGTAGCTCCTCCGGTGCCTCGACCCACACCCGCAGCACCGCCGAGCTGTCGACCGGCAGCGCCGCCGCGCCGACGCCTTCGAGGACGAGCGCCGCCGCCGGTGGTACCTCGACCCACTGCGCGAAGCGGCCGGCCGCCCAGTCGAAGACCTGGTAGCGGGCGGGTCGCCCGCTGCGCAGGGGGCCGAGCAGCTGCGACTCCAACCGCTGCCAGAGCCCGGCGTGCAGGCCGTCCCAGCCCTCGTACAGGTCGTCCATGTGTACGACCGGTGCGTTGCCGAGGACGCTCGCCAGCCGGGCCGCGAACGTCGTCTTGCCCGACCCCGCCGGCCCGTCCACGACGATGAGCCGCACATCGCCCAGCCGTGGGGGCGACTGCCGCACCCGGGCGGCGAGCAGGCCGATCGAGTCGGTCACCTGTGCCGTCTCCCTTCGTCGCGATTCCGTGAGCACGTTGCCGTGGCGGCGACCATTCTCCGCTGGTGCGCGCTCTGGTCGTGATGTGAACTGGCCACTACAGTGCCGCGCACGGCCAGGCCTTTCTTCGCAGGCTCGGCACGACGGTGCGCCGCGGAGGAGGGGCCATGTGTCCAGGTCCTGCTGGAGGGTCTCTGCGGCACCCCGCTCGATGGGCACTGCGGCATCCCGCTCGATGGGCACTGCGGCACCCCGCTAGATGGGTACCGCGCGGCGGGCGACCCGTTGCCCTGGTCCTCGTCCTGGCGGCCCTCGTGCTGGCCGGCTGCGGCGGCAGCTCCGGTTCCGGCAGCACTGCCGAATCCAGTGCTGCGGGCAAGGATCAGGGCAAGGTTCAGGGCAAGGTGCTGCTCTACACGTCCTACAGCCAGCCCGAGGTCGACGCCCTGCTCGCTGCCTACCGCAGTGCGCATCCAGCTGTGCACGTCGACCTGTTCCGTGCCCCGACCGGTCAGCTGAGTGCGCGCATCGCAGCCGAGCAGCGGTCGGGCGGCATCCGTGGTGACGTCCTGCTGCTGTCGGACCCCTTGTCGATGCAGCAGTACGCCGCCCAGAAGCTGCTCCGCCGTTGGTCACCGCCGGGAGTCGAGGCCGTCCCTCCCGCAGCGCGGTCGGACACGTTCTGGGGAGTAGCCACCAGCGACGTCGTGGTCGTGAACCAGCCCGGCTATGACGTCACGAGCTGGCAGCAGCTCACGGGGCCGCGGTTCCGCAAGGGTGTCGCGCTGCCCGACCCGAGCTTCGCCGGGTCGGCCTTCGGTGCCCTCGGATACTTTGCCCTTGCCGACGGCTTCGGGCTCGACTTCTACCGAAAGCTCAAGGAGAACGGGACCGTGCAGGTACAGGCTCCTGGCGACGTCATCACCGGTGTGGCCGAAGGACGCTTCAAGGCCGGGATGACACTCGACTTCCTGGCCCGAGCCGCCGTCAAGCAGGGGTCACCCATCAAGATCTCCGTGCCGGCACCGGGTGCCGTGCGGTTGTACGCACCGGTCGCCGTCTTCGCCGGCACCAAGAACGCCCGTGCAGCCGAGTCGTTCGCGGGGTTCCTGCTCACGCGACCCGCGCAGCAGGCCCTGGCCAAGCTCGACCGCCACCCGATCCGCGCCGACGTACCTGCCCTTGCGCCCGCGGTGACGGCGGTGACGCCTGACTGGCCGGCGATCTTCGCGCGGCAGTCGGAGCTGCGCGCGGACTACCGAGACATCTTCGGTGGCTGATGCCGCTGGGTCTCCTCGGTCCGTCGGGCGGCTCGGGTGGCCGGTGGTGGGGCAGCTCGCCGCAACTGTCCTGTTGATCCTGCTCGTCGGTGTCCCGCTGATCCAGCTCTTCGGCACGGCTCTGGAGGACGGCACCGGGGCCCTGCGGCGCACGCTGGGCGGCAGCACCGGAAGGGCCGTGTTCAACACGCTCTGGACTTCAGTGGCGGTCACTGCCATCGCCGTGACCGCGGGCACGGGAGCCGCGTTCGCCACCGAACGCAGCTCGGCGCCCGGACGGCGCTGGTTGCGGGTGGCGCTGATCGCCGCACTGCTGACGGCACCGCTCGTCAGCGCCCTGGGCTGGGCTCGGGCCTATGGTCGGGCCGGGCTCGCCGATCAGGTGCTGGGCTGGCACTGGGACGGCCTTTACGGTCCGGCCGGGATCGTGGTGGTGGGCGCGGTCGGCGCGGTCCCGTTGGCCTACCTCGTGGTCGCATCCGGCCTTGCCAGCCGGGCCGAACCCGACCTGGAGCGAGCTGCTCGCGCGTCCGGCGCGACCCCGTGGCACGTCACCCGGTCGGTCACCTTGCCACTCGCGCGCCCCGCGATCGGGGCGGCGGCAGCGCTCGTCTTCGTCTCGGCCGTCAACGCCTTCGAGATCCCGGCCGTGCTCGGCATCCCCGCCGGCTTCCCCCTCATGACGACGCGCCTCTACGAGAACCTCACCCTGTCGGCCGATCCCGCCGCGTTCAACGCGGCGGTGGTGCTGGCGGCGGCTCTCGTGGTGCTCTCGCTGGTTGTCATCGCCCCTGTCGACGCGTCCACCGGCGGTGCCCGCGCCCGGCGCACAGGAGGGACCATGGGTGCTGTCGGCCGGTCGCGCCGCGCGGCCTGGTGGCTCGCCGCAGCGTGGTGGGTCTTTCTTGCCGTGACGACGGTGTTGCCGCTGCTGGCGCTGGTGCTCGTGGCGCTGACCCGAGCCGTGGGTCTCGCACCGGTGCCGTCGAACTGGACGACGAACAACTTCGCGACGGCACTCGACGGCCACACCTATGCGGCGCTGAGCAACAGCCTGCTGCTCTCGGGGACCGCGGCCACGGTCGCCGTACTACTCGGCGCGCTGACGGTCGCCGTGGCCCGCACGCGCGGCGGTCGGGCCTTGGGCACGGCCGTCACCCTGACCTTCGCGGTGGCCGGATCGGCGCTGGCGGTCGCCGTACTGCTCGCCTACGGACGGTTCCTGCGCGACACGCTGGCGATCATCCTGGTGGCCTACCTGGCCAAGTTCTGGGCCCTCGGGCACCGGCCGCTCGCCGGCGCCGTGGACCGGCTGCCCGACGACCTGGTGCGCGCAGGTCGGGCCAGCGGCGCCCGGCGGTTCGACGTCCTCCGCACGATCGTCGCACCGTTGCTGAGACCCGCGCTGGCCGGCGGCTGGCTGCTGGTGTTCCTCTTCGCGGTGCACGAGCTGACCATCTCGAGCCTGCTGTACGGACCGGGCGACGAGACACTCGCGGTCGTCATCCTCAACCGCCAGGAGATCGGTGATGTCGCCGTCACCTCTGCGCTCTCCGTGCTGCTGACCGCGCTGATCGCCGTCGCCGCCGTGCTGCTTCTGGTCGTACGGCGTGCAGCCGGGCGCATCCTGGACGCGTGATGACCCGCGCCGCACTTCCGGTGGTCCCGGCGTTGGAGTGTCGGGGACTGACGGTCACCTACGGATCCACGCCGGTCCTGCATGAGCTCGACCTCACCGTCGGGGCGGCAGAGGCGGTGGCGCTGCTGGGCCCGTCGGGGTGCGGCAAGACGACTCTGCTCTACACGGTCGCCGGCTTCGTCCAGCCGGATGCCGGCCGCATCAGCATCGCCGGCCGCGTCGTGGCCGCCGGGCGGCACAGCGAACCGCCGGAGCGCCGTGGTGTCGGGGTGGTGTTCCAGAACTACGCGCTGTGGCCGCATCTGTCCGCGCTGGACATCGTCGCCTACCCGTTGCGCCGCAGCGGCCTGCCCAAGGACGAGGCTCGACGCCGGTCGATGTCCCTGTTGGATCGGCTGGGGATCGCCCGGCTCGCGAGGTCCCGACCGGCACAGCTGTCCGGTGGTGAGCAGCAGCGCGTCGGCGTCGCCCGGGCCCTGGCGCGGGAGGCGCCGCTCTACCTGTTCGACGAGCCGACGGCCCATCTGGACACGGCCCTGCGCACCGTGCTGCAGGAGGAGCTCGCCGAGCAACGCACCGCCCTGGGTGCCGCCGTGCTCTATGCCACCCACGACGTCGCGGAGGCGTTCGCCGTCGCCGACCGGGTGGCCCTGGTCCGCGACGGCCGCATCGTGCAGATCGCCAGTCCGCAGGAGGTCTATGAGAGGCCCGTCGATCTGTGGGCTGCGCGGCTGACCGGACCAGCTGCCGTCCTGGAGGTCTGCGTGGCACCCGACGCGGCAGGCTCGCTGGTGCTGCGCGTGGCCGACGCCTCCGTCACCGGCGTCTCGGCCACCGGCGTCCTCCCGGTGCGCGAGGGCGTTGCCCAGGTACTGGTACGCCCGGAGTGGGCACGCCTCGGGGGCCCGCTTCCCGGCCGCATCACGTCTGTGCGCTTTCGTGGCTCCGACACCGACTACCGGCTGGACACCCCGGCGGGGACCGTCGAGGTACGCGAGCGCGGGGCACCCCGGGCCGCGGTCGGTGACGGGACCGGGTGGACCCTGGAGCGCGCCTGGGTCCTCGTCAGCCCAGCGTCATCGCCGGACCCGAGTGCACGACCCGTTCGTTGACGATCTGCAGATGCAGTTCCGTGAACCGGCGCAGGTTGCGCAGCTGTCGCGGCGTCAGGCGGTCACAGACCCAACCCCAGTGCAGGCCGACCCACTCGCCGGGCTGCAGGTCGGACACCGGCGCCACACCGTTGATGCCGCCGGTCACGGTCTCGAGCTCCGGGGGGCCGAGGTGGAGACGGCGTCCGTCGTAGTGCAACGGCTGTGACCGGACGATCACCTCGTCGCCGAGGACGCTGACCACCTGCCCCCAGCGGATGCGGCAGCGCTGCAGGACCTCGAGCGGCTCGCCGCGGCCGTTGCCGAGCAGGCCGACCCATGGGTAGACGTGGAACACGTGGAAGCTGTGGTGCGGCACGGCTCCCGCCGGGATGGCCTCGGTGAGGTGGCTCCAGGACCGGCCCATCTGCTTGCGGAAACGGTCCATCAGCGCAGTGCCGAACGTCGCCATGTCGATGCGGTCGAGCAGGCCGTTGCCCAGCCAGTAGGCCTCCACGACACGGTGGTCGAGGGCGTCGGGGATCTTGCTCACCCCGGCGATGAACTCCAGGTAGGGCCATGCGCCCGCGAAGCCGCGGGCGAGCAGCTCGAGCCCCGGGTCGACCTCCGCGGCGACGCCGTACTCGAACAGGGTGCGGTGCTGAGGCGGCCCGCACGAACCGCGTTCGTTGGGCGGGTAGGCGTAGCGCGCGAACAGGGTCGGGCCGGGAATGGTCGGGCGCGCGGTGTCGGCTGCGGCGGGCCCGGGCGCGGTCGGCCAGCCGTTCGGCTGGGGACTTTCCGTCATCGCCATCGCCGACAACCTCCCCGAATCCCTCCGCGGCTGAGATCGCTTCGGACCCTACGCTCGCCGGCTCCACTCCGACAGTGCCCGGACCCATTGACACCGTGATCAGACGGAAGGTAGGAATGCAAAAGCGGCGCAAAGATCGGCGCGGTCGACCATCTACGTCGCGCGGAGCCGGAGTTCACCCGGCTCTACCCGAAGGGGTGGCTCGATGCCAACAGCCGTGAAGGCACCCGTCGAAGACCCGGTCATCCACGTGCTGTGGATCAACGCGGGCCTGAGCTGTGATGGTGACTCGGTCGCCCTCACCGCAGCAACGCAGCCCAGCATCGAAGAGATCGCTCTCGGCGCGTTGCCGGGGCTGCCGAAAGTCGCCGTTCACTGGCCGCTCATCGACTTCGAGTGCGGCCCGCAGGGCGGCGCCGACGACTTCCTCGAGTGGTTCTGGAAAGCCGACCGTGGCGAGCTGGAACCCTTCGTCCTGGTCGTCGAGGGCTCCATCCCCAACGAGGCGCTCAAGGACGAGGGCTACTGGTCGGGCTTCGGAAACAACCCGCTGACCGGCCAGCCGGTGACGACCAGCGAGTGGTTGGACAAGCTCGCCCCCAAGGCGCTCGCCGTGCTGGCGGTCGGGACGTGTGCGACCTACGGCGGCATCCACGCCATGGCCGGCAACCCGACGGGTGCGATGGGCGTGCCGGACTACCTCGGCTGGGACTGGAAGTCCAAGGCCGGCATCCCGATCGTCTGCGTCCCCGGCTGCCCCATCCAGCCCGACAACCTGTCCGAGACCATCACCTACCTGCTCTACCAGGCCAGCGGCCAGGCACCGATGATCCCGCTCGACGACGCGCTTCGACCGACGTGGCTGTTCGGCGCCACGGTCCACGAGGGCTGCGACCGAGCCGGCTACTACGAGCAGGCCGACTTCGCGACCGAGTACGGCTCGCCCAAATGCATCGTCAAGCTGGGTTGCTGGGGCCCGGTCGTCAAGTGCAACGTGCCCAAGCGCGGCTGGATGAACGGGATCGGTGGTTGCCCCAACGTCGGTGGCATCTGCATCGGCTGCACGATGCCCGGGTTCCCCGACAAGTTCATGCCGTTCATGGACGAACCTCCCGGCGGGAAGTTCTCCACGACGGCGGTCGGCGTCTATGGCGCCGCGATCCGGAGCCTGCGTCAGGTGACGGGAAGAACCGTGGACAAGGAGCCGAAGTGGCGCCACCGCGGTAGGGAGCTCACGACGGGTGCGCGCCGCACCTGGTAGGTCAGGCGTGCGCCTGTCCGCGCGCCATCGACGATGACCCCCGGCGTACGACGCGCCCCGGGCCGCAGCATTCCGGCCAGCAGGACCTTCAGGGGAGAGATGTAGATGACCACGACAGCGCCACGTCCCTCGACGACGGATGCGACCGAGCGCGAACTGGTCGAGATGAACTGGGACCCGATCACCCGCATCGTCGGCAGCCTCGGCATCTACACGAAGATCGACTTCGCGAACCAGACCGTGGCGGAGTGCAAGAGCACATCCTCGATCTTCCGCGGCTACAGCATCTTCATGAAGGGCAAGGATCCGCGCGACGCCCACTTCATCACCAGCCGCATCTGCGGCATCTGCGGCGACAACCACGCCACCTGCTCCTGCTACGCGCAGAACATGGCCTACGGGGTCAAGCCGCCGCACCTCGGTGAGTGGCTGATCAACCTCGGCGAGGCCGCGGAGTACATGTTCGACCACAACATCTTCCAGGAGAACCTGGTCGGGGTGGACTACTGCGAGCGGATGGTCAAGGAGACCAATCCCGGTGTCATCGCGAAGGCCGAGAACACACGCGCGCCCGGGGCCGATGCGCACGGATACCGCACGATCGCCGACATCATGCGCTCTCTCAACCCGTTCACGGGGGAGTTCTACCGCGAGGCGCTGCAGGTCAGCCGGTCCACCCGGGAGATGTTCTGCCTCATGGAGGGCCGGCACGTCCACCCCTCCACGCTGTACCCGGGTGGCGTCGGCACCGTCGCGACCATCCAGTTGATGACCGACTACATGACCCGGCTGATGCGCTACGTCGAGTTCATGAAGAAGGTCGTGCCGATGCACGACGACCTGTTCGACTTCTTCTACGAGGCGCTGCCCGGCTACGAGGAGGTCGGACGCAGGCGCGTGATGCTCGGGAGCGGCGGCGCGTTCCAGAACCCCGACTGGTGCACGTTCGACTACCGGACGATGCCCGACTGGGGACGCAAGAT
>JAVEDJ010000364.1 GCA_030841025.1 Actinomycetota bacterium
TCTGGATGGAGACGCTCTCGGCGTAGGTGCCCCGCTTCACCACGATGGTGTCGCCCGGCGAGGCTGCGTTGATGGCGGCCTGGATCGACTCGCCTTCGCGGACCGTCGCGTCCGCCGCGCTGCCGGAGTCATGCTTGCCGGAGTCGTGCGTCTCCTTGGAGTCCGCGGCCACCGCGGCGGGAAAGGACATCGCCGCGGCGAGGGAGCCGGCCGCGAGGATGAGGACACTCTTCGATGGGTGCATGACGGCGCCTTTCGGGGGAGCTGGGGTGGAGGGGGGATTTCTCCTCCCTAGTCCCGGCTACGACGTGCGTCAACGTGAAGAATTCGTTGAGAACAAACGGTGTTTGACCGGTCAAGCCTAATCCGGGCGGGACGGTACAGAGGCGGGCGTACCCCCGTCGGTCGGGACATTCTTGGAGTGTCTGACGCGGCCCCTTCCTACCCCGGACGGCAGCTTCGCTGAAACAGCGCCCGGGTGGCCGTGGCCGAAACGACCGTCGACGACCTCGCCGACCAGGCCGACCGCGCGATGACCGGGACCTCCACGCCGTCCGAGCACGAGGCCACCACGGCGTCGATGGTCGACGCCTGGGAGTACTTGGCCGGCACGGGGCCTCAGTCATGGAACGGCCCTACAGGTGCGACTCGGGCGTCGCGGAGGTCATCGCTCCGTGCTGGGCAGGACGGGCGGCGACGGCCTGCTCGAGCATGGTGCGTTCGTTGAAGAAGTCTTCGAGCAGCCGGGCCCGTGGCCGGGCGCGCTGTCGACGATGGTGCGGATCTTGCGCACCTGCTCCAGCTCTCGATGACCAGAACCTCTTTGATTGGCTCGACCGACTCCTGCCCAACCTCGACATCGAGGGCGAAGCGCTCGTCGCCAGGCCCGACAACGGGCAGACGGCCGTGGCCCCCGAGCGTGAACGGGCTACCACTTGACGATGACATCGGATCGCAGCAAGCCCGGACGGCACCCACGTGGGGGCCCGCCCGGCTGACGGCACGATGAGGTTGTTGTCGTCCTCACCTCCAACCACTGGTGGCTCGCCGCCATCATCAGAATCGCGCTGCTCGCCATCGCCAGCCGAGTCCTCACGTCGACCCTTCCCCCTCATCGGGGCTCGAGCTCACGACAGGGTGAGCCGGATGATCCGGTCGTCGCCCTTGCGCGGGCTGCCGCGACCGTCCCGGTTCGACGTCATCAACCAGAGCGATCCATCCGGCGCAAGGGCGACCGTTCGCAGGCGTCCGTAGTCGCCGGTGAACAGCGCCTTCGGCTCGCCCGCCTTGCCGCCCGGGATCGGGATCTGCCACAGCCGCGCTCCGCGCAGACCCGCCATGTAGACCGCGTTGCCCGCGATCGCGATGCCACTGGGTGACGCCTCGTCGGTGGACCACTGTCGCACCGGGTTGATGAAGCCCTTCTCGCCCGACCGCCCCTCCACCACGGGCCAGCCGTAGTTCCCGCCCTTCTTGATGCGGTTGAGCTCGTCCCACGTGTTCTGGCCGAACTCCGCCGCCCACAGCTGTCCACGCGAGTCCCAGGCGAGGCCCTGCACGTTGCGATGACCGAGGCTGTAGACCGGCGAGCCGTCGAAGGGGTTGTCCGGTGCCGGGTCGCCGTCGGCCGTGATGCGCAGGATCTTTCCGCCGAGGTCCCCCTTGTCCTGCGCGGGGTCGCGCCTGCCGGCCTCACCGGTGCCGACGTACAGCAGGTCGTCCGGACCGAAGGCGATGCGCCCGCCGTCGTGGATCGGGCCAGCCGGGATGCCGTCGAAGATGACCTTCTGGGCGGCCAACCGTGACCCGTCGTAGGTCATGCGCGCGATGACGTTCTCGTCGCCGCGGGTGTAGTAGGCGAACAACAGCTTGTCCTGGCCGTACGACGGTGACAGCGCGAGCCCGAGCAGACCTCCCTCGCCGCTCCCGTCGACGTCGGCGACCTTCCCGACGCGGGAGACCTTGCCGTCGGCGCTCACGTGCTTGACGAGAGCGGAGTCGCGCTCGCTGACCAGTGCAGAACCGTCCGGCAGGAACGCCAACCCCCACGGTGCCTCGAGATCGGTGGCGATCACCTGGTCGACGGAGGCGCGCAGCACCCGCGCATCCGTGGTGCCCGACGACGTCGAGGGGTCCGGAGTCGAGCTTGCCGGCGGCGAGCTTGCCGGCGGAGACGAGGCCGATGCACTCTGCGTCTGCTGCGCCGAGGACGAGCACGCGGTGCTCAACGCGAGCAGGAGTGAACCCACGACCACGAATCCCGTCGAACCTTTCATGCCTCAACCCTTACTGGTCGCCGGCCTGATCGCCACCGGCGCCCCGCCGGTGTGTCGGGATCGTTAGGGTCGGCGCATGGAGGGCAAGCAGGCCGACCTGGTGCTCGAGGGCGGCGGCGTGAAGGGCGTCGGGCTGGTCGGTGCGGTGGCCACGCTCAGCGAGGCCGGCTACCGGTTCCCACGGGTCGCCGGTACTTCTGCCGGCGCCGTCATCGCCGCGTTCGTCGTTGCGTTGCAGCGTGCGGGAGAGCCGCTGTCGCGGCTGGAGGACATCACCAGGACCCTTGACTACCGCAAGCTGCGCGACCGCGGGGCACTCGGCAAGGCCGCAGGTCCGCTCGCGCGCGTCGTCGACGGGTTGTCGCTCGCGTTCGATGGCGGCGTGTTCGAGGGCGACTACCTGCGCAAGTGGGTCGCCGGTTCGCTGCGCGAGCTCGGGGTCGAGAAGTTCGGCGACCTGCGAGTGGTCGACCCGGGAAGCGCCCTGCCGCCCGAGCACAGTTACGCACTCGTTCTCACCGCGAGCGACGTGTCCCGGCGTCAGCTGGTGCGCTTCCCGTGGGACTACCCGCTCTACTCGCTGGACCCGGACGAGCAGGCGGTGGCCGATGCCGTACGCGCGTCTGCCTCTATCCCTTTCTTCTTCGAGCCGGTCACCCTGCGAGCCAAGGACGAGACCGGTGCCTCCGTCGTCTCGACGCTGGTCGACGGCGGAGTGCTGTCGAACTTCCCGATCGGCATGTTCGATCGCACCGACGCGCAGCCACCGCGATGGCCGACTTTCGGGATCCGGCTCTCCATGCGCCCCGATGGTCGCGTGCAGACGCACGAGGTCCGGGGCACCGTGTCCCTCGCCCTGTCTTTGGTCGAGACGCTGCTCGAAGCGTGCGACGCGCAGCACATCAATGACGCCTGCGTCCAGGAGCGGAGCATCTTCGTCGACACGTCCGGCATCTCGCCCGTCGACTTCGGCATCACCGAGGAACAACAGGAGCAGCTGCTGTCGGCAGGACGGGAGGCCGGCGTGGAGTTCCTGCGGTCATGGGACTTCGACGAATACCTCTCTCACTGCCGTACCTTCGCCGGCACTGCGACGGAAGGGCTCACATGAGGCTATGGGTGCCGTACGACGACGCGGTGGAGCGCATGGGAGGCGTGCCCGACGGTGTCCACGTCGATGTGTACGACGGCGTCGCGGACCCGCCGTCCACCGTCGACGAGGTCGAGTTCTACGTCGTGCCCTACATGGCATCCTCGTTGCGCCCGCTCGAGCTGATGGCGTCGATGCCCTCGCTCAAGGTCGCGCAGACGCTCACCGCCGGCGTGGACAACTTCCTCCCGTTCGTGCCCGACGGCGTGACGCTGTGCAACGCGCGGGGGGTGCACGACGCCTCGACCGCCGAGCTGGCCGTGACGCTCGTCCTGTCATCCCTTCGCGGAATTCCGGAGTTCGTGCGCGCCCAGGAGAGGGGCGAATGGGCGACCGAGCGGCGCACGTCCCTGGCTGATCGCACTGTCCTCATCGTCGGTTACGGGTCGGTGGGGGCCGCTGTCGAGCATCGGCTGGAGGGTTTCGAGTGCGAGGTGCTGCGCGTGGCCCGGCGAGCCCGCGACGGTGTGTCCGATATGAGCGAGCTGCCCGGCTTGCTCTCACGGGCCGACGTCGTCGTGCTGACCGTGCCGATGACAGCCGAGACCGACGGCCTGGTCGATGCGAAGTTCCTCGCGGCGATGCCCGACGGTTCTCTCCTGGTCAACGTGGCGAGGGGTCCCGTCGTACGCACCGACGCCCTGCTCGCGGAGCTGGAGAGCGGTCGGCTGCGCGCTGCCCTGGACGTGACTGACCCCGAGCCCCTCCCGCCCGGCCACCCGTTGTGGCAGGCTCCCGGGCTCCTGCTGAGCCCACATGTCGGCGGAAACTCGACGGCGTTCCTGCCTCGTGCGATGCGGCTGGTCGGTGAGCAGGTGCGGCGCTACTGCGCAGGAGACGAGCTCGCAAACGTCATCAACGGCGACTACTGACCGACCTACACTCACGATGTGAGTGCGTCGGACCCAGGGGTCCGCGGGGGCGCCGACGAGCTCGCCTCCGGAGGCGAGCCCGGTGGGCGCCACGTGCCGCCCTGGGTCTGGCGCGTCGCCGGGCTGGTTGCCCTGGGCGTCGCAGTCGCCCTCGCCGGACCGGGCCTGCTGTCGGGCCAGAACGGTGGCCGCGGGCGGGTCCCCTCTCCGACGCCGACCGCCAACGCCGTCGTGCCGCCCGTCCTCGCAGCGCCCGTCCCGCGACTGGGCTGGGCGCCGCGCGGCTCGCTGATGGGCTCCGACTTCGCAGCCGCGGCAGCTGGCCGGTTCCGGCAGGACCGAACCGACGTCGACCGGCTGCTGTGGGCGGGGTGGCTCGACACGAAGGATCGCGTCGCGGTCGTGGCGTACCTGCCCTCGCCAGACACGTACTCCGACGGCATCGAGGTCGCAGCACTGCGGGTCGGACCCGACGATGACCCGGCACGTGCGGCCGTGGTCGGGTTCGGGGCAGTCCACGGGCCAGACGGCGCCGTGGGCATTGCCTGGCGTGGGTCCGACAGCCGCGCCCGGCTGCTGGTCATCGGGGCACCGGCGACGCTGGACCTGCAGGTGTCACCAGTCGTCGACTACCACCGCGACGGCAGCATCAGCCGGCGGTGGCGCCACGTTCGAGCGCGCGACGGTGTCGTCGTGGTGGACCTCGGGCCACGCGTCGACCCGGCCATCGTCGTGCGGCCCACCGATGCCTCCTCGGATGCGAGGCCGTTCGTCGTGGACGTGCCGGGCCCGACGACGACCGCCGAGGACATCGAGATCCCGGGCAGTCACGACGACCGCTACGCCGGACCGCCCGCCGACCGGCTCGTCGACGGGGTGGCGTTGGCGCTGCGTCCGCTGTTCGACCTGCACGACGTTGCCGCCAGGGTCATCTGGGACGGCCAGATCGCCAGCGGCCGCGGTTCCCGGCTCCCGGCTCTGTCCGGTCGTGGCGCGCTCGTCTGGGTGCGGCGGCACGACGGGCCGGTGTTCCAGGTCTTCGTCTACGTCAACGGGGCCGGCGCCCTGCAGTCCTATGCGGCGAACCCTGTTCCCTGGGCGGTGGGCGACCGTCTGCCCTACACCTTCTCGACCTTCGAGGACAGTGCGCCCCTCTATGTGCTCAACCCCTCCGGGCCGGGCTCGGTCACGGTCACCCCCGCCTTGGGCAAGGCAAGGCAGGTCGGGCTCGACGGCAACGGTGTGGGCACGCTGATGCCCGACGCGAACACGGGAGCGACGTACGCCGGTGCGCGCGTCGTCGTACACGACCGCACGGGGCGTCCGGTGCTGACGTCGCGCTTGGTGGACCCAGGCACCGTGGACGCCTTCGGGCTCTACCTGTGACCGCACTCGGCGTGAGCGGCGTCTGCAGCGAGGACGCGCCTAGGCTTCGGTGGTGACGCCCCACGGGGAAGGGCCGACGGACGCCCTTGTCGGCGGTCCGCCCGAGCGCCCGCTCAGGGGCCGTGGCCCTCGCTCGCGCCGGCGCCTGATGGGTCTCGGGATGGTCGCGGCAGTCGGGCTGGCGGTCGGCTTGCCGCAGCTGTCGCTGCACGCCGACCAACCGGCCGGCCAACCGATCAAGACGTCCGGCCCGTCCGCCGAGGACGCCCTCGGACTCGACGCGTTCGACTGGCCGTTGCGCGGCGACCTCGCCGACGACGAGGCGTTCGTCGCCGGTGCGATGCGCCGGCTGGCAACCGACGTGTCGGGCAGCGGTCGGCCGCTGTTCGCCGGCCGGCTGCCCGACGGAAGTCGCCTGTTGCTGGCGACCGGGGACGTCCCGCGGCGCATTGCCGTGAGCACGGTGCGAGCCGTGCATGTGGCCGCCCGGCACGCCTCCACGACGGGCAGGGTCAGCTCCGCTGTGGCACTGACCGACCCGGCCCAGGGGATCGGCTGGGCGACGGTAGGCCGCGACGGACGGGTCTACGCCGTGGTCCTGGGGCCGCTGCGGCCGTTGCGGCTGGAGCTGTCCGGGCGGGTGGACTTCGGCTCCGACGGGACCCCGACGCGGCGCTGGGTCGCAAGGTCGTCGGAGGAGGGCACAGTCGTCACCGACCTGGGCAGCCGCACCGACCCAGCGGTGGCCGTCCGGTCGATTGGGCTGACCCCCTTCGTGCCACCGGTGCTCATCCCCATCTCCGGGCGCGCCGTCACACCGCCCGGCGGGTTGGCTGTCAGTGGGGTGCGCGCCGCCGGCTACGGCGGTCCGGATCCTCACCTGCTGGTCCGGGGACTGGTGGCCATGACGGACGACCTCCTCGACCTGGGGCCGACCTCGATGCGGGTGATCTGGAGCGGAGCGCCGTGGCGCGGTCGCCGGCTGGCGCTGGTGCTCATCACCCGTCCCGACGGTGGACGCCTGCAAGCCGTGGTGGGGGAGCAGGCGGGCAGCTGGTTCCCCGCGGGCGTCCGGGTGCTGCCGACGCAGGAGCCCGCGGACATTCCGTGGCTGCTGGAGCCGTTCTCGGCGGCGGACCCGACGCTGCTGCTGTGCCCGACCGGACCGGGGAGCCTCGACTACAAGCGACCGGGGCATTCGGTGAGCCGCGTGCCGATCGCCCCCGACGGTGTCGCGACGCTGCTCGAGCCGGGAAACTCTCCGGTCCGCGCTGGTGGAGCCCTGGCCCGGGTGCGGGGCCGGGACGGGACCGTGCTCCTGAGCACCCGGTTGCCGACGACCGGCTTCGACGACCCGTTGGCCGTCAGCAAGCCCTGAGCCTCAGCAGGCCGCCAGCCTCAGCAGGCGGTGAGGCCACATCTCGTCCCTGGGACCGGTGGCCGCGCCGACCTGGTGCAATGGCAGCATCAGCGGATGCCGTCGGAGGCGCCGTACCGCACCGACTGCTCACCGGCTACCAAGCGATGAGAAGAGAGCACACGTGACCGCCACCGGCTCCACCCCGGACATCAAGCCGCGCAGCCGCGACGTGACCGACGGCCTGGAGAAGGCCGCAGCCCGCGGGATGCTGCGCGCCGTAGGGATGGGGGACGAGGACTTCGCCAAGCCGCAGATCGGTGTCGCCTCGAGCTGGAACGAGATCACGCCGTGCAACCTGTCGCTCGACCGGCTGGCCAAGGCCGCGAAGGACGGCGTGCACGCGGCGGGCGGTTACCCGCTGGAGTTTGGCACCATCTCGGTTTCCGACGGCATCTCGATGGGTCACGAGGGCATGCACTTCAGCCTCGTCTCGCGGGAGGTCATCGCCGACTCCGTCGAGGTCGTCATGCAGGCCGAGCGCCTCGACGGCTCCGTGCTGCTGGCCGGGTGCGACAAGTCGCTGCCCGGCATGCTGATGGCGGCCGCGCGGCTGGACCTCGCGAGCGTGTTCCTCTACGCGGGCTCGATCCTGCCCGGGATCGCGAAGATGTCCGACGGCTCGGAGAAGCAGGTCACCATCATCGATGCCTTCGAGGCAGTCGGCGCCTGCGCGCGCGGGCTGATGAGCCGAGAGGACGTCGACGCCATCGAGCGCGCGATCTGTCCGGGCGAAGGCGCCTGCGGCGGCATGTACACCGCCAACACCATGGCCTCCGCTGCCGAGGCACTTGGCATGTCGTTGCCCGGCAGCGCTGCGCCGCCGGCGACCGACCGGCGGCGCGACGGCTACGCCCGCAAGTCGGGTGAGGCTGTCGTCGAGATGCTGCGGCGCGGCATCACGGCGCGCGACATCCTCACGCGCGAGGCGTTCGAGAACGCCATCGCCGTCGTCATGGCCTTCGGCGGTTCGACCAACGCCGTGCTGCACCTGCTGGCGATCGCCCGGGAGGCGGAGGTCGAGCTCAGCCTCGACGACTTCAACCGCATCGGTTCGAAGGTTCCGCACCTGGCCGACGTCAAGCCGTTCGGGCAGTACGTCATGACCGACATCGACCGGGTGGGCGGCGTGCCCGTCGTGATGCGGGCGCTGCTGGACGCCGACCTGATGCACGGCGACGTGTTGACCGTCACCGGCCGGACGCTGGCCGAGAACCTGGCCGACATCGCGCCGCCCGACGTCGACGGCAAGGTGCTCCGCGCCCTGCACGAGCCTATTCACCGGACGGGCGGCCTGACCATCCTGCGCGGCTCGCTCGCCCCCGATGGTGCGGTGGTGAAGAGCGCGGGCTTCGACGCCGACGTCTTCGAGGGCACGGCTCGGGTCTTCGACCGCGAACGCGCCGCCATGGATGCCCTGGAGGACGGGACCATCACCGCCGGCGACGTCGTCGTCATCCGCTACGAGGGACCCAAGGGCGGTCCGGGGATGCGCGAGATGCTCGCGATCACGGGCGCCATCAAGGGTGCCGGTCTCGGCAAGGATGTGCTGCTGCTCACCGACGGCCGGTTCTCCGGCGGTACGACGGGTCTGTGCGTCGGCCACGTGGCGCCCGAGGCCGCCGACGGCGGGCCCGTCGCACTGGTGCAGGACGGCGATCGCATCCGCCTGGACGTCAGCTCCAAGACCCTCGACCTCCTGGTGGATGACGACGAGCTGCAGCGACGCCGTGCGGCGTGGCAGCCGCTGCCGCCGCGCTACACCAGCGGCGTGCTCGCCAAGTACGTCAAGCTGGTCGGCTCTGCGGCGAACGGCGCCGTCTGCGGCTGAGTCGCCTGCCAGGACGCCGCAGGGCTGGTCGTCGTCAGGCCTCGTGTCACTCCGGCGGTCCATGGTTCTCCGACGGGCCGCTCTTGCCGCTCCCGCCGCCGAGCAGGCCACCGAGTGTCCCCGTGACGGTTCCGGTGACGGTCCCGGTCACGCCGGTGACGGCGCCCGTCACGCCGGTGACCACGCCGGTGACCGGCTTCGTGACCGGCACAGCGGAGCTCACCGTGCCGGTCACGGCGCCGACGGTGTCGGTCACCGTCGAGGTGACGGTGCCCACGGTTCCGGCGACGCTCGTGGCCACCGGCGCGGGGTCGGACGTCGTGCCCGGGCTCGGCGCGACGGCCGGAGTCGGCTTGCTGCTGGTGGCCGGGGCAGCGGAAGGGGCGGCCCGCACCGTCGCCACTGGGGTGGGGGAGTGCTGGACCGGCGTCGTCGGTGCCTCGGCTGCAGGCGGCGCCGGGTCCGCCTCGCCAGCCGCCACGACCGTTCCCGTGCGGGGGGCCGGCACCGTAGCCGTGACGGTGTCGGCCGCCGCCACTGCTGCCGGTGCCCGTGTCGGGGCGGTGCGCGGTCGCGGCACGGCGCCCCTGGCGGACGGTTCTGCCGTGACGGGCGAGCTGCTTACTGGTCCGGTCCGGTCACCGGCCACGGACGTGCTGGCCACCTGCGTGGTGTCGGGGGCAGGAGTCGCCGCGGCCGTCACCGGCACGGCGACCCCGGTGGCTGCCCCGGTGGCGAGCGCGCCCGCGCCGACCACGCGGGCCAAGGTCGTCGCCGGCACCGCACCCGACGCCACGATCGGGATGTCGCTGAGCCAGGCGATCAGCCCCTGGGCACGGCGCAACCGCGGCGCCGAGAGTCCGACCATCGCGCGTACGACGACCGGGTCGAACTGTCGACCGGACCACTTCACCAGCTCTGCGTTGGCGGCGGCTCGCGAGACAGGTCGCTTGTAGGCCCGGGCGGCGGTCATCACGTCGTAAGCGTCGGCGACCGCCACGATGCGGCCGCCGAGGCTGATCTCACGGCCGGCCAACCCGGCGGGGTAGCCGGTGCCGTCGTACCTCTCGTGGTGCTGGGCGATGACATCGCCCCACTCGCCGAGCCACGGGAGGAGGGCACCGGCCATCTCGGCACCGTGCGCCGGGTGGGCGCGCAGCACCGCCCACTCTTCTTCCGTCGGCTTGCCGGGCTTGTTGAGGATCGCCGGGGGCACGCGCAGCTTCCCGATGTCGTGCAGGATCGCGGCCCAGCGGAGCAGGTCGCGGTCGCGCTCCGGGAGCTTCATGGCCTCGGCGACAAGGTCGGTGAACATGCGGACCCGCTCGGCGTGCCCCCGAGTGGGACGGTCGTGCGCCCTGAGCGCCGCCACGAGCGCGAGGATCTCGCGTGCCGCGACCGCAGGATCGGCACCAGCGTCTCGAACGCGGGCGAGCTGCTCCTCGATCGGCCTCGTGCGGATCGCGTCGCGAGCAACCTTCAGCCGCGACGGCGCACGGTCGGGAAAGAGCATGGTGAGCTCGAGCAACGTGACGAGGGGCAGCGCCCGCCGCATTACGCGGTCGACCGCGACGAGGGTCAGGGTCGACACCGCGAGGAGCGCGGCGAGATGCCACGCCAGCTGCGCACGTCCGCTCGCAGGGCCGAGCCCCAGGTGGACGAGCCACGACACCCCCACAGACGCGACCACCGGCGACAGGAACACCGTCGCACGCAGGCCACGGGCAAGCGTCGGGCGTGCTGCCCAGCGCCTGCCGTCGTTTCCTCGCTCGTCCACCTGGGCCCCCCGACCACCGGATTGTGCTTGACCCTTTCTTTACTCGGCTCTGGGGAGTGGCGGGGGGATGCTGCAAACGGGCGAACGCGGCCCGCCGCCCGGCCTGGTGGAGGTTCCTGCCGCATGCTGAGACGTCGTGCCCACGCGTTGACACCGAGCGGCGGGCGGGCCAGCATGAACCCATGCGCACCCGCATCGTCGTACTTGGCTTGCGCGCCGGCTGACCACCGCCGAGCGCGCACCCCTCGTTGCCCACCACGGGCCGGGGGGTTTTTCATTTCCGAGCCGGACGACCGACACGACAGAGCAGAAGGACTGGACGACATGACGGAGCAGATCACCGGAGCACAGAGCCTGGTCCGCTCGCTCGAGGCTGCCGGCGTCGACACGGTCTTCGGCATCCCCGGCGGCGCGATCCTCCCGCTGTACGACCCGCTGATGGACTCGAGCCGGATCCGGCACATCCTGGTGCGGCACGAGCAGGGCGCGGGGCACGCCGCGGAGGGCTATGCCACGGCGACCGGTCGGGTGGGCGTCTGCATGGCGACCAGCGGCCCGGGGGCGACCAACCTCGTCACCCCCATCGCTGACGCCTACATGGACTCGGTGCCGATGGTCGCCATCACCGGACAGGTGCCGAGCGCGTCCATCGGCACGGACGCCTTCCAGGAGGCGGACATCCGCGGCATCACGATGCCCATCACCAAGCACAACTACCTGGTGACCGATCCCAACGAGATCCCACGCGTGGTCGCGGAGGCGTTCCACATCGCGTCGACCGGCCGCCCCGGCCCGGTGCTCGTCGACGTGTCCAAGGACGCGCTGCAGGCAGCGACGACGTTCGCCTGGCCGGCATCGGTGGATCTTCGCGGCTACCGCCCCGTGGCTCGGCCGCACGCCAAGCAGGTGCGCGAGGCGGCACGGCTGATCGTCGAGTCCAGCCGCCCGGTGCTGTACGTCGGCGGTGGTGTCCTGAAGTCACGGGCCTGGGCCGAGCTGCGCACTCTGGCCGAGCTCACCGGACTGCCGGTCGTCACGACGCTGATGGCGCGTGGTGCCTTCCCGGACAGCCACCCCCAGCACCTGGGCATGCCCGGCATGCACGGGACGGTGTCCGCGGTCACCGCGTTGCAGAAGTCGGACCTGCTGATCAGCCTCGGCGCCCGCTTCGACGACCGGGTGACGGGCCAGCTCTCGACGTTCGCGCCGGGGGCGAAGGTCGTGCACGCCGACATCGACCCGGCCGAGATCTCGAAGAACCGCACGGCCGACGTGCCGATCGTCGGTGACTGTCGCGAGGTCATCGCGGACCTGATCCTGGCGCTGCAGGGCGAGTACGACGCCGGCCGACGTGGCGACTACGAGGGCTGGTGGGCGCAGATCAACAACTGGATGGCCACCTATCCGCTGGGATACGACAAGCCGACCGACGGGTCGTTGGCGCCCCAGTACGTCATCGAGCGGCTCGGCCAGATCGCCGGGCCGGAGGCGGTCTACGTCGCGGGCGTGGGGCAGCACCAGATGTGGGCGGCGCAGTACATCTCCTACGAGAACCCCGGCACCTGGCTGAACTCGGGCGGCCTGGGAACGATGGGCTACGCCGTACCGGCCGCGATGGGCGCCAAGGCCGGTCGACCGGACGCGACGGTGTGGGCCATCGACGGCGACGGCTGCTTCCAGATGACCAACCAGGAGCTCGCCACCTGCACCATCAACAACATCCCGATCAAGGTGGCGATCATCAACAACGGCCACCTCGGCATGGTGCGCCAGTGGCAGTCGCTGTTCTACAACGAGCGCTACAGCAACACCGATCTCGGCGGCTCCGGCCGGGGGGCGGTCGGTGCCACGAGCGTCGTCGAGCGCGTGCCGGACTTCGTCAAGCTCGCGGAGGCCTATGGCTGCATCGGGCTGCGCTGCGAGAAGGCTGAGGACGTCGACGCGACGATCGAGAAGGCGATGGAGATCAACGACCGGCCGGTGGTGGTGGACTTCACCGTCCATCAGGACGCGATGGTGTGGCCGATGGTGCCCGCCGGGACCAGCAACGACAAGATTCAGGTCGCCCGAGACATGGCGCCCCGATGGGACGGTGACGAGTAGATGCCGTATCCCCAAGAACTCGCTCGTTCCTCACGATCCCCCGGGGGCCCCATATGAGTCGCCACACGCTTTCCGTGCTGGTGGAGAACCAGCCCGGTGTCCTCGCCCGCATCGCGGGGCTCTTCTCGCGCCGCGGGTTCAACATCGACTCGCTCGCGGTGGGTCCGACCGAGCACAGCGACGTCTCGCGGATGACCATCGTCGTCAACGTCGAGGAGCTGCCCCTCGAGCAGGTGACCAAGCAGCTCAACAAGCTGGTCGAGGTCATCAAGATCGTCGAGCTCGACCCGGCGATCTCGGTGCAGCGCGAGCTGATCCTCGTCAAGGTTGCTGCCGACCCGCAGAGCCGGTCACACATCCTCGAGACCGTGCAGCTGTTCCGCGCCAAGGTGGTCGACGTCGCGCCGGACGCCGTGACCATCGAGGCGACCGGCAACGTCGACAAGCTCGACGCGTTGCTGCGGGTGCTCGAGCCCTACGGGATCCGCGAGCTCGTGCAGTCCGGCATGGTTGCCCTCGGCCGGGGTGCCCGATCCATCACCGACCGAAGCCTGCGGTCCGCCAACCGGCCCGCCTGACCTGTCCGTCCCACCCGACCGTCCTGCCTGTAACCCCGCACCACCGACTGCTGGAGGAGAACCAACCGTGGCCGAGCTGTTCTACGACGACGATGCCGACCTGTCCATCATCCAGGGACGCAACGTGGCCGTCCTCGGCTACGGCAGCCAGGGACACGCGCACGCCCTGTCGCTGCGCGACTCGGGCGTGGACGTCCGCGTCGGGCTGCCCGAGGGGTCCAAGAGCCGGGAGCGAGCGGACGCGGAGGGGCTGCGCGTCGTCACGCCGTTCGAAGCCTGCGAGGAGGCAGACCTCATCATGGTGCTCGCGCCGGACCCGGCGCAGCGCAAGCTCTACGCCGACTCGATCGAGCCCAACCTCGTCGAGGGCGACGCCCTCTTCTTCGGGCACGGCCTGAACATCCGCTACGACCTCATCAAGCCGCCGGCGGGTGTCGACGTCGCGATGGTCGCCCCCAAGGGTCCCGGCCACCTGGTCCGCCGCCAGTTCGTCGACGGCCGCGGCGTCCCCGTGCTCATCGCGGTCGAGCAGGACGCGAGCGGCAACGCCTGGGACCTCGTGAAGTCCTACGCCAAGGGCATCGGCGGCACCCGGGCCGGAGCCATCAAGACCACGTTCACCGAGGAGACCGAGACCGACCTGTTCGGCGAGCAGACCGTCCTGTGCGGCGGTGTCTCCGAGCTGATCAAGGCCGGGTTCGACACGCTCGTCGAGGCGGGCTACCAGCCCGAGGTCGCCTACTTCGAGTGCCTGCACGAGATGAAGCTCATCGTCGACCTGATGTACGAGGGCGGCCTGTCGAAGATGTACTGGTCGGTCTCGGAGACGGCGGAGTACGGCGGCTACACGCGCGGCCCCCGTCTGGTCACCGACGAGACGAAGAAGGAGATGCGCAAGATCCTGGGGGAGATCACCGACGGCACGTTCGCGACCGAGTGGATGGCCGAGTACGACGCCGGGCTGCCCAACCACAAGCGCCTGTACCGGGAGAACACCGACCACCCGATCGAGGTGACCGGTCGTCAGCTGCGTCCGATGATGAGCTGGCTCGACGACGCGACCTGATCGGTCCTGCCTGACGTGAGGTCCGGCCCGAAGGACCTGTCCCGAGCACGGGAGCAAATCGGGCATATGCATTGACTTCGGGCGATTTCGCTGCCTACCTTGTCTGCATTGTGGTGGCCCCATCCACGATGTGGACCTGGAGGCGAAGCGGTGTCCGCGCAGACGTCCGAGCCAGCCCGCGGCGGCAAGCCGGTGCTCGTGCTCCGGAAGGCGCGCCAGGTGCTCGATGCGTTCACCCCGGACCGCCCGACCCTCACCGCGGGCGAGGTGCAACGGCGGACCGGCCTGCCGGCCAGCACATCGCTGCGGCTGCTCCAGACGTTGGCGCGGGAGGGCTTCCTCGACCGGGTCGGTGACGGCTACCGCCCCGGGGTGGCGCTGATGCGCTGGGCGAACACGGCGATGGCGGGCCTCGACCTGGTGGCGATCGCCACTCCGGTGCTGACCGCGCTGCGTGATGCCACCAGCGAGAGCGCGGCGCTCTACGTGCGTGATGGTGATCAGCACATCTGCATCGCCGTGGTGGAGACCCCGCACGCCGTGGTGCACATCTTGCGCGTCGGGCAGGTGCTGCCGCTGCGCGCCGGCTCGGCCGGCCGTGTCTTCCTGGCCCATGATGTGCAGGCCGCGCGCGAGGTGACCCCGGCATCGGCGCCGTACACGCCGCACACGCTCACGGACGCGACCGACCTCCAGCAGGCGGTCGACGCCACGCGCCGCGACGGCTACGCCGTCTCCTTCGAGGAGCGTTCGCTGGGTGCCGCCTCGCTGAGCGCTCCGGTCTTCGACCGCTCCGACGCCCTGGCGGCAGTCGTCGGCATCGTCTGTCCGATCCAGCGCTTCCCGCACGACCGCACGCCCACCGTGGCGGCGCGCGTCGTCGGGGCCGCCGAAGAGCTGTCCCGCCGGCTGGGGCAGGCCAGAAAGGGAGAGATCAGTGCCTGAGCAGCCCTACGCCGTGCAGCTGAGCGGCATGACCAAGCGATTTCCGACCGCCACCGGCGAGGCGTACACCGCCGTGCGGGACATCGACCTCGCGGTGGCACCCGGACGGTTCGTCTCCGTTGTCGGGCCGACCGGCTGCGGGAAGTCGACGTTGCTCAACGCTGCCGCCGGACTCATGCCACCCAGCGAGGGAACGGTCCACGTCTACGGCGAGCCGCTGCAGGGCCTGAACCGGCGGGCGTCGTACATGTTCCAGCAAGACGCGCTGCTGCCCTGGCGGTCGGTGCTGGACAACGTGACGCTCGGTCTGCGCATCCGCAAGGTGCCCGCTGATGAGCGGGCGGAGCAGGGACGGGCGTGGCTGGAGCGGGTCGGCCTGGGGGCCTTCGCCGCCGCCTACCCTCATCAGCTGTCGGGCGGCATGCGCAAGCGGGCGGCAGTGGCGCAGACCTGGATCGTCGACCCGGACATCCTGCTTATGGATGAGCCCTTCAGCGCCCTGGACGTGCAGACCCGGCAGCTGATGGAGAACGAGCTGCTCACCCTGTGGACCGGCTCCGAGAAGACCGTGATCTTCGTGACGCACGACCTGGACGAGGCGATCTCCCTGTCCGACGAGGTCGTCCTGCTGTCCGCCGGTCCCGATAGCGAGGTCGTCGGCGGCTATCCCGTCGACCTGCCCCGCCCGCGCGACCTGATGGACATCCGTAACTCCCCGGAGTTCAACGACATCTACCGCCGCATCTGGTCCGACCTGCGCAACGAGGTGATGAAGAGCTATGAGCGACGCGCTCGCACGCTCCAAGCCGGCTAGCACAAAGGACGGGGCCGCTGTCGACGACCGGGTCACACCGACGGAGCCGCCGGTCCGCCCCCCGGCGCCCGATCCGTCCGTCAAGAAGTCGGCGGGCCGCGCGTGGCTCCGGGTCTCGCCGCTGGTCCTGGGCTTGCAGCTGGCCCTCGGGGTCGGAGCGATCGCCGGCTGGCAGCTGCTGACCCAAGTCGGCGTGCTCGACACGTTCTTCTTCAGCCAGCCCAGCCGGGTCGCTGTCCGCGTATGGGAGTGGCTGACCACGGGCGTGATCTACGACGACCTGGCGGTCACGCTGCAGGAGACGTTCCTCGCGCTCGTCATCGGCGCGGCCCTCGGCCTCTTCGTCGGCTTTCTGCTGGCCCGGGTCCGGCTGCTCGCCGCCGTGCTCGACCCCTACATCAAGATCCTCAACGCGGTCCCGCGAGTCGTCCTCGCGCCGGTGTTCCTGCTCTGGTTCGGCTTGGGCATCTGGTCGAAAGTCGCGTTCGGCGTGACGCTCGTGTTCTTCGTCGTGTTCTTCAACACCTACCAGGGCGTCCGCGAGGTGAGCCGGGTCCTCGTGGACAACACCCGCATGCTCGGGGCAAGCGAGAGCCAGCTGATCCGACACGTCTTCCTGCCGAGCGCCCTCACCTGGATCTTCTCCAGCCTGCACGTCAGCGTGGGCTTCGCCATCGTCGGCGCCGTCGTGGGGGAGTATCTCGGTTCCGCCAAAGGTATCGGCTATGTCATCGCGCAGGCCGAAGGCACGTTCGACACCACCGGTGTCTTCGCGGGCATCGTCGTGCTGTCCGTCGTTGTCCTGCTCGTCGAGCTGCTCGTCAACCGGGTGGAGCGACGCCTGCTGAGGTGGCGGCCGGACAGCGGACGCACCGACGTCGCCTGATCCCGCACGGCCCACCGAACGGAGTTGACGATGCAAGCCACGAAACGTTCGCGCCCCTTCACCTGGGCGCGCCTGAGCGCCGTCGCATTGGTTGCTGCACTGGCACTCAGTGCCTGCGCCGACAAGCCCGGGAGCCGGCAGGCCGCCCCGGGCAAGACCGCGAAGGTCCGCATCGGCGTGGGTGGTCAGCCGCTACTCGCCTACCTGCCCACGACCCTGGCCAAGGAGCTCGGCTACTACAGGGACGAGGGCGTGGACGTCGAGCTGCAGGACCTGCAGGCCGGCTCCAAGGCGTTGGAGGCCATGCTCGGCGGCAGCACCGACGTAACCTCCGGCTACTACGACCACACCGTCCAGATGGCGGCCAAGCAGCAACCGGTCGTGGCGTTCGTCAACATCCTGCGTTACCCGGCCCTGGTCCTTGCCGTCTCACCCAAGGCCGAGGACCAGATCCACAGCGTCGCCGACCTCAAAGGCAAGACGGTGGGCGTGACCTCCCCGGGTTCCTCGACCGACTTCTTCCTCAAGCACATGCTCGCCAAGAACGGGCTCGCCACGGATGCGGCCGCCGTACAGGCGATCGGTGCCGACGCCACGGCGGTCGGCGCGATGGAGCAAGGGCAGGTCGACGCAGCGGTTCTGCTCGAGCCGGCCTACTCACAGTTGGAGAAGCGCGCCGGCAAGCTCACAGTTCTCAGCGACACCCGGACCAAGCAGGGCGTCGAGCAGGCCTACGGCACCTCCACCTACCCAGCCGCGGTCCTCTACGCCGCGCAAGCCTGGCTCGAGAACAACCCGGACACCGCGCGGAAGCTCGCTCGGGCGATGCAGCGCACCTTGGCGTGGGTGCAGTCGCACTCCGCCGAGCAGATCGCGGCGAAGATGCCGCCGCAGTTCTCCGGGGAGGCCCCGGAGCTGTACGTCCGAGCCATCGCCGCCATGAAGGACACGTTCAACCCGACCGGTGAGCTCGACAAGGCCGGTGCGGAGGCGGTGCGCGACGTGCTCGCCCAGAGCCAGCCCGAGATCAAGCAAGCCGATGTCGACGTGGCCAAGACCTACACCAACAAGTTCCTCAAGCGATGAGCGGTGAGTCAGTGGGACCCCTCTCGGGGTTCCGGGTGCTCGAGCTGGGCAGCTTCATCGCTGCGCCGTCGGCCGGTCGCCTGCTCGCCGACTTCGGGGCGGAGGTCATCAAGATCGAGCGCCCCGAGCACGGTGACGAGCTGCGCAGCTGGCGACTTGTCGACGGCGGCACCTCACTTCTCTTTCGCACGATCGGACGCAACAAGAAATCGGTCACCCTCGATCTTCGGACGCCGGAGGGCCGCGAGCTGGCGCTGGGACTCGTGAGATGCAGCGACGTCGTACTGGAGAACTTCCGGCCAGGGACGCTGGAGCGGTGGGGGCTCGGAACCGACGTACTGCGCCGGGTCCGACCCGACCTCGTCCTGGTGCGGATCAGCGGCTACGGGCAGTCGGGCCCCTACCGCGACCGACCCGGTTTCGGCAGTGTCGCTGAGGCGATGGGCGGGCTGCGCAACCTCACCGGCGACCCGGACCGGCCACCGACCCGCGTCGGCGTCAGCCTCGGGGACTCGGTGGCCGGGCTGTACGCCGCGTTCGGTGCGCTGGTGGCACTGCTCAAGCGCGAGCGGTCGCTGCGCGAGGGCGACCAGCCGCAGCCGGAGACCGTCGATGTCGCGCTCTACGAGGCGGTCTTCGGTCTCATGGAGGACCTCCTGCCCGAGCACGATGCCCATGGTGTGGTCCGAGAACGCGCCGGTGCGGCCTTGCCCGGCATCGTGCCCTCGAGCACCTATCCCTGCCGTGGCGGCACCTGGGTCGTTGTCGGAGGAAACGGCGACGCCATCTTCCGGCGACTGATGCTCGCGATCGGGCGCCCGGACCTGGCGGCGCACCCGACGTACGCCGAGAATGCCGGGCGGGTGGCACACCGCGAGATCATCGACGACGCGATCAGCGCCTGGACGCGCGAGCACGACCTCGACTCGGCGGTCCATGTGCTCGAGCAGGCAGGGGTTCCCGTCGGGCCGATCTACGCTGCGGCGGACATCCTCAAGGACCCTCACTACGCGGCCCGCGGCATGCTGCTCCGACAGGACGTGGAGCTCGAGGCGGGAGATGTCCGTCAGGTCACCTTTCCAGGTGTCGTGCCGAAGATGGAGAACTTCCCAGGCAGCGCTCGCTGGGTCGGGCCGGAACTCGGCCAGCACACCGACGAGGTGCTCGCGGAGCTCCTCGGGGTCGATGCGGCCGAGTGCATGCGGCTGCGCGAGGCCGGCGTCGTCTGACCCGAGTGCTGCATGGGCTGAGGGGGTTTTGCGGGGTTGCGGGCTGAGCAAAGAACTCAACGCCCCGACCCGCGACCCTCGAGGTGGACATGGACGGCCTGCGTCTGAACATGGACTGGCTCGACTACTCCATCCTCGGGGTCTACTTCCTGGTGGTGCTGGGCATCGGCTTCGCCGCGCGGCGAAGCATCAGGACGAGCCTCGACTTCTTCCTCTCCGGCCGATCGCTGCCCGCGTGGGTGACCGGTCTCGCGTTCGTCGCCGCCAACCTCGGGGCCATCGAGATCCTGGGCATGGCGGCCAACGGCGCGCAGTACGGCGTCGCCACGGTGCACTTCTACTGGATCGGCGCGGTCCCGGCGATGGTGTTCCTGGGCATCGTGATGATGCCGTTCTACTACGGCTCCAAGGTCCGCAGCGTCCCCGAGTACCTGCGCCTCAGGTTCGACAACCGGGCTCACGTCTTCAACGCCATCACGTTCGCGGTGGCTTCGGTGCTCATTGCCGGCGTCAACCTCTACGCCCTGGCCATCGTGATCGAGGCGCTGCTGGGCTGGCCGATCTGGCTGGCCATCATCGTCGCCGCCACGTTCGTGCTGGCCTACATCACCCTTGGCGGCCTGTCCTCGGCCATCTACAACGAGGTCCTGCAGTTCTTCCTCATCCTCGCCGGGCTCGTCCCGCTGGTCATCGTGGGCCTCGCGTCCAACGGAGGCTGGGGAGGGCTGGTCGACAAGGTCACCGCGAACAAGAAGGGCGGCGAGGGCTTCCTCTCCGCGTGGGGCGGCACCGGCATCGGTGACGTGTCCAGCCCGATGGGCGCCAACTGGATCGCGATCGTGCTGGGCCTCGGCTTCGTCCTGTCCTTCGGCTACTGGACCACCAACTTCGCCGAGGTGCAGCGAGCGCTGTCGGCCAAGGACATGTCCGCCGCACGACGTACGCCGATCATCGCGGCCTACCCCAAGATCCTCATTCCCGCCGTGACGGTGATCCCCGGCCTCATTGCCCTGGTGGAGTTCCCCAAGCTGGGCGCCAAGTCGGGTGACTTCCAGTACAACAACGCGATCCCGTTGCTGATCGACAAGTACCTGCCCAACGGCGTCCTCGGCATTGCGGTCACGGGTCTCCTCGCGGCCTTCATGGCCGGTATGGCCGCGAACGTGTCCAGCTTCAACACGGTCTTCACCTATGACCTGTGGCAGGACTACGTCAAGAAGGACCGGCCCGACGAGTACTACCTGCGCGTCGGACGCATCGTCACGGTCGCGGGAGTGGTCATCGGTGTCGGCACGGCGTTCATCGCCGCTGGATACAGCAACATCATGAACTACATCCAGGCGCTGTTCTCCATCTTCAACGCACCACTGTTCGCGACGTTCATCATCGCCATGTTCTGGCGCCGGATGACCGCTGCCGCAGGCATCGCCGGTCTCGTGTCGGGAACGCTCGCGGCGGCGTTCGTCTTCGTCACCTCCGAGAGCGGTGTCGATGCCTTCGGCCTCGACAAGCCGCTGCTGTTCACCTTCGGCTCCGCGCTGACGGCAAGCTTCTGGGGAGCCGTGATCGCCTTCGCCGTCGACGCACTCGTGAGCGTGGTGGTGAGCCTCATGACCGCCCCCAAACCGGCGTCCGAGCTCGAGGGCCTGGTCTACGGCACCAAGGTCGACCACGGCGTGGTCACGCGCGAGGACAAGGCCTGGTGGCGCTCGCCGGTCACCCTGGGGCTGGGTGCCCTCGCCCTCTCGCTGGCGCTCTACATCCCCTTCGCGTGACCACCGGCTGACGGGAGCTCCTCATGGACGACACCTCCGCGCCCCAGACCGACGACACTGCCGGGGCCGACGCCTCGGCAGCGCGGCTGTTCGACATCCGGCGCATCATCGGTGGCCTCTTCGTGCTGTACGGCGTGGCCGTGACGGCAGCAGGCCTGTTCGACGGGGACGCCGCGCGCAAGCAGGCCGCCGGCATCGACATCAACCTGTGGACCGGTCTGGGCATGCTCGCCCTCGGCGTCGTCTTCCTGGTGTGGATGCGCCTGAACCCGCTCACGCCGCCACCGCCGCCCGAGCAGGCCGACGGCACGCACGACAGGCCCGGGGGACCTGAGCAGCACTGAGCGCGGCTAGCCCCGGGGCGGTTGTGCCGCCGGCCCGAGCCGCTTCCAGGTGGCGAGACTTTCGTGAACCCGTTCACAAGGCCGGACTACGCTGTTCGGGTCCGCTGCCGTCCGCCGCGAAGGACCCCGTCTCCGTGAGCAAGCCCGTCGTCCTGATCGCCGAAGAGCTGTCCCCCGCGACGATCGAGGCCCTCGGCCCCGACTTCGAGGTGCGCCACTGCGACGGCGCCGACCGGTCGGCGTTGCTGCCGGCAGTCGCTGACGTCGATGCGATCCTGGTGCGCAGCGCGACCAAGGTGGACGCCGAGGTCTTTGCGGCGGCCCGCCGGCTGAAGGTCGTCGCCCGCGCGGGGGTCGGGCTCGACAACGTCGACGTCCGAGCCGCCACCCAGGCCGGGGTCATGGTCGTCAACGCCCCGCAGTCGAACATCGTGAGCGCCGCCGAGCTGGCCATCGGCCTGCTGCTCGCCGCCGCCCGCAACATCGCGCCGGCGAGCAGCGCGCTCAAGGCAGGCGAGTGGAAGCGCAGCAAGTACTCCGGAGTCGAGCTCTACGAGAAGACCGCCGGGATCGTCGGCCTCGGTCGCATCGGCGCGCTGGTTGCGCAGCGGCTCTCCGCCTTCGGCATGCAGGTCATCGCCTTTGACCCGTACGTCGCCGCCGGGCGGGCCGCCCAGATGGGTGTGCGGCTGGTGTCGCTCGAGGAGCTGCTGCGGTCCAGCGACGTGATCTCGGTGCACCTGCCCAAGACGCCCGAGACCGTGGGGCTCATCAGCGACGACCAGCTGGCCACGGTCAAGCCGTCGTTGATCCTCGTCAATGCCGCCCGGGGTGGCATCGTCGACGAGCACGCGCTCTACCTCGCGCTGAAGGAGGGCCGCGTCGCGGCGGCGGGCATCGACGTCTTCGCCACCGAGCCGTGCACCGACTCACCGCTGTTCGAGTTCGAGTCGGTCGTCGCGACCCCGCATCTGGGAGCCAGCACAGACGAGGCCCAGGAGAAGGCGGGTGTCGCTGTCGCCAGGTCGGTGCGCCTCGCGCTCGCCGGCGAGCTCGTCCCCGACGCCGTCAACGTGCAGGGTGGCGTCATTCACGAGGACGTCCGCCCCGGCATCCCCCTTGCCGAGCACCTCGGCCGCTTCTTCACCGCCCTGGCCGGGACCGTGCCGTCGCAGCTGGACGTCGAGGTACGCGGTGAGATCGCCTCGCAGGATGTCCGCGTCCTCGAGCTGGCCGTGCTCAAGGGCATGTTCGCCGACGTCGTCGAGGAGTCGGTCTCCTACGTCAACGCGCCGGTGCTGGCGAGCGACCGCGGGGTCGGAGTCCGCCTCACCACCGATCCGGAATCGCCGGACTACCGCAACCTGATCACCGTGCGCGGCACGATGCCCGACGGGTCGCAGGTCTCTCTGTCCGGCACCCTCTCCGGTCCGCGCCACGTGGAGAAGCTGGTCGAGATCGACGGCTTCGACATCGAGGTGGTGCTCAGCGAGCACATGGCGGTGTTCCGCTACGACGACCGTCCCGGCATCGTCGGCACCGTCGGGCGCATCCTGGGCGATGCGTCGGTGAACATCGCCGGCATGCAGGTGAGCCGCGACCGCAAGGGCGGACACGCCCTCGTCGCCATGACGGTCGACTCCGCCATCCCGCACCCGGTGCTGGACGAGATCGTGACCGCGATCGGGGCGGCGACCGCGCGGCAGGTCGACCTCACCGACTAGCGAGCGCCGCGAGGTCCGCCCGGCCGCCACCAGCAGCTGAGGGTTCGCACGCTGAGACCGACTGGCCGGTCACCGGCAGGGCCTCCTAGGGTCGCAGGCATGGCACAGCAGCAGTCGGTCGTGAACATCGCCGTGGTGGCCGGGGACGGCATCGGCCCCGAGGTCACCGCGGAGGGCTTGCGCGCGTTGGAGCTCGCGCTCGGGTCCGAGGGTGTGAAGGTCGAGGCCACCGACTACGACCTGGGCGCCCGCCGCTGGCATGCAACCGGGGAGACACTGCCTGACGCAGTGCTCGAGGGGCTGCGAGGGCACGACGCGATCCTGCTCGGCGCGGTCGGCGACCCGTCGGTGCCCAGTGGTGTCCTCGAGCGGGGGCTGCTGCTCAAGCTGCGGTTCGCCTTCGACCATCACGTCAACCTGCGGCCCGCCCGCCTCTACCCCGGAGTGGCGTCGACGCTGGCGAGGCACGACGCCGACTCGACCGCCATCGACTTCGTGGTCGTCCGCGAGGGCACGGAAGGCCTCTACGCGGGCAACGGTGGCGTCGTACGGCAGGGCACCCCGCAGGAGATCGCCACCGAGGTCAGCGTCAACACGTCGTACGGCGTCGAGCGGGTCGTGCGCGACGCGTTCGCGCGCGCCCAGGCCCGCCCACGTGGCCACCTGACGCTGGTGCACAAGACCAACGTGCTGGTGCACGCCGGCGGTCTGTGGGCACGCACCTTCGCGGCCGTCGCCGAGGACTTCCCCGACGTGACGACCGACTACCTGCACGTCGACGCCGCGACCATGGTCATGGCCAGCGCGCCCGAACGGTTCGATGTCATCGTCACGGACAACCTGTTCGGCGACATCCTCACGGACCTCGCCGCGGCAGTCACCGGTGGCATCGGGCTCGCGGCAAGCGGAAACCTCGACGTCAGCGGCCGCCACCCCTCCATGTTCGAGCCGGTGCACGGGTCCGCACCCGACATCGCGGGCCAGGGGGTGGCCGACCCCACGGCCGCAATCCTCTCGGCGGCCCTGCTGCTGGACCACCTGGGGTACGGCGACGCGGCGGCGCGCGTGGAAGCGGCCGTGGCGGCGGACCTTGCCCAGCGTGGATCGGCCACCCGCAGCACCCGCGACGTGGGCGAGGCGATCTGCGCCCGGCTGTGACGATCGCGATTGTCGATCCTGTGCCGAACCCGAGGCGCTGGCCCGTTAATCTCGGAGCATGACGACTGACCTGACCATCGAGCTCGCGCCGTCGAGCTCGCCCCGTTCCGCGGAAGAGCGCGGCCGCCTGCTGCGCGACCCGGGATTCGGTCAGGTATTCACCGACCACATGGTCACCGCGCGCTACCTGCCCGACCGCGGCTGGCACGACGCCCGGCTCGGTGCGTACGAGCCGCTGACGTTGGACCCTGCGACCTCGGCGCTGCACTACGGTCAGTCGATCTTCGAGGGCCTCAAGGCCTACCACCAGCCCGACGGCGGCGTAGCCCTCTTCCGGCCGGAGCAGAACGCCGAGCGTTTCCAGCGCTCGGCCCGCCGGCTCGCGATGGCCGAGGTGCCGACGGGGCTGTTCCTCGACGCGGTGCGCGAGCTGGTCCGAGCCGATCGGGACTGGGTGCCCACGCAGCCGGGGGAGTCGCTCTACCTGCGGCCGCTGGAGTTCGCGACCGACCCGTTCCTCGGCGTACGGCCGTCGCGCGGCTATCTCTTCCTGCTCTTTGCCTCACCTGCCGCCACCTACTTCACCGGCGGCGTGCGCCCGGTCTCCGTCTGGCTCTCGACGGAGTACACCCGGGCGGCGCCCGGTGGCACCGGCGAGGCCAAGTGCGCCGGAAACTACGCCGCCTCCCTCGTGGCCCAGGCGCAGGCCGCCGAGCAGGGTTGCGACCAGGTGGTGTGGCTGGACGCGATAGAGCACCGCTACGTCGAGGAGATGGGCGGGATGAACCTCTACTTCGTCTACGCCGACGGCCGGATGGTGACCCCGTCGCTCACCGGCACCCTGCTGCCGGGCGTCACGCGCGACTCCATCCTCACGCTCGGGCGCGACATGGGTCTGGATGTCTCCGAGGGACGCATCAGCACGGAGGACTGGGAAGCCGGGGCCGCTGACGGCAGCCTCACCGAGGTCTTCGCCTGCGGTACGGCGGCGGTGGTTACCCCGGTCGGCGAGGTCAAGCACACGCACGGCTCGTTCACGGTCGCAGACGGCCAACCCGGTGCGGTGACCATGAAGGTTCGCGAGGCGCTGCTGGGCATCCAGCAGGGCACCGCCCCTGACCAGCACGGATGGGTGCAACGGGTCGCCTGAGCCGCGTTGTCAGACCACGCGCTGTGACCACGCGTTCTAGGGATGCGTGAGCGGGCGGGGTTTGGGTGTACTGGCCGGGGTAGGGGCGTCCGGTCGTGGGGCGCGTGCCCTGCCTCGGCCGCGTGCCGGCCCACCCCTGTATTCCACCGAGAGGATCGTCATGACCATCCCGCAATCGGGGGGATCCGTCCCTACCGAGTCCGCCATCGCCGCCGGCATGGCGTCGGGTGACACCGAGGCCGTCCTGCGGGCGGTTGCCTCGAGCGACGTCATGGTGCCCCAGGCCGGTGAGGAAGGTGGCGGCCCGGAGGGGTCGCTGTCGCTGCCGGTCATCGAGCAGGACGGCACGTCGTACGTGCCGGTCTTCACCTCCGAGTCCGTGATGCACGAGGCGGCCCCGGACATCGACGACGCCGTATCGGTGCCGGCCGCTGCGCTCGGCGCCAACTGGCCGTCGGACGACCTGTGGCTGGCCGTGAACCCGGGCACCGAGGGCGGCCTCACCCTTCCGCCGGACGCGGTGAAGTCGCTGCCTGTCTACACCGACGCTGCCAACGACGGACAGGCCGGCGAATAGCACCGCGGTGAGCCATGCGCGCGTACGACGCCCGTGCCCGGGCGTCCTACGCGCCGCATGGTGAGACGGGGCTTTCACCAGGCGGTACGACGTGGCACGGTTGACGCGATGTCGTACCGCCTGATTACGCACTAGCGCGCCCGCCGAGCCGACTCGGCCAGCGCGCAGACCTCCCGCGAACGCGGGGGGTCTTTTTGTTTGCCGAGATCCACCGTCGCGTCCCACGGAGAGTGTCATGACCGACCTGCAGTCCGAGCGCACGCCCGCCGCGCGCGAGGCCTTCCACGTCTACGACACCACCCTCCGCGACGGTGCCCAGCAGGAGGGCCTGTCCCTCTCCGTGGGCGACAAGCTGGCGATCGCCCGTCATCTCGATGAGCTCGGAGTGGGCTTCATCGAGGGCGGTTGGCCGGGCGCGAACCCGAAGGACACCGAGTTCTTCGCCCGGGCCCGTCACGAGCTGGCACTCGAGCACGCGCAGCTCGCCGCGTTCGGCGCGACCCGCCGACCCGGTGTGCAGGCCGCCGACGACCCCATGGTGGCCGCCCTGCGCGACTCGGGTGCGCCCGTCGTGACCCTCGTGGCCAAGAGCCACGACCGGCACGTCGAGCTCGCCCTGCGCACAACTTTGGACGAGAACCTTGCCATGGTCCGCGACACGGTGGCTCACCTCACCGGGGAGGGTCAGCGGGTGTTCCTCGACGCCGAGCACTTCTTCGACGGGTATCGGAGCAACCCCGGCTACGCGGTCGAGGTGCTGCGGGCCGCGGCTGAGGCCGGTGCCGATGTCGCGGTCCTCTGCGACACCAACGGCGGCTGGCTGCCGGACCAGGTGGCCGACGTCGTCAACGCCGTGCGTGAGTCGAGTCGCTCGCGGCTGGGCATCCACTGCCACAACGACGCGGGCTGCGCTGTCGCCAACTCGCTCGCCGCTGTCGACGCAGGCGCGACGCATGTGCAGGGCACGCTCAACGGCTACGGCGAGCGCACCGGCAACGCCGACCTCATCACGTTGGTGGCCAACCTCGAGCTCAAGCGTCGGCGCGGAGTGCTGCCGGAAGGTGGGCTGCGTGAGAGCACCCGCATCGCCCATGCAGTGAGCGAGCTGGCGAACGTGGCGCCGTACTCCCGGCAGCCCTATGTCGGGGCGTCGGCCTTCGCCCACAAGGCCGGGCTGCACGCCAGCGCCATCCGGGTCGACCCGAGTCTCTACCAGCACGAGGAGCCCGAGTCGGTCGGCAACGACATGCGCATGCTCGTCTCCGACATGGCCGGCCGCGCCAGCATCGAGCTCAAGGGCCGCGAGCTCGGCTTCGACCTCGCCGGCGACAACGACCTGCTGACCCGCGTCACCAAGCGGGTCAAGGAGATGGAGTCGCGCGGCTACACCTTCGAGGCAGCGGACGCGTCCTTCGAGCTGCTGCTGCGCGAAGAGGTCGACGGGGCGCGACCCAACCTGTTCGACGTCGAGTCGTGGCGGGTGATCGTCGACGCTCAGGGCGACGGTTCGGCAGCTGCGGAGGCGACCGTCAAGGTCCGCGCCGGTGGCGAACGGCTGGTTGCGGTCGGCGAGGGCAACGGCCCCGTCAACGCGCTCGACCACGCCCTGCGCACCGCCCTGTCGCACGCCTATCCCGAGCTGGCCAAGCTGGAGCTGATCGACTACCGCGTCCGCATCGTCGACGCCGCGCACGGCACCGACGCCGTCACGCGCGTACTCATCGAGACCACCGACGGTGAGACCTCGTGGGAGACGGTCGGGGTGCACGCCAACCTCATCGAGGCGTCCTGGGAGGCACTGCTCGACTCAGTCACCTACGGTCTGCTCCGCCACGGCCGCACCTGACCCGCGCCTGACCCTGAGCTGTGGCAGCGGGGAGCGGTGGTCGGGGGGTACTCCGGAGTGGGTAGCCTCGCCGGGTGCGAATCGCGAGGTACACAGCTGGTGACGGTGCGGCATTCGGCGTGGTCGAGGGGGACCTCGACAGACCGGCAGAGCTGACCATCCGGCAGGTCGACGGCCACCCGTTCGCGCCGTTCCAGGTGGTGGGGGAGCCGCAGCCGCTCGCCGACGTACGGCTGGTCTCGCCGGTGCTGCCGAGCAAGGTCGTGGCCATCGGTCGCAACTACGCCGACCACGCCAAGGAGCTGGGCAACGAGGTGGTGCCCGACGCAGCGCCGATCACCTTCCTCAAGCCGTCCACCTCGGTCATCGGGCCGGGGGACCGTATCCAGTACCCCACCGGTGTCTCCCACGACGTGCACTACGAGGGCGAGCTTGCCGTGGTGATCGGCCGGCTCTGCCGCGAGGTCCCGGCGGCACGAGCGGCCGACGTCATCCTGGGCTACACGTGCGCCAACGACGTCACCGCGCGCGACCTGCAGAAGGCCGAGCCGCAGTGGGCGCGGGCCAAGGGCTTCGACACCTTCTGCCCGCTGGGCCCGTGGATCGAGACCGACCCCGGCTCACCGTTGGCCGACGACCTGGCCGTGACCACCACGGTCAACGGCGAGCTGCGGCAGGCCGGGCGGACGTCTGCGCTGCTGCACCCGATCGCCGAGCTGATCGAGTTCATCACCGCGGCAATGACGCTGCTGCCGGGCGACGTCATCCTCACCGGGACGCCGGCTGGTGTCGGACCCCTCGAACCCGGCGACGAAGTGTCAGTTGCCATCGAGAACGTCGGAACGCTGACCAACTCGGTCGTGGCTCGTGGCTGAGACAGGTCACGACGCGACGTCGCGGCCGGTGCGGGTGCGGGTCGCCCCGTCACCCACCGGCGACCCGCATGTCGGAACGGCGTACATGTCCCTGTTCAACCTCGCCTTCGCGCGACAGCAGGGGGGTCAGTTCATCCTGCGGGTCGAGGACACCGACCGCGCGCGGTACGTCGCCGACAGCG
>JAVEDJ010000383.1 GCA_030841025.1 Actinomycetota bacterium
TGGATGCCGGGCTGCGCGTCCAGGATCATGCGCAGCCCGGTCCGGACCAGCTCCTGGTCGTCGGCGACAAGTACGCGGATGGTCATCGGGTCGGTCGTGCCCGGGGAAGCAGCGCGTCCACCACCCAGCCATGGTCAGGCCCCGGGCCTGCTTCGAGAGTCCCGCCGAGAAGTGCGGCGCGCTCGGTCATCCCGACGACGCCGTAGCCGGCGTTGACGCTGGACGGGTGGACCTGGTCGCCGTCGTCTCGGACCGTCAGCCGTATGGCGTCCCCATCTCCTGCGACGTGCACGTCGATCCAGGTGGCGTTGCGTGCGTGCCGCAGCGCATTCGTCACGGACTCCTGCGCGATGCGGTACGCGGCTGCCCCGACCGCCGGGCCGAGCCCGTCGAGATCGCCCGTGAGGCCCACCTGCACCCGGGGCTGGTCGTCGACGTTGCGCGCAAGGCGCTTGATGTCGGAAACTCCGTTCTGCGGGGTGAGGTCGGCATCGTCGCGATCGCGCAGGGCGCCCACCATGGTGCGCATCTCGGCGAGGGTACGGGAACCTTCCTCCTCGATCACCCGGAGCGCATCGATCGCCGCTTCCGGGTCGGACGGCGCCATCACCCGTCCCGCCTGCGCTCGTACGACCATGGCCGAGACGTGGTGCGCCACGGTGTCATGCAGCTCTCGCGCGAGCTGCTCGCGCTCACGCAGCCTGACTTGATCGATCTCCCGGGTCCGCGCGGTCGTCCAGAAGCGGACCAATGCTCCGAGAACTGCGGGGAACATGAGGAACACGAAGCCTGCTGCCGCTTCGCCGAACCCGTTGAAATCGCTCGCGATCCCGAGCAGGCCGGCGACCACGATGATCGGCAACCCGATCATGACCTCGCGACCAGACCCCCATCGAAGCAAGGCGTAGGGGACCAGAACCACGTAGATCATCGTGTTCAGCCCGACGGAGGTGTCCGGACCATTGATCAGCGTCACGAGGTTCAGCACGATGACCGCGCCGAAGACAACGGCGACGACAGCAAGTGGGTGCGTCCGCCGCCACAGAAGCGGGAACACCAGCGCCACGGCGAGCACGATCGCTACGGGACGCCACGGGACATCGGTACGAAAGATGCCTTCGAGTGCGGCGGTCAGCAGCAGGAAAGCGACCAGTGCCCAGTCCCACCAGACTCGCGTCGGAGGCGCAGCGGCTCGTGGCTCGTCTCGCAGAGACCTGACCACGCTGCTGATCACGACCCCAGCCTAGGGATCTGCCGCCGCTGCGCTTCGGCCGAAAGGACCAGACGCGCACCCTTCCGAAGAACGGGAAGACCGGCGCCCTGCGGCCGATGTGCCGTCCGCGTCGCGTCACCACGCTGACGGCATGGCAGTCGCGTTGACGCCAACGACCGTGGAGGACGACCGATGATGTCGAAGTCTTTGTACCGTCTTGGCCACCTGGCTGCCCGTCGCCCCTGGGTCGTGATCGGCTCCTGGCTGGTGCTCGCGGTCGTCGTCGTGGGGGCTTCCGGCGCCTTCGGGCACCGGCTCAAGGACTCCATGCAGGTGCCGGGTCTCGACTCCCAGCAGGCGAGCGAGCTGATGGCCGCTGCCGGCGCAACTGATGCCGGTCTGACGGCCCAGGTCGTGGTGACCCCGTTGGACGACGACGCGACGTTCTTCGACTCGGCGGCGGCCCGGTCAGCGCTCGCCACTCTGCGGAGCGACGCCGCGGCGCTGCCCCACGTCCTCAAGGCGACCGAGGTCGTGTCGCCGGACGGGCGCGTCGCGCTGATCCGCCTGCAGTACCCGCTCGTGGACGAGCTCTCGGCCCAGGACCTGAGCAACCTCAAGGCCTTCGGTGCTGAGGCCGAGGCGGGTTCTCCGCTGCGGCTCGAGATGGGTGGCGACCTCTACTGGGCGTTCGAGCAGCCGCAGCCCGCCGTGGGCGAGCTCATCGGGCTGCTGGTTGCTGCGCTCATCCTCTTCGTCGCCTTCGGGTCCCTGATCGCCACGGCCCTCCCGCTCGGCACCGCGGTGCTCGGACTCGCCGTCGGTGTCAGCTCCATGTCACTTGTCGCCAACGGCATCGACATCCCGAGCTGGGCGCCGATCCTGGGTGCCATGGTGGGACTGGGGGTGGGCATCGACTACGCCTTGTTCATCGTGACCCGGCACCGTGACTACCTTGCTCGCGGCCTGCCTGTGGCGGAGTCGGCCGGCTCGGCGCTGGCTAAGGCCGGCAAGCCGGTGGTGGTCGCCGGGGGCATCGTCGTCGTGGCGATCCTCGGGCTGGTCGTGGCCGGCGTCCCGTTCATGACCGCAGGTGGCATCGCGGTCTCGGTCGTCGTTCTCGTCATGGTGGCCGTTTCGATAACGCTGCTCCCTGCGTTGCTGGGACTCGCCGGGCATCACATCAACCGGCGTAGGCGACGTCCGTGGCGCGGCAGCGTCGACACCCGCGTCAGCCCAGGTTGGTCGACGTGGATCGGGCACGTTACCCGCCACCCCTGGCCCTACGCGGTGGGAGTCACCGTGCTGCTGCTCGCTCTCGCCGCCCCCGTGGTGGCGCTGCGTGCGGGCATCCCTGATGACGGTGCGCAGCCCGAGGGCCGTACCGAGCGGCAGGCCTACGACCTCGTGGCCCAGGGGTTCGGTCCGGGGAGCAACGGCCCCGTCGTGGTCGCCCTCGACATCGCCGGAGATCCAGCCGTGATCGAGCCTCTCGTGGAGGCCGTCAAGGCCGACCCCGGGATCGCGTCGGTCGGCGCCCCCCGGGTGTACGCCGATGCGGACGTGGCTGTCGTGGTCGCGATCCCGACGACGGGGCCGCAGGACGCCGCCACCCAGCAGACGGTCGAGCGGTTGCGCGCCGATGTGCTGCCCAGCGTGCTCGCAGACAGCCCCGCGCGGGCACACGTCGGTGGTCAGACGGCGAACTTCGCCGACGTCGGTGCGCGCGTCAACGAACGGCTCCCGGTGCTGATCGCCGCGGTGCTCACGATGTCGTTCGTCCTCCTGATGCTCGTCTTCCGATCCGTACTGGTGCCGCTGAAGGCAGTGGTCCTCAACCTGCTCAGCATCGGTGCGGCGTACGGCGTAATGGTCATGGTGTTCCAGTGGGGCTGGGCCGCCGGTCTGATCGGACTCGAGTCGACGGTGCCGATCGTCTCCTTCATCCCGATGTTCATGTTCGCGATCCTGTTCGGGCTCTCGATGGACTACGAGGTGTTCCTGTTGTCCCGGGTGCGCGAGGAGTTTGTCGCCACAGGCGATAACCAGGCGTCGATCGTCAACGGCATCGCGTCGACGGGACGTGTCATCACGTCGGCTGCGCTCATCATGATCTCGGTTTTCTCTGCCTTCGTCCTCGGTCCGGACCCGGCCACGAAGATGTTCGGCCTCGGCCTGGCCACGGCCATCTTCGTGGACGCCACCCTCGTCCGCATGCTGCTCGTGCCAGCGACCATGACCCTCCTGGGCGACGCGAACTGGTGGGCCCCGAGGTGGCTCGACCGCCGGCTCCCGAGGCTAGGGGACGAGGCGGAGGACCTGACATCGGATCAGCTGGTCGCGCTCCGTTCGTGACCGCCATGCGCCTGCCTCAAGGAGTTGCCAGCTAGCCAGACCGGCTGGACGGCCGGGGACACCGGGTGGGCGCGCGTCGAGGTTCATGGCGAGGCACATGGAGCAGCCGGCGTTGCGCTGCGCGCCCCTAGCGGTGAAGACCTCGTCGGGCCTTCCGCTTGGGCCTGAAGCTTCACCGCCCTCGGGCCTGGCACCACCAGCTTCACGGAGCTGCGGCTGACCGGTGACCGGTGACCGGTGACCGGTGACTCACGATCGTGGTTGGATCGGATGATGAGCCTTGAGGAGCTCGACGTGACCGTCGGCCTGCCCGAGATCCTCGCCTCCGAGGCGGCCATTCTCGCGGAGTACAGCCGGTGACCGCGCAGACGATGAGCGCCGCCGTGCTGCGCGACGGCGTCCAGGGCGCACCGCTGGACTTCTCGCGCCTGGCCGTCGAGGAGGTCACGCTCGCGCCACCCGGTGCGCACGAGGTCCTTGTCGACATCGCCTATGCCTCGTTGTGCCACTCCGACCTGTCGGTGATCACCGGCGACCGGCCGCGTCCGCTACCGATGGTGCTCGGCCACGAGGCGAGTGGTCGCGTGGTCGAGGTCGGGTCCGCGGTCAACGCCCTCTCCGTGGGCGACCACGTCGTCTTCACCTACGTCGCGGCCTGCGGACACTGCCGCTTCTGCCGGGTCGGCCGGCCCGCGCTCTGCTCCGAGGCCGGTGCTGGCAACGCCGCCGGCGAGCTGGTGTCCGGTGGCTCCCGGCTGACCGACGCGAGCGGCGCAACGCTCAACCATCACCTCGGCATCTCGGCTTTCGCGAACCACGCCGTCGTCGACGCGGGCTCGCTGGTTCGCGTTCCTCCGACGCTGGACCTGCGCGCCGCTGCCCTGTTCGGCTGCGCGATCACCACCGGCGTCGGTGCGGTGATCAACGCTGCCAAGGTGCAACTCGGTCAGTCCGCCGCGGTGTTCGGGTGCGGGGGAGTCGGCCTCGCCGCGATCCTCGGGCTCAAGGCGATCGGCGCGGCGCCGATCGTGGTGGTGGACGTGAAGGAGTCCCAGCTCGCGCTCGCCAAGGAGCTCGGCGCCGACATCACGTTGGTCAGCTCCGCTACGACGGCCGCGGAGATCGTCGAGCTGACCGGCGGCGGAGTCGAGCACGCCATCGACGCCTCTGGCTCCCTGCCGGCGATCGAGTCGGCGTTCGCGTCACTCCTTCGTGGCGGCCAGCTGGTAGTAGTCGGCCTCCCCGACCCCACCGCCCCGTGGACCCTGCTGCCGGCCAGCCTGGTTGCCAACGACGTGACGGTGCGCGGCAGCTACATGGGCTCCTGCGTCCCGGCCCGCGACATCCCGCGGTTCATCCAGCTCTTCGAGCACGGCCGCCTCCCGGTCGACAAGCTCGTCGGCACCACGATCCCGTTGTCCGACATCGCCGACGGGATGTCCCGGCTGCACGACGGCTTCCCCGGCCGGATCGTCGTCGACCTCTCCGCCTGACAACGAGCGAACGAGTACGGGCGCGCGGACGTCTAACGTGGTCGTCATGCACGGAACCGACAGCCCGCGGACCGAGTTGCCGGCTCCCGAGGACTTCACTGTGCTGCGGCGGCTCCCGACTCGTTGGGGCGACAACGACGTCTACGGACACCTGAACAACGCCGTCTACTACTCGCTCTTCGACACGGCTGTGAACGGGTGGCTGCTCGACGCGACTGGCCAGGACATCCGGCAGCTGCCTGCCATCGGGGTCGTCGTTGAAACGACGTGCAGGTACCTCCAGGAGCTTTCCTTCCCTGACGTTGCCTTGGTCGGCGTGGCGCTCGAACGCCTGGGACGCACCAGCGTCGTCTACCGACTGGCGGTCTTCATCGAGCAGGACGACGGTCGTGCCGGACAACGGGCTCACGCCGTAGGAAGGTTCGTCCATGTGTACGTCGACGCCCAGACGCGCCGGCCCACCCCGGTGCCAGCTTTGGTGGCTGAGGCGTTGGCGCGGCTGGAGCAGAAATAGCACGAGGCAGACCCGCGACTGCATAGTCAGAGTCAGAAGGGTGCGCCGCGGGGGACTCGAACCCCCGACCCGCGGAATGAGAGATCGTCTGGACGACATCACCTGACGTCCGTAGGGGTGCATCGCTGCAGGTCAGGGCCATGGTCGCGTCCGCGACGATCCCGCCGGATGCACCCGTACCCGTTCGTCAAGGTGCCATTAGGGTGCCACCGCTGAACGTACGGCGGCCGATGCCGCCGGCCACCAGTCCAGAACCACTGCCTCGCAAGGGCTAGTGTCGCTGCCACGGCTGGTTCGGTGACCGCAGCTGGTTCGTGGTCGTCGACGCAAGAGGGAACCCGGTGTGAGTCCGGGACTGCCCCGCAGCGGTGAGTGGGAGCGACAGCTGTCATATGCACTGGACGCGCAGCGTCTGGGAAGCGGCAGCCAGTAGGAGGTTGGCGTTCGCGTCGGCCGTGCCCGCGAGTCCGAAGACCTGCCAGCCGTCCGTCCCGCGACCGTGGGATGGACTTGGCTGTGGCCTCGTGGGTGGGCGGTTGCCGATGTGGTGCGGCTGTGGCTGTGCCCGATCCGGCCGCTCCTGCCTTCGGGGTCCACGTGAGCTCGCGAAGGAGAGTTCCGTGACAAACACTTCTGTTGTTCGCCCGGTGGCGACCGTTTACGGCTACCCGCGTCAGGGTGCTAACCGGCAGTTGAAGAGGGCGATCGAGTCGTACTGGGCAGGGAGCAGCACGGTCGACGGGCTGTTGGCCGCTGGGCGCGACCTACGGCTCCAGCGGTTGGAGGAGCTGCGAGCGGCGGGGCTGGGTGAGATACCGAGCAACGACTTCTCGCTGTACGACCATGTTCTCGACACCGCCTGGATGGTGGGTGCGATTCCGGCCCGACACCGAGCAGCCGTGCCTGACGTGAGCACCCCGGCAGGTCAGCTGGACCGATACTTCGCGATGGCGCGTGGCGCTGCGGAGGTCGCGCCGCTGGAGATGACGAAGTGGTTCGACACCAACTACCACTACCTCGTGCCTGAGCTTGGCCCGGACACTGAGTTCGAGTTGAACGGGACCAAACCGCTGGGCGAGTTCACCGAGGCTCTCGGGGCCGGTGTGATGACCCGCCCGGTGATCTTGGGGCCGGTGAGCTTCCTGTTGCTGTCCAAGCCAGAACCGGGCAGTTCGACCGGCTTCGACCCACTGGCCTTGCTGGACCGGATCCTGCCCAGCTACATGGAGCTACTCGCCCAACTGCGTGAGGCCGGCGCACAGTGGGTGCAGCTCGACGAACCGGCCCTGGTGACCGACCAAACGCCTGCTGTCTTGAGTCACGTCGGGCGGGCTTACCGGGCGCTGACCGATGCCGAGGACCGACCGAAGGTGCTGGTCGCCTCCTACTTCGACCGTCTCGGCGAGGCGCTGCCCGTCCTGGCCGGCCTGCCGGTCGAGGGTCTGGCCATGGACTTCACCGGTCCGGCCAGTGGAAATCTCGAAGCCCTGGCCGCGATCGGTGGGATGCCGGGCAAGCGCCTGGTTGCCGGCGTCGTCGACGGCCGCAACGTGTGGCGCACCGACCTCGTCCAGGCCATGACCACTCTGGGGACACTGCTCGGGTTCGCCGACCGCGTCGACGTATCGGCGTCCTGCTCGCTGCTGCACGTGCCGCTGGACGTCACGCTCGAACGTGACCTCGAGCCCCAGGTCGCCGGCTGGATGGCGTTCGCCCGGCAGAAGCTCGAGGAACTCGTGATCCTGAGTCGCGGCCTGGACGCCGGCCGTGATGCGATCGCTGGTGAGCTGCGGGTCAACCAGACCCGGCTCGCCTCGCGCGCCTCCTCGCCGATGGTCCACGTTGACGCAGTGCGCGACCGGGTCGCCGCTGTCAGCGACGCGGACTTGCACCGACACAGCGATTACCCCAGCCGGCGGGCCGCCCAGCAGACGCGGCTCGACCTACCGGCGCTGCCAACCACCAGCATCGGGTCGTTTCCTCAGACCTCCGGCCTCCGTCAGGCTCGCGCCGCACACAGGGCCGGACGGCTCGACCAGGATTCGTACGACGACGCGATGCGGGCGGAGATCAGGTCGGTTGTCGAGCTGCAGATCGACCTCGGTCTGGATGTGCTGGTGCACGGTGAGCCCGAACGCAACGACATGGTCCAGTACTTTGCCGAGCAGCTGGACGGCTTCCTGGCCACCAAGCACGGCTGGGTGCAGTCCTACGGCACCCGTTACGTGCGGCCGCCGATCATCGTCGGCGACGTGTCGCGACCAGAGCCCATGACCGTGCGGTGGGCTCAGTACGCGCAAAGCCTGACCGAGAAGCCACTCAAGGGCATGCTGACCGGTCCAGTCACGATGTTGGCGTGGTCGTTCGTCCGCGACGACCAGTCGCTGGCTGACACCGCTCGCCAGGTCGCGCTCGCGCTTCGCGACGAGGTGACCGACCTCGAGGCAGCCGGCATCGCCGTGATCCAGGTCGACGAGCCGGCGCTTCGGGAAACGTTGCCGTTGCGCAAGCAGGCCAGAGCGGCCTATCTGGCCTGGGCAGTCGCCGCCTTCAGGCTGACCACCTCGGCGGTCCCCGACGAGACCCAGATCCATACGCACATGTGTTACGCGGAGTTCGGCGATGTGCTTGCGGCAATCATCGACATGGACGCCGACGTCATCAGTCTCGAGGCGGCGCGCTCCGAGATGGCGATCGTCGACGACCTGGCCAGCGCCGGCTATCCCAACGAGGTCGGACCGGGTGTCTGGGACATCCATTCGCCACGAGTGCCGGACGCGGCCGAGATCGCCGACCGGATCCGCAAGGCCACCAAGCAGTTCCCCGCGGACCGCGTCTGGGTCAATCCCGACTGCGGCCTCAAGACCCGCGCCTACGCAGAGGTCCGGTCAAGCCTGGCCAACCTCGTCGCCGCGACCCAACAGGTGCGGGCCGAACTCTGACCTGATGGCCTGCGGTGGGCGGTCTTGGCGAGCCGCTCACCGCAGGGCGAGGCAGGGTGCGGCTGACCAGAACGCCTCGTCGAAGCCCACGCCGCCGCCGACGCCGACCTGGTAGACAGACTCGTCGCTCGAAGAAGTTGGACAGTTCCCTGCACGTCCTGCAGCTCAGTGAACGCGAACGGGTCCGTCGAGCCGTAGAGCGGCGCGATGCCGAGCTGATCCACGCTGCGGTCCGCGGCGGGAGTTCGCCGGACCCTGCACGCAGCTGGCAGATCTTCGGTGGCCAGGCCACAAGCATGCACAACCGCAAACCGAGGCGCCATCTAGGCCCGAAATGGACTCTGGCCTTCCGCCCGTGAGGACGAAAGGCCAGGTCAGAAGGGTGCGCCGCGAGGGACTTGAACCCCCAACCCGCGGATTAAGAGTCCGCTGCTCTGCCAGTTGAGCTAGCGGCGCGTGTGCGTCGCAGACGATACCAGCCGGCTCTGGGCGGCACGAAACCGGCAGAGGGGGTCGATGCCGCGTTCAGCGAGCGACCGAACGCGACGGCTCGCGGCCGCCGCACACGCGTGCCGGCAGCGGACAACTGGGTCAGTCGCACCGTGCGCGACCCACCGTCAGCTCTCCCACCAGCGGGTCTCGGGGACGCCCTCCTCGGCCAGGATCTCAGTCGACTCCGGGCCGGCTGCGTCACTCAGGTCGATCAGCAGGGACAGGGGCACATGCTCCTGCAGCATCCCCATGACCATCTCGTCTCCGTCGTGAGCAGCCGGAGCTTCGCTCTGCTGCGGCACGGGCAGGTCGGTGGTCTGGGTAGCTTCATTCATCGTCGGCATACTCCTCTGATCGGTCGATGCGGCCCCCCACCGTTGATCCGATCGGGTGGTGCATTCGGGCTATTTGTCTAGTCATCGGCGGCTAGACCCCATGGCCTTGAGAGGCGGTATGTCACGGTCCCGCAAAGACAAACTTGCACCATCAAATAAAGCGCCCCGGCCCGCCGAAGCGGACCGGGGCGACTCGTCACGGGTTGGCCGTCAGATCGGGCGTACCGCGTCGGCCTGCGGGCCGCGCTGTCCCTGGGTGACCTCGAACTCCACGCGCTGGTTCTCGTCCAGCGAACGGTAGCCGTCCGCCTGGATGGCCGAGAAGTGCACGAAGACGTCGGGTCCGCCGCCGTCCTGGGCGATGAAGCCGAAGCCCTTCTCAGCGTTGAACCACTTGACTGTTCCCTGAGCCACTGCTGTTTCTCCTTCGGAGGAACGGGTTTCGAGCGTCGCACCACGCGGCGCTCGGGTTTTGAAGCAACCGTCGTCCTCTCGCCGGACCGGCAGGAGAAGGGTCCGTAGAACAAGAAACGCCCGGCCATTGAACAGCGCGGGCGATCAAGACTTCGAGGCACTGCAACTTCTCACCGACACCCACGCTAGGACATGCGGCAAGCCGTTGTCCACGCTCGCGCTAAGGATTTCTCTGGACCGCTCAGCGCGTGAATATGCCCCACCGGAGCGTGTGCCTCGCCCCCGGCTGCAGCGCCACGAGACCGACCCCGCTGTTGAAGGCATCGGGCGGGCACGACATCGGCTCGACCGCCAGGCCGGTGCGGCGGCGCGGCGGCGCGAGCTTGTCGCCGGAGAAGAGCTGCAGGAACTCGGCCCCTTCCCCGAGCCACACCCCCACGCCGTGGGCGCCGTCGGGCGAGTCAAGGCGGACGACGACGCGGCCGTCTGCGTCGCGAGACAGCGCGGCATAGGGCGTGTCCAGCGCCGTCTGGCTGATGGCTCGGGGCGCCCGGAAGTCGTACGGCGTGCCGGCCACCGGTTCGGTGGCCACGGGCAGCCCCCTGTCATCGCAGCGCAGCCACTGGTCGGCAGGCACGGTGAGGACGGCATCGTCGATGTGGTCCGTCCCCGCCGTGACGTAAGGGTGCTGGCCCACGCCGTAGGGGGCTGCTTCCGTGCCCACGTTTCTGCCGATGATCGTGACTGAGAGGCCGTCGTGGGCGAGCCGGTAGGTCGCCGCGAGGTCGATGCGGAACGGATAGCCGGGCTGCGGCCACAGCCGGATCCCGACCGTCACGCTCGAGTCCGACCCGCCCAGCAAAGACCATTCGCTCCACCGCACCAGGCCATGGATCGCGTTGCGCGAGACGGCCTCCGACAGCGCCAGCTGCTGGTCGGTGTCGCCCCAGCGATAGCGACCGTCCCGGATCCGGTTGGGCCACGGAGCGAGCAGCTGCCCTCGGCCACCATCCGGCCTGGCACCTGCGGCGAACCCGTCGACGACGTGGCGGCCTGCGACGTCGTACGACCGGAGAGCCCCACCGACCTGCACCACCACGGCCCGTTGATCTCCGTGCGCGATCTCGTACTGCTCACCCGTCGGCGTCACAGTCACATGCTGCCGTGTCCCTGGGCTGCGGGGGAGTCGCCCCCACGTCCCTCGTAACCTCGCGCCGAGGACAGCGACGAACATGCATGGTGAAGCTGGGTGGACCGGCAGCCGCCGCCACAGACCCGACGACGAACGATCGGAGCAGCTGCATGTCGACCACACCCATCGCCGACCACGCCTTCTTGTCCGACCGGCACTCGAGCGCCCTGGTGACGAGGAGCGGATCGGTCGACTGGCTGGCCTTCCCACGGTTCGACAGCCCCTCGGTGCTCGGCCGGCTGCTGGGCGAGCACGCCGGCCACTGGCAGATCAAGCCGGCGGGGGAGTGGCAGAGCAGCCGTCGCTACGTCGACCGCTCCCTTGTCCTCGAGACGAGATTCACCGGTGGCGGCGGCACGCTGCTGCTGACCGACGCCCTGGCCTTCGGTCCCGACAACGGCGGTCACCGGATCGGCGTGGGCGTGCCGCACCTATTGGTCCGACGGGTCGAGTGCACGCAAGGCAGCATCGAGGTCGAGATGGACTATTGCCCCCGCCCGGAGTACGGCCTCGTCGTACCTCTTCTTGCTTCCGTGGACGGTGGCGTCACCGCGCGCGGCGGCGCGGAGTGGCTGGTGCTCACCTCGCCGGTGTCTCTTGCCTGCGACCGGGGCAACGCGCACGGCACGGTGACCCTCAGCGAGGGGCAGTCGCTGCACCTCTCACTGCACCGGTCCACGCTGACCGACGTGCCGGCGCGTGTGTGGTCGCAGGGCGAGCTGGCCGACGTCGTCGACACGACTGTCGCGGCGTGGCGCTCATGGTCGGACCTGCACCAGTCCTACGAGGGCCCTTGGGCCGATCTGGTCCACCACAGCGGCCGGGTCCTGCAGGGACTCTCGTACCAGCCGAGCGGCGCCATCGTGGCTGCTGCCAGCACCTCGCTGCCCGAGGTCGTCGGCGGTGAACGCAACTGGGACTACCGCTTTTCCTGGGTGCGCGACGCGAGCTTCACGATGGAGGCGTTGTGGGTGGCCGCGTGCCCCGACGAGGCGGACGACTTCTTCGCATTCATGACAACGGCCGCTGCATCGTCGGTCGGACCCGAGGACAACCTGCAGATCGTGTTCGGCATCGGCGGGGAGCACGACCTGACGGAGCGCGAGCTGCCGCATCTGGAAGGCTGGCGCAAGAG
>JAVEDJ010000403.1 GCA_030841025.1 Actinomycetota bacterium
AGACCTGGGCTCTTGTCATGGGTAGCCCCGACGGGATTCGAACCCGCGCTACCGCCTTGAGAGGGCGGCGTGCTAGGCCGCTACACAACGGGGCCACTGTGCGGCAACCAGTGCCGCGAGACCGGAACTCTACCGGAGCGATCCGCGGGCCAGCCAATCAGCGGCGGGCCTGGACAACTCGTAGGAACCGGTCGAGCTGGGGTACCAGGACTCGAACCTAGACTAGCTGAACCAGAATCAGCCGGGCTGCCAATTACCCCATACCCCATGGGGGTTCGCCCCCCGATGGTGGCGGGGTGGACGACCGTTGGTCAGGATAACCGACGGCGCCCGGAGGGGACAAAGCGGCGCCGTCCGTGGCGGGCTCCGGCGTGACGGACAGCGGGCGGGGACGTCGTACCTGCACGTGCCAACGGTCGGCCAGCCGCGCCGCCAGCACCGCGAACACCAGCATCATCACGACGTCGAGCACGGCGTACGGCCAGTCCAGTGCCGACGCCGTGAGCGACTCCTCGATCGAGCCCGTAGCAGCGGTCCAGCCGAGGCTGACCAGGTTGTTGGCCACGTGCAGCGCGATCGCCGCGGCCAGGCCCCCGGTGCGCCAGACCAGCCAGGACGCGATGACCCCGAACGCGAAGCGGTCGAGGAACAGGGCCGGTTCCTGACCGCCGTGCGCCAGGGCGAACAGCGTCGCGGTCACCGCGCCGGCGACCAGCGTGCCGGCGAGCGGCCGCCCGAACCAGGACGCGATCGCCTGCGTGAGGTAGCCGCGGAAGCCGATCTCCTCGGCCGCCGACTGCAGCGGTGTCGTGAGGAGGATCACGGAAAGCAGACCGGCGAGGGTGCCGGCGGGAGGTGGGTCGACATGGCCGATGCCGGCGGGCGGCAGGAAGAAGCTGGCCGCGAAGAACAGCGCGACGACGACGAAGGCGACGACGAGCAGGCGCCCCAGCAGTCGCCACCGGAACCGGCCCTCCACGGACCACAGCCAGCCGATGCGTTGGCGGTGCACCACAAGCACCGCCAGCATGCTCGCCGGGATCATCGCGGAGATCACGAGGTTGTTGGCGAGCAGCCCCAACGGCGAGTCGGCGCTGAGGGAGTCCTCCCGCGGGTCGGCCGAGCCACCACCGGCCGCGGCGACCAGCGTGACCAGGACGACGACCACGACGGCGATGACGACGCCGGTGACCGTGGCGAGCGCGATGCCGAGCACCGGTTGCCACCAGCGGTGCCGTGGCGTGCGTAACAGCTGTGGAAAGCGGTCGCCCTCGGCCCAGGCGGACGACGGCGGGTACGACGGCTGTGCGACCGTCATGCCAGCAACCGCTCGAGCTGGTCGAGTGACGTGACCCTCGTGATGCCGTCGGGCACCTCGTGCGCTGGCTCGCCATCGTGATCCCGGTGACCGCCGGTACGACCGTGCCGGTCGAGCCACACCGCCCGCAGACCGGCGTCGCGGGCGTCGGGCCCCACGGCAACGAGCTTGCGTCGCTGGTACTCGGCGGCTCGCCACCGCTGCACGGCTGCGTCGTCGTGCGGCAGCCCGAGGGAGGACAGGTGGTCGCGGATGGCCGACTCCTGGGCACCGCCGTGGTCGACCAGGGTGTCGTCGACGTCGAACAGCACCCCCCTCACGTCGCTACTGTCCGGGTCGCACGGCCTCGAGGCCGGCGCGCAGCCGGCGCAGGGTCCGGTCCCGGCCGAGCAGCTCGAGCGACTCGAACAGCGGCGGCGACACCCGACGGCCCGTCGCCGCGACCCGGACCGGGCCGAAGGCCAGCTTGGGCTTGAGACCCAGCCCCTCGACGAGAGCGGCCCGCAGCGTTTTCTCGATGGACTCGGTGTCCCAGGTCTCGACGGCTTCCAGTGCCGTGATCGCTGCGGCGAGCGCCTCACCGGCGTTGCCCTTGAGCACCGCCGCGGCAGACTCCGGCTCGATCGTGAACGCGTCGTCGTCGGTGAAGAGGAACGCGAGCATCCCCTCTGCCTCGGACAGCACGTTCATGCGCTCGTTGACGTGCGGGGTGGCCGCGCGGACGAGGTCACGCTGCTCCTGCGTCGGCTCAGCGGGCAGGACGCCGACGCGGGACAGGTGCGCCGTGATGCGGCCGCCGAGGTCATCGAGCGACAGCTCGCGGATGTAGTGACCGTTGAGCCAGCCCAGCTTGTCGAGGTCGAACACGGGGCCGACGGTGTTGACCCGGCCCCAGTCGAAGGTCTCGACCATCTCCTCGAACGTGAAGATCTCTCGGCCGTCGGGCAAGGAGTAGCCCATCAGCGCGAGGAAATTCACCAGTGCTTCGGGCAAGTAGCCCTGCTCGCGGAACCACAGCAGGCGTGCCGCGGGGTTCTTGCGCTTGGAGATCTTCGACTTGTCGGTGTTGCGCAGCAACGGCATGTGCACGAACGCCGGAGGCTCCCAGCCGAGCCACTCGTAGAGCAGCACGTGCTTGGGCGTCGACGAGATCCACTCCTCGCCGCGTACGACATGGGTGATGCCCATCTCGTGGTCGTCGACGACGTTGGCCAGGTGATAGGTCGGCAGACCATCGGCCTTGAGGATCACCTGGTCGTCCGGGCGGGGGGCCTTGACCTCTCCTCGGATGACGTCGACGAACGTCAACGGCGCGGCGTCCGGGATCAGCATCCGCACGACGGGTGACTCGCTGAAACCGGGCAGCTGCGCGCGCTCCTCGCGGGTCTTGCCGAGGCAGAGCCGGTCATACCCCGTGGGCAGCTTGGCCTTCTGCTGCTGCTCGCGCATCTCGCTCAGGCGCTCGGGCGTGCACCAGCAGTGGTAGGCGTGCCCGTCGGCCAGCAGCCGCTCGACGTGGGGGCGGTAGCTCTCCGAGCGCTCCGACTGGCGGTACGGCGCGAAGGGGCCGCCCTTGTCGGGTCCCTCGTCCCAGTCGAGGCCCAACCAGTGCAGGGTGTCGAAGATCTGCGCCTCGCTGTCGGCGACGTACCGCGCGCGGTCGGTGTCCTCGACCCGGAGGATGAACTGACCCCCCTGCTGCCGCGCGAAGGCGAGGTTGAACAGCGACATGTACGCCGTGCCGACGTGCGGGTCGCCGGTGGGTGACGGGGCGACGCGCACCCGCACCGGCCGCGACGTCGCGTCGTGACCTGGCTCAGCCACGGGCCACGACCGAGTTGGTCAGCGTTCCGACGTTCTCGATGGCGACTGACACTTCGTCGCCGGGTTGGAGCGGCCCGACGCCGGCCGGCGTCCCGGTGAGGATGACGTCGCCCGGCAGCAGCGTCATCGCCGCGGTGATGAACTCGATCAGCTCGGCGATCGGGTGCAGCAGCGCAGACGTCCGCCCCGCCTGCCGCAGCTCGCCATT
>JAVEDJ010000415.1 GCA_030841025.1 Actinomycetota bacterium
GGCTGGAGCTGCCCGCACTGCGACAGCCGGCGACTGCGCGCCACGTCGGTCGGCTCGGTCCGCACCGCTGAGGAGCTCGGCCGGGCCTTCCCGGGTACGACGGTGCGGGTGTCCGGGGGCGACGCCGTCCTCGCCGCGGTGTCCGGCGACCCGGCGCTGGTGGTGGCCACACCCGGCGCCGAGCCGGTCGCCGACGGCGGCTACACCGCTGCCCTGCTGCTCGACGGCTGGGCTTTGCTCGGTCGACCCGACCTGCGCGCCGCCGAGGAGACCGTTCGGCGTTGGATGGGCGCCGCGGGGCTGGTCCGGCCCGCGGCCCTGGGCGGCACCGTGATCTTGCTCGCCGAGGGCTCCGCGCCCGCGGTCCAGGCCCTGGTGCGTTGGGACCCCGTGACCTTCGCCGCGCGGGAGCTGGCCGAGCGGGCGGCGTTGCGCTTCCCGCCGGCCGTCGCGATGGCCTCCCTGACCGGCGGCAGCGCTGCACTGCGCCAGCTGCTCGACGTCGCAGGCCTGCCGGACGTGGCCGAGGTGCTCGGTCCCGTGCCGGTCGCGGCCCGGACGCGCGGCGAACCTGAGCTGGAGCGGCTGCTGGTCCGGATGCCGCGTAGCCGCGGTCGGGAGCTGGCCGGGGCCCTGCATGCCGCCGCCGGCGTCCGCAGCGCCCACAAGGACGCCGGCAGCGTCCGCATCCAGATCGACCCGCTGGAGATCGCGTGAGCCGCGCGGGCACGGCGGCGCCCGCGCCCGGCACCGTCGTCTTCGACCTCGGCGGGGTGCTGATCGACTGGGATCCACGACACCTCTACCGCCGGCTGCTGCCCCACGACGAGGTCGACGACTTCCTGCGCGAGATCGGCTTCACCGAGTGGAACGAGGCACAGGACGCCGGGGCACCCTGGGCCGAAGCGGTCGAGTCGCTGGCCGCGCGGCACCCGCACCGCCGCGAGCTGATCGCCGCCTACCCGCAGCGCTACCCCGAGACGTTGGCGGGAGCCATCAGCGGCACCGTCGACATCCTCACCGAGCTGCACCGGCGAGGCACCCGCCTGCTCGCCCTCACCAACTGGTCGGCCGAGACGTTCCACCATGCCCGGGAGATGTTCTACTTCCTCGAGATGTTCGAGGGGATCGTGGTCTCCGGTGAGGAACGGATAGCCAAGCCCGATGCGCGACTGTTCGCGATCCTGGTCGAGCGGTTCGCCCTGGTGCCCACGGAGACCGTGTTCATCGACGACTCGCCCGCCAACGTGGAGGGCGCCGCCGAGCAGGGCTTCGTGGCGCTGCGCTTCCGCGACGCCGGCACGCTGCGCGCCGACCTCAGGCGGCTGGGCCTGCTGCCGGTCGACGGCGGATCAGGCTGAGCCCGTCGCGCACGGTCAGCATGACCGCCTCGACGCGCTCGTCGGCCACGATCCGATCGTTGAACTCCCGCAGGGCTTGGGTCGCCTCCGACGTGTCGTTCTCATCGAGCAGCCGGCCGCTCCAGAGGACGTTGTCGGCGGCGATCACCCCGTCGGGCGCCAGCTTCGGCAGCACCGCCTCGTAGTAGGCGAGGTAGTTCTCCTTGTCGGCGTCGATGAAGACGAGGTCGAACGGTCCCTCGAGCGCCGCGATGCTCTCGAGCGCCGGGCCGACCTTGATCTCGATGCGGTCGGCGAACGGGCTGTCGGCGATGTGCCGCCGCGCGATGGCGACGTGCTCCTCACTGATGTCACAGGTGACGATGCGTCCGCCGGGAGGCAGCGACTCGGCCATCGACAGGGCCGAGTAGCCGGTGAAGGTGCCGATCTCGAGCACCCGCTGCGGCTTCAGCATCGCCACCAGGGTCGCGAGCAGCCGTCCCTCGAGGGTGCCGACCATCATGCCGGGCGCCCGCGTCGAGGCACGCGTGTCCTGGGCGAGGGCGGCGAAGTAGGCGGGTTCCGGCGAGGTGTGCGCGGCGGCGTACTCCTCGATGCGCGGGTCGACGATGTCCATGCTCCCTGAGCGTACGGCGGCGCCCCGGCCCCGTCTGCCGCGCCTGCCGGGGCAGTGGCGGGTGGTCCGTAGACTGGGGGCTACCCGACCACCAGGAGCGCTCGTGCCCGTCCAGCCCATCCGCCTCTTCGGCGACCCGGTGCTGCGCACCCCGGCCGAGAAGGTGGTCGACTTCGACAAGGAGCTGCGCACCCTCGTCAAGGACCTGACCGAGACCATGCTCGACGCTCCCGGCGTCGGCCTCGCGGCCCCGCAGATCGGCGTCGGGCTGCGGGTCTTCACCTATCACGTCGATGACGAGCTCGGTCACCTGATCAACCCGGTCCTCGACCTCGGCGATGACCAGGAGGAGGACGACGAGGGCTGCCTGTCCTTCCCCGGCCTCGCGTTCCCGACGAAGCGGGCCTGGAGCGTCGTCGCGAAGGGCCAGGACATGCACGGCGAGCCGGTCACCATCGAGGGCACCGAGCTGCTCGCCCGGTGCGTGCAGCACGAGACCGACCACCTCGACGGCGTCCTGTTCATCGACCGGCTGGACCGCGAGCAGCGCAAGGCCGCGATGAAGGCGATCCGCGAGGCCGAGTGGTCGGGTGAGCCCTCGTTGCACGTGAAGGTGTCCCCTCACGCCACCCGCGGCCTCGCCCTCTAGGCCGGCCGTCCCGCTGTGCGGCTGCTGTTCGCGGGCACGCCCGAGACCGCCGTTCCCTCTCTCGACGCAGTGCTCGCCTCCGACCACGAGGTGGTCGGCGTCCTGACCCGACCTGACGCCCCGGCCGGCCGCCGCCGTCAGCTGAGCCCCTCGCCGGTGGCGCAGCGCGCGGCGGAGGCGGGCATCGAGGTGGTCAAGGCGCGCACCCTGCGCGATGCCGACACCCTGGACAGGCTGCGTGGGCTGCGGCCAGACGCCGCGCCCGTCGTCGCCTACGGCGCGCTCGTGCCGCCCGACGCGCTCACCATCCCGCCGCACGGCTGGGTCAACCTGCACTTCTCGCTGCTGCCCGCCTGGCGCGGGGCGGCTCCCGTCCAGCATTCGCTGCTGCACGGCGACGACGTCACGGGCGCGACCACGTTCCTGCTCGACCCGGGCCTGGACACCGGCCCCGTCCTCGGCGTGCTCACCGAGGCGGTGCGTCCGAGGGACACCACCGGTGAGCTGCTCCACCGCCTCGCCCACGCCGGCGCCGGGCTGCTCGTCGCCACGCTCGACGCCATGGAGCGCGGCGAGATCACGCCGCGCCCGCAGCCGACCGACGGTGTCTCCCTGGCTCCCAAGCTGACGCCGGAACACGCCCGGGTCGACTGGTCGGCCCCCGCCTTCCACACCGAGCGGCAGGTCCGCGCGTGCACTCCCGCCCCCGGCGCCTGGACCACCTGGGGCGAGCAGCGCCTCGGGCTCGGGCCGGTAACGGTGGTGGACCGCGCCGACCGGCCCACCCAGCCGCCCGGCACGGTCAGGGTCGGCCGCACCGAGGTCCTCGTCGGTACCGGCGACGGCAAGACCGTGCGGCTCGGCGAGGTACGCCCGCCCGGCAAGAAGCCCATGGCCGCCGACGCCTGGGCGCGCGGAGCGCGCGACCTCGACGGCGCGCGGTTCCTGTGATGGGGTCACCGCAGCGTCCGGGCCCCCGCCGGCCCCGGCGGCCGCAGCCCGACGCCCCCCGGCGCGTCGCCTTCGACCTGCTGCGGGCCGTGGACGAGCGCGACGCCTACGCCAACCTCACGCTGCCCGGCCTGCTCACCGCCAGATCCCTCACCGGACGCGACGCCGCCTTCGCGACCGAGGTTGGCTACGGGACCCTCCGCGGCCGCGGCACCTATGACGCCGTCCTCGCCGCCTGCGTCGACCGGCCCCTCGCTGACGTCGACCCGCCGGTCCTCGACCTGCTGCGCCTCGGCGCGCACCAGCTGCTCGCCATGCGGGTACCGAGCCATGCCGCCGTCGGCGCGACGGTCGAGCTGGCCCGGGCCGTCGCGGGTGAGGGCCGAGCCAAGTTCGTCAACGCGGTGCTGCGCAAGGTCGCTGCCTACGACCTGGACGACTGGGTGGCGCGGGTCGCTCCGTCGTACGACGACAACCCGCTGGGCCGGCTCGCCGTCGCCCACTCGCACCCCCGCTGGGTGGTGTCCGCCTTCCGCGACGCCCTGGGCGGCTCCCTCGACGAGACGGCCGCGCTGCTCGCCGCCGACAACCAGCCACCGGCCGTCACCCTGGTGGCCCGGCCCGGACGGGCCACCGTCGACGAGCTGGTGGCGGCCGGCGCCGCACCGGGCCGGTGGTCGCCGTACGCCGCAGTGCTCGCCGGTGGCGACCCCGCCGGCCTTGAGGCGGTACGTGAGGGCCGGGCCGCCGTGCAGGACGAGGGCAGCCAGCTGGTGGCCCTCGCGCTGGCCGCGGCCCCGGTCACCGGCCGCGACGAGCGCTGGCTGGACATGGCGGCCGGTCCCGGCGGCAAGGCCGGGCTGCTCGGTGCCCTCGCCCGCGACCG
>JAVEDJ010000043.1 GCA_030841025.1 Actinomycetota bacterium
CTGCGAGCAGGAGCGGTACGACGGGTGCGGCCTGCCGAGCGGGTGGAGCGAGGGCTCACGCCCGCCGGCCCCGTCGTACACCTTCGGCCAGCTCGCCGGCGAGCTGCGCCACCGCGTCGCGTCCGGCGGCCGCCGACGGTGCGTCGAGCAGTCGGCGTACGAAGGCCGATCCCACGATGACGCCATCGGCGAAGGACGCGACCTCGGCGGCCTGCGCGCCGTCGGACACACCCAGGCCGACACACACCGGCAGGTCGGTCACCGCGCGGGTGCGCGCCACGAGCCGGTCGGCGGCGTCACCGACGGAGGCACGGGCACCCGTGACCCCCATCGTGGACGCCGCGTAGACGAAGCCCCGGCAGTGGTCGGCGGTGTAGCGCAGCCGCGCCTCGGTCGAGGAGGGGGCGACGAGGAAGATCCGGTCCAGCCCCGTGGCATCGGTGGCCCCGAGCCACTCCCCTGCCTCGTCGGGCGTCAGGTCGGGCGTGATGACACCGGCACCGCCGGCGCCGGCCAGCTCGTCGGCGAACCGGCGGACGCCGTAGCGCTGCACCGGGTTCCAGTAGCTCATGACGAGTGTCGGGGCGCCGGTCTTGGCGACCTCGCGCACCGTCGACACGACGTCCTCGGTGGACGTGCGGCGCTGCAGGGCGACCTCGACGGCGGCCTGGATGGTCGGCCCGTCCATCAGCGGGTCGGAGTAGGGCAGGCCGACCTCGATGATGTCGACCCCCGCCTCGACCATCGCCGTCATCGCGGCGGCGCCGTCCTCGACGGTGGGGTAGCCGGCAGGCAGGTAGCCGATGAGGGCAGCACGGCCCTCGGCACGGGCCGCGGCCAGCACCTCGGAGAGCGTGCTCACCAGCCCTCACCCGACGAGTCCTGCGGCGGCTCCTCGACGGTTGCCCTGGCCGACGCGACGATCTCGTCGTCGGACACGACGTTGAACCACTTCGCTGCGGTGTCGACGTCCTTGTCGCCGCGACCGGACAGGTTCACCAGCACCACCGCATCCGGGCCCAGCTCCTTGCCGACGTCGAGCGCTCCGGCGAGCGCATGCGCGCTCTCGATGGCCGGGATGATGCCCTCGGTGCGACACAGCAGCGCGAAGGCGTCCATGGCCTGCGTGTCGGTGATGGGTCGGTAGGTAGCACGGCCGGTCTCGTGCAGGTAAGCGTGCTCGGGACCGACGCCCGGGTAGTCGAGCCCGGCGCTGATCGAGTGGCTCGCGATCGTCTGTCCCATCTCGTCCTGCAGCAGGTACGACCTGGCGCCGTGCAGCACGCCCGGTGAGCCGCCGGTCAGCGTGGCCGCGTGCCGGCCGGTGTCCACGCCGTCACCACCGGCCTCGAAACCGAACAGCTGCACGTCGGCGTCGTCGATGAAAGCCGCGAAGATGCCGATCGCGTTGGAGCCGCCGCCGACGCAGGCGGCGACCGCGGCCGGCAGGGCACCGGTGAGGTCGAGAACCTGCTGGCGCGCCTCGTCACCGATGACGCGGTGGAACTCACGCACCATCAGCGGGAAGGGGTGCGGTCCCGCGACGGTGCCGAGCAGGTAGTGCGTCGTGTCGACGTTGGTGACCCAGTCGCGCATGGCCTCGTTGATGGCGTCCTTGAGGGTGCGGCTGCCCTGGGTGACGGGGATGACCTCCGCGCCGAGCAGGCGCATCCTGGCGACGTTCAGCGCCTGCCGCTGGGTGTCTTCCTCGCCCATGTAGACGACGCAGTCGAGGTCCAGCAGCGCCGCCGCCGTCGCGGTGGCGACGCCGTGCTGTCCGGCGCCCGTCTCGGCGATGACACGCGTCTTGCCCATCTCGCGGGTGAGCAGCGCCTGGCCCAGCACATTGTTGATCTTGTGCGAGCCGGTGTGGTTGAGGTCCTCGCGCTTGAGCAGCACCCGCGCGCCGCCGGCGTGCCGGCTGAACCGCTTCGCTTCGGTGATCGGCGTGGGCCGCCCGGTGTACGACGAGAGCAGCCCGGCGAGCTCGGCCTGGAACGCCTTGTCGGCCTGAGCCTTCTCGAACGCGACGGTGAGCTCGTCCAACGCCGCCACCAGGGCTTCGGGGACGAACCGGCCGCCGAACGCACCGAAGTGCCCGGTGCTGTCGGGTGTGCTCATCGACGTCCCCTCACCGGTCGTGCTTGAGGGCCGGGTGGGCGCCGGCGGCGACGAGGTCGGCGACCGCGGAGCGGGGGTTCCGTCCGGTCACGAGCGACTCACCGACCAGCACGGCATCCGCGCCGGCACGCGCGTACTCGATGACGTCGTGCGGACCCCGTACGCCGGACTCGGCGACCCGCACGATGCCCTCGGGGATGTGCGGGACGACCTCGGCGAACACGTTGCGGTCCACCAGCAGGGTGCGCAGATCGCGGGCGTTGACGCCGATGATGGTGGCGCCCGCGTCGACCGCCCGTCGTACCTCCTCGGCGGTGTGCACCTCCACCAGGGGGGTCAGTCCCAACGACTGGGCGCGCTCCACGAGGGACACGAGCGCGTTCTGCTCGAGGGCGGCCACGATGAGCAGAGCAAGGTCGGCGCCGTAGACCCGCGCCTCCCACAGCTGGTAGCTCGAGACGATGAAGTCCTTGCGCAGCACCGGTACGTCGACTGCGCGACGCACCGCGACCAGGTCGTCGAGGCTGCCACCGAAGCGTCGCGACTCGGTGAGGACGCTGATGACGGCCGCGCCGCCCGCCTCGTAGTCGGAGGCAAGACTGGCCGGGTCGGCGATGGCGGCGAGCGCACCCTTGGACGGGCTGGACCGTTTGACCTCGGCGATGACGGAGACGTTCTGGCCGCGCAGGACCGGTAGCGGGTTCAGGCAGTCCGGTCGGCCCTCGGCCTTGGCCTTGAGCTCGTCGAGCGGCACGCGTTCCTGCCGGGCGGTGAGATCGGCACGCACATCCATGAGGATGTCGTCGAGCACACTCACGCGATCGGTCTCCTCGTTGGTGTTGCCGGTGCGTTCGGTTGCCCGCGGAGCAAGAAGCTCCGGACGCCCGGCCAGAATAACCGCGAGGTACCGATACCGAGGAATCGCGGGGTCGGCTAGGGCGCGAGCGCAGCACCGAACGGCAGGTTGCGGACAGCCGTGAAGGCAAGGACCACGACCACGAAGACCATGGTCGCGCGCGGACCAAGGACGAGACCGCCACCCATGCGTCCTGACCGGATGCGCGTCACCAGCCACCAGGTCGCGAGGACCGGGACGAGCGCGACCACCACCAGGTTCTCACCCGCTGCTGTGACGAGGTGGCCGTGCGTCAGGTCGTGGACCGCCCGCAGACCGCCGCAGCCGGGGCACCAGGTGCCGGTCATCGCGTGCCACGGGCAGACGGGGTAGTGCCCGGGCGTGTGCGGGTCGACCGCCGCCACCAGGGCGACGGCACCGAGCAGCAACACCGAACCGGCCACGACCTGCGGCGACCAGCGCCCGCGCCGCAGCTGCGCGCTCCCGACCGGCACTTCCCTCACCTCAGTCCGCAGCCTTCGGGCCGCTAGGCCTTGTGGTCGTCGTACTCCGGGTCGCGCTCGTCCTTGTAGGCCACGGTGTTGCCCATGCCGGCCATCGACATCACCTTGCCGACGATCGCTCCGAGCAGGACCACCCCGAAGCCGGCGAAGAACAGCCACGGCTGCCGGATCGGCAGCGCGATGCCGCTGATCAGGAAGCCGAAGAACATGACGGTCACCGCGGTCCAGGCGGCCGGCGTGCTGCCGTGGCTGGCGGACATGACACTCCTCGTGGTCTCTCGTGCCGACGCGTACGCCAGCGGTGACGGGGCTCCGACTGATTGTGCCAGCCGCTCGCCGGCCATCGGCAGAGCGTTGGTCAGAGGGTCGGGTCCTCACCGCGGTCGAGTGCCGTCCAGGGGTCACGGCGGGGTACGTCGGCGCCCGCCGGGGCGGCGTAGTCACGTCGGGCCGAGGGCCACCGACGGCCGTAGCCCGCGACGAGCGCTCCGCCGACCGCCACCAGCGCACCGCCGCCCGCGGTCAACCAGAACCACGAGGAGCGCTGCATCGTCCGCGGCCGGTCAGCGCCGAGCGGCGCGTAGTCGAACCAGCCCGCGGCCGACGCGCCCACGGAGACGTCGACCAGCACGACGGCGATGCCCGCGGCCAGCAGCAGCAATCCGAGCACCGAACGGGCCCAGCCCCGCAGCAGGAAAAGCAGCCCCACTCCGGCCAGCGCGACGAGAGCGAGCGCGCTCGCCGCGGGTGCGCCCCCTCCGGAGACGGTTGCGCCGGCGACGGTCCAGCGAGGCTGCGCGGCCGTGGCCAGGACCAGGACGGCCCCGACCGCGGTGACGAGCAGGGCCAGTGCCTTCCCGCGGTGGGTGCTCACCGGTCGGGGCCTGTCGTTCCCGTGCCTTCTCCCTGTCCCACCTCCGCGTGTCCGACCTCCGCGTGTCCGACCTCCGCCTGCCCGACCGTGCGGAGGGTGCCGGCGGTCGCGACCGCCCGCAGAACGGCCATGGCCTTGTTGCGGCACTCCTCGTCCTCGGCCGTGGGGTCCGAGTCGGCAACGATGCCGCCACCGGCCTGCACGTAGGCAGTGCCGTCGCGCACGAACGCCGTACGGATCGCGATGGCCGTGTCGAGGTCGCCCGCGAAGTCGAGGTAGCCGACGCACCCGCCGTAGACGCCGCGCCGCGTCGGCTCGAGCTCCTCGATCAGCTCCATGGCCCGTGGCTTGGGTGCTCCGGAGAGCGTTCCGGCGGGGAAGCACGCGGCCATCACGTCGTAGGCGGTGCGGTCCGGGGTGACCTGGCCGGTCACCGTGGAGACGATGTGCATGACGTGGCTGTAGCGCTCGACCGACATGAAGTCGACCACCTCGACGCTGCCGGGCTGGCACACGCGGCCCAGGTCGTTGCGGCCGAGGTCGACGAGCATCAGGTGCTCGGCCCGCTCTTTCGGGTCGGCCAGCAGGTCGGCGGCGAGGGCAGTGTCCTCCTCGGGGGTCGCTCCCCGCCAGCGCGTGCCGGCGATCGGGTGCAGCATGGCGCGCCCGTCGGTCACCTTCACCAGCGCCTCCGGGCTCGAACCGACGACGTCGAACCCGTCGAAGCGCAGCAGGTACATGTACGGACTCGGGTTGCTCACCCGCAGCATGCGGTAGATGTCGAGCGAGTCGGCCTCGGTCTGCATCTCGAAGCGCTGGCTGACCACCACCTGGAACGCCTCGCCCGCCTTGATCTCCTCCTTGGCCCGGTCTATCGCCGCCGCGTGCTCGGCGGCGTCGCGGCGCCGGAGGTAGGACGGCTCAACGGTCGCGTCGTAGCTCGCCGCCGACGCGGCCGCCGGCTGGGCAAGATCAGCGGTCATCCGGTCGAGCCTGGTGACGGCGTCCTGGAAGGCCCAGTCGACCCGAGCGTCGGTGTCGTCGTAGTTGATGGCGTTGGCGATGAGCAGGATCGAGCCGTCGGCGTGGTCGAGCACCGCGAGGTCGGTGGCGAGCATCATCGCGAGCTCCGGTACCTGCAGATCGTCCTCGGCCAGCTCGGGCAAGCGCTCGAGGCGTCGTACGGCGTCATAGGCGATGTAGCCGACGAGTCCGCCGGTCAGCGGTGGAAGGTCCGGAAGGTGCGGTGTGCGCAGCACCTCAATGGTCTCGCGCAGAGCGCGCAGCGGATCGCCGGACGTCGGGACACCGGTCGGCGGCTCACCCAGCCAGTGCGCCTCACCGCCGCGCTCGGTCAGCGTCGCGCGGGACTTCGCCCCGATGAACGAGT
>JAVEDJ010000136.1 GCA_030841025.1 Actinomycetota bacterium
CAGATCGCGCGTGTGGTTGTGTTGACTTATTCATCGACCCGGCCCACAGTCTCTGGTCATGACTGCCTGGCCACACCTGCGCGGCATCGCCTACGGGGGTGACTACAACCCCGAGCAGTGGCCGCCGGAGACGTGGCTCGAGGACGCCCGGCTCATGCAGGAGGCCGGCGTCACCGTGGTCTCGGTGGGGATCTTCTCGTGGGCACTGCTCGAGCCCGAGCCGGGCCGCTTCGAGCTCGACTGGCTCGCCGGGGTCATGGACCTGCTCCACGAGCACGGCATCGCGGTCGACCTGGCGACCGGCACGGCGTCGCCGCCACCGTGGCTCTCGCACCAGCACCCGGAGCTCCTGCCGGTGCGCGCCGACGGTGCCCGGCTGTGGCCCGGGGGACGACAGGCCTGGTGCCCGAGCTCGCCAGTCTTCCGCGAGCGGGCGACATCCCTCGCGACAACGATGGCCGAGAGGTTCGCGAACCATCCCGCGCTGGTCATGTGGCATGTGTCCAACGAGCTCGGTGGACACAACGCGCACTGCTACTGCGACGTGTCGGCCGCGAGCTTTCGAGGGTGGCTGCAGCGCCGCTACGGTGACCTCGGCGCACTCAACGACGCGTGGGGCACGGCTTTCTGGAGCCAGCACTACTCGGCATGGGAAGAGATCCTGCCGCCGCGGATCGCGCCGACGTTCCCCAACCCGACGCAACAGCTTGACTTCGCGCGCTTCTCCTCCGACGAGCTGCTCGACCACTTCCGCGCCGAGCGCGATGTCCTGCACCGGTTGAGCCCCGGGGTTCCCGTGACGACCAACTTCATGGTGATGAAGCACGTCCGCGACATGGACTACTTCGCCTGGGGTCCTGAGCAGGACCTCGTGTCCAACGACCACTACCTCGACGCCTCGGACCCACGCGGTCACGTCGAGCTGGCCTTCAGCGCCGACCTCACTCGGGGCGTCGCCGGCGGCCAGCCGTGGTTCCTCATGGAGCACTCGCCGAGCGCGGTCAACTGGCAGCCCCGCAACCTCGCCAAGGCGCCGGGCCAGCTGAGGCGCAACAGCCTGCAGCACGTGGCGCACGGGGCCGACGCCGTCTGCTTCTTCCAGTGGCGCGCATCGCGCGCCGGCGCCGAGAAGTACCACTCCGGTCTCGTCCCGCACGCCGGTACCGACACCAAGGTCTGGCGAGAGGTCGTCGAGCTCGGCCGCACCCTGGAAGCGATCGGCGAGGTCGCCGGGTCCATGTCGCGGGCCGACGTCGCCATGCTGGTCGACTGGTCTGCCCGGTGGGCCGCCGAGCTCGACAGCCATCCCACCGTGGACCTCGCATACCTGGACCAGCCGCACGCGCTCTACGGCGCACTGTGGGACGCGGGCATCGCCGTGGACATGGTGCACGCCGACGCAGACCTGTCGGGCTACCGCCTTGTCCTGACCCCGACGCTCTACCTCACGACCGACGCGACCGCCGCCTCGATCGCGTCATACGTCGAGCATGGCGGGCACGTGCTCGTCACCTACTGGAGCGGCATCGTCGACGAGAACGACCACGTGCGCCTCGGCGGCTATCCCGGCGCGTTCAGGGAGCTGCTGGGTGTGCGAACCGAGGAGTTCTTCCCACTTCGCCCGTCGGAGCGTGTGCACCTCGACGACGGCAGCACCGCTGACCAGTGGACCGAGCTGTTGCGACTCGAAGGCGCGCAGGCCGTGGCGTCGTACGTCGATGGGCCGCTCGTCGGCGTCCCCGCGATCACGCGGCACGCCTTCGGAGAGGGAACCGCGTGGTACGTCGCCACGCGCCTGGACGCCGACGCGACAAGTCGACTGATGAGCCGATTGGCAACTGAGGCGGGCGTCGCTCCGGTCGTCAAGACGGTGCCCGGCGTCGAGGTGACCCGCCGGCACGGGGCCGCGGCGTCGTACCTGTTCGTGCTCAACCACACCGACGGCGTCGTGCACGTCCCCGCAGAGGGCGTGGACCTGGTCACCGGTGCCGGTGTCCGTGGCAAGATCACCTTGGAGGCGGGGGACATCGCCGTGATCCGGGAGGGGGGCGGCTGACCGTGCTCGCTCGTCAGCGACAAACCCTCATCCTCGAACACCTCGGCCGGGCGGGGGGCGTGCGCGTCAGCGACCTCGTGCAGATCCTCGGTGTCTCGGACATGACCGTGCGGCGCGACCTGGACGTCCTGCGGCAGCGCGGGCTGCTGGACAAGGTGCACGGCGGCGCGACCCTGCGGCGCGACGGCAGCACCGACGAGCCGGGATTCCAGGCCAAGTCGGTGCGCGAGCTGGCGGAGAAGGACGCGATCGGCCGCGCCGCTGGCGAGCTGGTCGAGCCGGGATCTGCGATCGGCGTCACGGCGGGCACCACGACCTACAGCCTGGCGCGGCACCTGGCACTCATCCCCGACATCACCGTGGTCACCAACTCCGTGCCGGTCGCCAACGTGTTCTTCGACGCCGGGCTGGGTCAGACCGTACTGCTCACCGGCGGGCTGCGTACCGTCTCCGACGCCCTCGTCGGGCCCGTCGCGGTGGGAGCATTGTCCGAGCTGCATCTCGACCTGGTGTTCATGGGTGTGCACGGCATGGACCACGTCGCGGGTCTCACCACGCCGAACCTCCTGGAGGCGGACACCAACCGCGCCATGGTGGCCGCCGCCAGACGACTGGTGGTGGTCGCCGACCACACCAAGTGGGGGACCATAGGGCTCTCGCGCATCGCCCGGCTCGAGGACGCAAGTGTCCTGGTGACGGATGCGGGCATCTCCCCCGAGGCGCAGGACCTGCTCGCCGACCGCGTCGGCGAGCTTGTTGTCGCCACCCCCACGAGTGCACTGCGAGGGCTGTCGTGAAAAGGACCTTCGCCTCGCTGGCCGACGGCCGCGAGATCGTCTACTACGACGAGTCCGACCACGCCGAGCACGTCCTGGTCGACCCGCGCGACCTGCCCGAGACGACGACCCGGTCCGAGATCCGGTACGACGCGGCCCTCGACGAGTGGGTGGCCATGGCGTCGCACCGTCAGGGGCGCACCCACCTGCCGCCGAGCGACGAGTGCCCGCTCTGCCCGTCGACGGAGACGAGGCACACCGAGATCCCGTCACCGTCGTACGACGTCGTGGTCTTCGAGAACCGGTTTCCCTCCTTCGCCACATCTGTCGCCGACGTCACGCCGCTCTCCACCGACGCCGGGCCCGACCTGTTGGTCCGGCAGCCCGGCCACGGCCGGTGCGAGGTCGTGTGCTTCACCAGCGACCACAGCTCCTCGTTCTCACAGCTGTCCCCTGCACGAGTACGCACGGTCATCGAGGCGTGGGTGGACCGCACCATCGCGCTGGCCGCGTTGCCGCACGTCGAGCAGGTCTTCTGCTTCGAGAACCGCGGCGAGGAGATCGGCGTCACCCTCGCGCACCCGCACGGGCAGATCTACGGCTACCCGTTCGTGACGCCGCGCAGCCGGCAGATGCTCGACAGCGCACGCCGGTACCGCGAGCGGACGTGGCGCAACCTCTTCGCCGACCTGCTGGCCGCCGAGCAGGCCGACGGATCGCGGATCGTCACGCGCAGCGAGCTCTGGACCGCGTTCGTTCCGGCCGCGGCCCGCTGGCCGATGGAGGTGCACCTCTACCCCAACCGTCACGTGGCCGACCTGCCGGGGCTCACCGACGAGGAGCGCGACGACTTCGCCGAGATCTACCTCGACGTGCTGCGCCGCTTCGACGCGCTCTATGAGTCGCCGATGCCCTACATCGCCGGCTGGCACCAGGCGCCGGTCCGCATCGACCGCGACCTCGCCTACCTGCACCTCGAGCTGTTCTCGGTGCGGCGGGCCGCGGGCAAGCTCAAGTACCTCGCCGGCAGCGAGTCGGGGATGGGCGCCTTCATCAACGACGTGCTGCCGGAGCAGGCCGCGGCGATGCTGCGCGAGGTGCGCCCTCCGTTCGAGTTGGGGCGCCGATGACGACCGCCGACGCCTTCCAGGCGACGTACGACGACGCGCCCGCGGGCGTCTGGTCGGCGCCGGGGCGGGTGAACCTCATCGGCGAGCACACCGACTACAGCGACGGCTTCTGCCTGCCGTGCGCCATCGACCGCGAAACCCTGTTGCTGCTGCGGCCGCGCCACGACGGGCAGGTGCGGGTGCTGGCCTGCGACGAAGGCAGTGAACTCGATGGCTTCAGCATCACGCAGCCCATCCAGCCGCGCCAGAGTGCCGGCTGGGCCAACTACGTGCGCGGCACCCTGGCCGCGCTGCAGGCCGACGGCGTGAAGCTGCAGGGCGCC
>JAVEDJ010000154.1 GCA_030841025.1 Actinomycetota bacterium
CGCGACGAGCTGGCCATCAAGCTGGCAATGGCCGTCACGGTGCCCGGAGTCGACGTACGTGCCGTCGTCCAGCGCCAGCGCACCGCGACGATCCGCGCGATGCAGGACTACACCCGGCTCAAGGCAGGGGCCGGGGTCGACGACCCGCACGAGCTCGCCTGGTCGCTGGTGCTCGACTCGCTCGTGTTCGCGGCCGAGGCGGAGGTCCGCTGGCTCGACCACTGCGAGGCACGGCTGGCTCGGGTGGCTGCCGACACCAGGGACGACAGCACGACCACCGTGCCGGTCAGCGCGACCAATGACGAGGGGGTACGTCGATGAGCGTGTTGGTGGTGCGTGACCTGACCCGCGTCCACGGCCATGGGGAGAGCGAGGTCCACGCCCTGCGCGGGGTGAGCATGTCGGTCGACCCCGGCGAGCTCGTCGCGGTCATGGGGCCGTCCGGCTCGGGCAAGTCGACCCTGTTGACGATCGCGGGCGGGCTCGACTCGCCAACCGGCGGCAGCGTCCTCATCGAGGGCACCGAGCTGACCGGTCTGTCCCGCAAGCAGCTCGCTGCGCTGCGTCGCCGGTCGGTGGGCTACGTGTTCCAGGACTTCAACCTCATCCCGGCCCTGACGGCCGCCGAGAACGTCGCACTGCCCCGCGAGCTCGACGGCGACTCGACGCGGGCGGCGCGCACGCTGGCGCTCGCGGCCCTGGACGAGGTCGGCACCGCCGAGCTCGCCGACCGCTTCCCCGACGACATGTCCGGCGGTCAGCAGCAGCGGGTCGCCATCGCGCGGGCGGTCGTCGGTGACCGCCGGCTGGTGCTGGCCGACGAGCCGACCGGCGCCCTCGACACGGAGACCGGCGAGCAGGTGCTGCGGCTGCTACGGGCGCGGTGTGATGCCGGGGCAGCCGGCGTGCTCGTCACGCACGAGGCGCGGCACGCCGCGTGGGCCGACCGGGTCCTGTTCCTGCGCGACGGCCTGATGATCGACGAGACGGGGCGCCCGTCCGATGCCGAGTCGCTGCTCGACTCGACGGGTCGCCGCTGATGAGGTGGCTCGCGCGATGGCGGCCCGCCCTGCGGATCGCACGTCGCGATGCGTGGCAGCACAAGGGACGAAGCGCCGTCGTGCTCGTGATGGTCGCGCTGCCGGTGCTCGGCGTCGTCTCGCTCGACACCCTCTTCCGCACGTCCGACGTCTCGGCGGCCGAGGGCCTCGACCGGACGCTCGGCACCGCGGACGCACAGGTTCAGTTCAGCGGCGCCCGGGCGATCCAGCAGGAGCCGACCAGCATCAACTACAGCACGGCCGCTGACGAGGAGGTGGCGCCGGACAATCCGGCCGACCCCGAGCCGCCCCGAGCGCTCGCCGGCCTGCTCCCGCCGAAGAGCAGGATGACGACGGTCCTGCGCGGCTCGACGGACATCAAGACCGATCTCGGCAGGGCGTTCGCCGACGCGATCGAGATCGACCTGGCCGACCCGATGACGCGCGGCCTCTATCGCCTCGAGGGCGGGCGGCTGCCCCGGGCCGCTGACGAGGTCCTCGTGAGCCGCCGTGTCGCGGCGCGCGGCTATCACGCCGGTGCGACCCTCGTGCTCGCCGACGGCTCCGCTCGCCGCGTCGTCGGTCAGGTCCGGTGGGTCGACCTCTCCTCAGACACGCGGCTGGTCGTCGGACCGGCCGGTTCGCTCCGAATGCCGGCGAACGAGACGCTGCGCTGGTGGCTGGTCGACACACCACAGGCGCTCACCTGGTCGCAGGTGAAGGAGCTGAACGGCCACGGGTTCGCCGCTCTCTCCCGCACCGTCGTGCTCGATCCACCACCGGCCTCGGAGGTCGAGCACCCGAGCTCCGGCGGCGGTACCGACTCGGCGACGCTCGCGGTGATCGGCATGGTCGTGGCGATGGCGTTGCTCGAGGTCGTCCTGCTCGCAGGCCCGGCCTTCGCGGTCGGTGTGCGGCGCCAGCAGCGCTCGCTCGCTCTGCTGGCCGCGACCGGTGGTCGCCCACGCGACGTACGTCGTGTGGTGCTGGGCGGCGGCGTGGTCCTCGGCGGTGTCGCCAGTGTCATCGGGGTGGCCGGCGGCATCGCGGTCGCGTTCGCCGTCCGGCCCCTGTTGCAGGGGTCCAGCACGTCGTTGTTCGGTCCGTTCGAGGTGTCGGTGCGCGACGTCACCGTGGTCGCTGGCTGCGGGCTGCTCAGCGCGGTGCTCGCGGCCCTCGCCCCGTCGTTCGCGGCGGCGCGGCAGGACGTCGTCGCCGTGCTCGCGGGACGACGCGGTCAGACCCGGACGCCGGTCTGGTCACCCGTGCTCGGTGTTGTCCTGCTCGGTGCCGGCATCGGTGGCTCGGTGCTTGGCGGAGGGCGCCCCAGTGGCGGCGAGACCTACATCGCCGGCGCGGCGATCAGCGCGGTCCTGGGCATGGTGCTGCTCATCCCGCTCGCAGTTGCGCAGCTCGGCCGGTTGGCTCGTGCACTGCCATTGACGGCGCGGTTCGCTGTGCGCGACGCCGCACGGCATCGCAGCCGTACGGCGCCGGCGGTGGCC
>JAVEDJ010000257.1 GCA_030841025.1 Actinomycetota bacterium
TCGGTCTTCTTCGCGACCTCCTTGACGAGCTCCGCGCCGATCTTCTCGTAGGGGTCCTCGAGCTCGATCTCCTTGGCGATGGACACACCGTCGTTGGTGATCGTGGGGGCGCCCCACTTCTTCTCGAGGACGACGTTGCGGCCACGGGGGCCGAGCGTCACCTTGACGGCGTCGGCGAGCTGGTTCATTCCGCGCTCGAGCCCGCGCCGTGCTTCCTCGTCGAAAGCAATCATCTTTGCCATGCGGTATCCGGTCCTCCCGATCGGGGTGGCAACGGATCTGGCGGCGCCCGCGACGGACGGCCCGCCCACGCCCCGAACACCTGTTCGCCGGGGCCAGGGCCGGCCTCACCGGCCGATCCGGTCTTTCTGTACGTTGTCACTCTCACGAGGAGAGTGCTAACCCAATGATTAGCACTCTCGTCCCCCGAGTGCAAGACGGCCGGGGTGCCCCAGCACAGCGTGCAGACCGGGCCGCAGACGCAGCACGGCCCGGCACCCTCGAGGGGCCGGGCCGTGCTGCTCGCGGTGCGCGGCGGATCAGACCGCCTTGACGCTGTCGGCCTGCGGACCTTTCTGACCCTGCGAGATCTCGAACTCGACCCGCTGGCCCTCCTCGAGGGAACGGTAGCCATCCATCTCGATCGCGCTGTAGTGGACGAACACGTCCGCGCCATCGTCAACCGCGATGAAGCCGTAGCCCTTCTCGCCGTTGAACCACTTGACGGTGCCCTGAGCCATACCTCACTCCAGTCGTGCTGAGCCGAACGGGCCCGTACCGCACGGGTCCGTGGTCGTGTCGACCCACCTGGAGAAGAAGGCGGGGCCTCATTTCACGCGTGCCGAGGCTCGACCGAGCGGCAGCGTAGTGCTCGTGGGGCCCTCTGCACAGGCCATCGCGGCAGTTGGGGATGGCTGCTCCCCCGCCTGGGTCTCCCGCTCAGACCAGTCCGGCTGCCGTGAACGCGGCGGCGGAGGCCGGGATCGTCGCGGCCGGGCCCACGTGCCCGGACACCGCGTCGAGGGTCTTGAGTCCCTCGCCGGTGTTGAAGACGACCGTGTCGGCGTCGGGGTCGAGCACTCCCGCGTCGAGCAGCTTGCGCAGCGTGGCCACCGTCACGCCACCTGCCGTCTCGGCGAAGATGCCCTCGGTGCGGGCGAGCAGCCGGATCCCCTCGACGAGCTCCTCGTCGGTCACGTCCTCGATGACGCCCCCGGTGCGGTTCGCGGTGTCCAACACGTAGGGACCGTCGGCCGGGTTGCCGATGGCGAGGGACTTGGCGATGGTGTCCGGCCGCACCGGACGCACGACGTCGTACCCGCCCTTGAAGGCCTGCGAGACCGGCGAGCATCCGGTCGCCTGGGCCCCGAAGATGCGGTACGGCGTCTCCTCCACGAGTCCCAGCGAGCTCAGCTCGCGGAACGCCTTGTCCACCTTGGTCAGCTGCGAGCCGGAAGCGATCGGGATCACGACCTGCTCCGGCAGCCGCCAGCCGAGCGCCTCCGCCGTCTCGAAGCCGAGGGTCTTGGAGCCCTCGGCGTAGTAGGGCCGCACGTTGACGTTCACGAACGCCCAGTCCTCGTGCTCGCCGGCCAGCTCGGACGCGACCCGGTTGACGTCGTCGTAGGTGCCCTCGACTGCCACCAGCGTGCCGCCGTACACCGCGGTCGCCGTGATCTTCTGCTGCTCGAGGTCCGCGGGGATGAGCACGACGGACCTGATGCCGGCGCGGGCCGCGGCCGCAGCCACCGCGTTGGCCAGGTTGCCGGTCGAGGGACACGCCAGGACCGTGAACCCGAGCTCACGCGCCGCGGCCAGCGCACAGGCAACGACCCGGTCCTTGAACGAGTGGGTCGGGTTGGCGCTGTCGTCCTTCACCCACAACGCGCGCATGCCGAGCTCGCGCGCGAGGTTCTTCGCGGGCACCAGGGGGGTGCAGCCCGGCTCGAGGTTGGGGGTGTCCCGGACGTACGACGGCACCGGCAGCAACTGCTGGTAGCGCCAGATGTTCTGGGGGCCGGACTCGATCGACTCGCGCGTGATCGGCGTGCCGGCCGTGTAGTCGTAGGCCACCTCGAGCGGGCCGAAGCACTCGCCGCACGCGTAGAAGGGCCCGAGCGGTGTCACGGTTCCACACTCGCGACAGGCGAGATGCGTGGCGCGACCGAGGTCCACGGAGGTGGTCACGTCGGAGGTCAGAGCAGTCATGCGAAGCGTTCCTCTCATCTTTCCCAGCGCGTTCCGCCATTTCTGGCGGCTTCGCCGACTGAGTCGGAGTTGGCACCGTGACCGGACTCTTGACGAGTAACTCGGTGCGGTTGCCGGGGCTTCAACGGGCCGTTCCCTCTGCCCCTCTGGATGAGCGATCTTCAGTTGTGGCGACGAGTCTAAGCACACACTTCGAGGCTCCCGCCCAGCGTCCAGTTCGTGGGACAGGCCGGCGAGTGACACATTGTGCCGGTGCGCCCCACCGCCGCGCTGCGGCTGGCCGTCAACGCCGTCAACCTCTCGACGCTGCTCGGCCTGGCCGTCGCCTACGTCGGTCGGGCTCGGGTCACGGTGGCCCACGAGGGTCTGTTCGTGGCCCGCGGATTCACCCTGGGCGCCCGGACGGCACCCGCTTTCACCGTCGGCAACGTCATCATCCTGCGCCTCGACGACGAGGCCCTGGCCCGCCGCCCACGGCTGCTGGTGCACGAGGCGCGGCACGCGACGCAGTACGCCTGGTGCATCGGACCGTTGTTCCTGCCGCTGTACCTCGCGGCGGCCGGCTGGTCGTGGCTACGCGCCCGCGACTTCGCGTCGTACAACGTGTTCGAACGGCTCGCCGGCCTGGAGGACGGCGGCTACCCACCGCCACCGAGACGGCGCTCCCGGCCATCGCGCCGCTAGTGCGAGTGCGGCGGAACCCGCGGGCCCTCGCTCGCCTGGACGACCACGAACCCGGGGCCCGAGAAAGCAAGCTGGAAGGCCTCGCCGGAGCCACGGCCGATCAATGCACCAGCGGTGGCGGTGCGCCGCACACTGGTCGACAACGAGGTCGACCAGGCGACGGCCGACTGAATGTCGGCAAAGGTCGGGGCGTCGACATTCAGCACGACCGGTGTGCCGTGCGCCAGGATCGCCACCTGCCCGGTCCCGGTGAAGACCGTGTTGAACACGCCGCCGGACATCATCGACGCACCCTCGACGCGCCGGATGTCCCACTCGAGCGTGGAGTCGAACGCCAGCACGTTGCGCCCGTTCACCGTGACCGAGTCACCCTCGAGGGTGATCAGGTGGATCTCACTGGCGTCCTCCGCCAGGAAGACGTCGCCGCGACCGGACACCCGCATCAGCGGGACGCCTTCGCCGGTCAACGCCTTCTTGAGGAACTTCCCCACGCCGCCGGCCCCTTGGTAGGCGAAGTCCATCTGCCCCTGGTAGGCGACCATCGATCCCTGGCGGGCCATCACGTCGCCGTCGAGCCGCACCCGCAGCATCCGCGGGTTCTGCAGCCAGAACCGCTCCTGCGTGGTTGCCTCGACGTTCTGTCCGAACAGTTCACTGCGCATGAGTGGGAGTCTCTCGCACATCTATAGGCAGGCTGTCTACGGGCAGTCCCGATGAGCACGACCCAACTTGCTTAGGCCAAGCATGGCGCGGGAAGGTCGGCCCCATGACTCCCACCGGTAGCGCTCGGCTGCTCGTCGCGTCCAATCGCGGCCCGCTGTCGTTCTCCGAGGACGACGCCGGCAACCTCACCGCCAGCCGGGGGGCCGGAGGCCTGGTTTCGGGGCTGATGAGCATGGGCGGCGACGAGACGCTCTGGGTCTGCGCTGCGTTGTCCGAGGGTGACCACGCCGCGGCCCGCCGGGCGCCGACCGGCCGGCTGGACAAGGACGGGCACGACACGGGCGGCACCGCCGTACGCATGCTGGACATCGACTCGGCGACCTTCAACCGCGCCTACAACGCGGTGGCCAACTCCACGTTGTGGTTCGTGCATCACCTGTTGTACGCGATCCCCACCTCGCCCGCCTTCGACGTTGGCTTCCGGCGGGAGTGGGCGTCGTACCAGGCCTACAACCGCGCCTTCGCCGAGGCGCTGGCCGAGGACGCCGCACCCGACGCGCGCGTGCTCATCCAGGACTACCACCTCACCTTGGCACCACAGATGCTCCGAGAGCTGCGGCCGGACGTTCGCATCGCGCACTTCACGCACACGCCATGGGCGCCCGCGGAGTACTTCCGCGTGCTGCCGGACGCCGTCGGTCGCGAGGCGCTGCTGGGCATGCTCGGCGCCGACCACGCCGGCTTCCACTCGATGCGTTGGGCGAAGGCTTTCGCGTCGTGCTGCGTCGAGGTGCTCGGCGCCGAGTGTGAGAAGCAGGCCGACGGGACGGTCACGGTGACCTACGACGGGCGGACGACGCGACTGGGGGTGCACCCGCTCGGGGTCGACGAGGCGAGCCTGCGCGAACGCGCGGGGCAGGACGACGTCAACCGCCGGGTCGCCTCGATCCGCGAGACCCTCGGCGACTGCCAGGCGATCGTGCGCGTCGACCGCACCGAGCTGTCGAAGAACATCGTGCGCGGTCTGCTCGCCTATGCCGAGCTGTTGCGGCGCTTTCCCGAGTGGAAGGGCCGGGTGGTGCACATCGCCTCCGCCTACCCGAGTCGGCACGACCTACCGGAGTACCGCGAGTACACCGGTCAGGTGCAGCGGCTCGCCTTCGACATCGGGGAGGAGTTCGGCACCGACGACTGGCGCCCAGTCATCCTGCACGTGACCGACGACTATCCGCGCTCCCTCGCGCTCTACCGGCTGGGCGACGTGCTGCTGGTCAACCCGGTCCGCGACGGGATGAACCTGGTGGCCAAGGAGGTACCCGTGCTCTCCGAGCGCGGATGTGCCGTGGTGCTGTCGACGGAGGCCGGGGCCGCCGACGAGTTCGGCGACGACGCCTTGCAGGTCAACCCGTTCGACGTGGCGGGCACCGCCGACGCCCTCGATGCGGCGCTGCGGATGTCGGAGCAGGAGCGGCGCGACCGGTGCGACCGGTTGGCCGCGGTCGCGACCCGGCTGCCTCCCTCGCAGTGGCTCGCCGACCAGCTGGCAGCGCTGGACGGGAAATGACGCGACGCGCCGCGCTCAGCGGTCGAGCGCGTCCGCGATCTCACCGAGCACGGCCGCCACGCCCTCCGGCCCGTCGACGATCAGGTCGGCGCGCTCGGCGACGGCCGTGACCTCCGTCGAGCCGCTGCACACCAGCAGTCCGGGGATGCCCTCGGCACGGAGCTCCTGCACGGCCTCGAACGCCGGCAGGTCGCCCAGGTCGTCGCCGATGAAGACGACCACCGAGGGTGTGGACTCGGCGACGAGCGAGCGCAGTGCGTCGCCCTTGTCGCCCCCGGCCGGCCGCAGCTCGAGCACCATCCGCCCGGGCTCGACCACGAGCCCGAGCTCGCGGGCGAGCTGTTCGAGCGGGCCGCGCACCAGGTCCAGCGTGGCAGCCGGATCGGCAACCCGTCGTACGTGCACGGCGACGGCCCGCCCCTTGTCCTCGACATGGACCCCCTCGGGCGCCCCCAGCTCCGCGAGCAGGGCGGGGATGCGCATGCGCGCCGCGACGACGCCGTGGTCCTCCTCGGGCGTGCTGAGCTCGCCGCCTTCGAAACGCTCGAGCCCGTAGTGCCCGAGCACCACCAGGCGCTCGATGTCGGCCAGGCTCGCGTAGGCGACGGCGAGCGCGGCGGGTCGGCCCGTGATGACCGCGATGCGCCCGAGTCGGCGCGAGAGCCGCGCCAGGACGGGAGGTACGGCGGGGTGGGCGCGCGCCTGGTCGGGGTCGGGCACGATCGGTGCGAGCGTGCCGTCGAAGTCCAGGCCGAGCAAAGCCTCACCCGGGCGTTCGAGCAGCGCCTGCAGGCCGGCGCGGCCCGCCTCGGTATGGGGGTCGGGCAGCCCCATGGTCAGCTCGGGTAGTTGTTGGTCAGCACGATCGTGAGCCGGGTCGTCGACAGGTTGCCGAACCTGGGACGGATGCGCGCCGGCGTCGGCAGGTGGCGGGCGGCCGCCTGTGCCTGGGCCTGGGCGCCGGCGGGGTAGTAGACCGTCGTGGCCGGGACGCTGCCGCGGAAGTTGCCGACGCCCGCCACGCTCCATCCCCGTCCGCGCAGCCGGTCGGCCACCACGCTGGCCAGACCGCTGCGACTGGTCTGGTTCAGCACCACTACGGCGACGGTCGGCGCCTGAGTCGCCGCACTGGTCGCGGCACTGCTGGACGTGGCGGCGCCGGACTTGGTCGCGCTGGACTTCGGTGTGCTCGACGGCGAAGCGGTGGTCGCGGACGGCGACGAGGCGATGGCTTCCTTCGTCGATGCAGCAGTCGATGTGGCACTGGCCGACGCGCCCGCCGCGGTGAGCGCGTCCGTCGTGGCCGCCGTCGCCTGCGACGGCAGGTCGTCCTCGCCGCGCCAGACGTACAGCGCCGTGATCAGCGCGGTGACGGCGAGGATCGCCACCAATGAGGGCACCAACGCATTGGTGGCGTCGCGGTAGGCGCGGTGAGCACCCCGCCGTACGCGCGGGTCAGATCGGGTCATAGCGGGTCTGACGCTAGCGGTCTCAGACCTCGATGCCGAGTCGCCGGGCCGACCGGGCCCGCTGCCGTGCCGAGCGCAGCCGGCGCAGTCGCTTGACCAGCATCGGGTCGCACGCGAGAGCCTCCGGGCGGTCGATCAGGGCGTTGAGCACCTGGTAGTAGCGCGTAGCCGACATGTCGAACAGCTCACGGATCGCCTGCTCCTTGGCGCCGGCGTACTTCCACCACTGGCGCTCGAACGCGAGGATCTCCTGATCCCGCGGCGAGAGCTGTACCGCTCCGTCCGGACTGGTCGGACGGTAGGCGTTGGCGGAGTCCATCGTGCTCCTTGCGGGTGACCATGGCTGGTGCGGTGATCTACTGGGGGCCGCCTGGTGCGACTGCTCCCCGTGGGCGCCATCGTAGGGGCAAATGACAGGCCTGTCATTCACCACGGACGGTTCCCGACGGGCCAGTTGCGGCGACTTTCATCGGCCGGAATCGTCCGGTCAGAGTAGTTGTTGGAGCAAACATGCCTGCAGTCACCGTGGACGACGTACTCGCCCTGCCCCGTGTCCCCCTGCCCGACCCGACGACCGGCCGCGAGCGCGCGGTCGTGTCGGTGACCACCGCCCCCGGTGGCTTCGAGGGCGAGGGCTTCCCCGTACGGCGCGCGTTCGCCGGCGTCGACCTGCGACACCTCGACCCGTTCGTGCACCTCGACCAGATGGGTGAGGTGGACTACGCGCCGGGCGAGCCGAAGGGCACGGCGTGGCATCCGCACCGCGGCTTCGAGACCGTCACCTACATGATCGACGGCCAGATGGCTCACCAGGACTCCAACGGCGGCGGTGGCCTGATCAGCAACGGCGACACCCAGTGGATGACCGCCGGCGCCGGGATCCTGCACATCGAGGCCCCGCCGGAGCACCTGGTGACCAGCGGTGGCCTGTTCCACGGCTTCCAGCTGTGGGTCAACTTGCCGCGCGCGCAGAAGTGGGCCGACCCCCGCTACCAGGACATCCGCGGCTCGAAGGTCGCCCTGCTGTCCTCTCCCGACGGCGGCGCACTGGTCCGGGTCATCGCGGGCGACCTCGCCGGGCACGCGGGCCCCGGCTCGACGTACACCCCCATCACCCTGGCCCACGCCACCCTCTCGCCGGGCGCCGAGCTGACCCTGCCGTGGCGACCCGACTTCAACGCGCTGGTCTACGCCCTGTCCGGCACCGGCTCGGTCGGCCCGACGCGGCAGCCGCTGCGCGGCGGGCAGCTGGCCGTGTTCGGCTCCGGCGACACCCTCACGGTGCGCGCCGACACCGGCCAGGCAAGCAACACCCCCACGGTGGACGTGCTCATCCTCGGCGGCCGGCCGATCCGCGAGCCGCTCGCCTGGGGCGGACCCTTCGTCATGAACTCCGAGGCAGAGGTCCGGCAGGCCTTCATGGACTTCCAGGCCGGCAAGCTCGGCGTCATCCCGGCAGCCCGTGAGGCCCGCTGACCCTGCGCAGTTGACCACCTTTGGCAGGTGAGGCGTCGCGTCAACAGGTGTGCACCCCTGGTGAGGCGACGCTCAGGGTGCCAAACGTGGTCAACTGCACGGCGTGGGTGAGCTGGATCTGGTCGTGCGGGCGCGCCGCGCGGTGCTGGAGGGGACCGAACGCGCGGTGTCGGTGGGCGTGCGCGACGGCGTGGTCGTGGAGCTGGCGGCGTACGACGCTCCGCCCGGCGCTCGCCAGACGGTAGAGCTGGCCGCCGACGAGGTCCTGCTTCCCGGCCTCGTGGACACGCACGTGCACATCAACGAGCCCGGCCGCACCGAGTGGGAGGGCTTCCGCACCGCCACTCGCGCAGCAGCGGCCGGCGGGGTGACGACCCTCGTCGACATGCCGCTCAACTCGATCCCGCCGACCACCTCGGTCCAGGCGCTCGACGTCAAGCGAGCGGCCGCCCGGGAGGGCGCGCACGTGGACGTCGGCTTCTGGGGCGGCATCGTCCCGGAGAACCTGGACCAGCTCGCCGGCCTGCACGACGCCGGCGTCATGGGTTTCAAGGCCTTCCTGCTGCCGTCGGGCGTCGAGGAGTTCCCCCACGTCAGCTATGGGCAGCTGCGCCGCGCCCTCGAGCTGCTGGCTCCGCTCGGAGCGCTCACCGTGGTGCATGCCGAGGACCCCGATGTCATCGACCACGCCGCCGCGGCGACCGGCCCCAGCTACGCCGGCTTCCTCGCCAGCCGTCCGCAGCAGGCCGAGGACCAGGCCGTCGCGCGACTCGTCGACCTCGCCCGCGACACCGGCGCCCGGGTCCACGTGCTGCACCTGTCCTCCGCGACCGCGCTGCCCGCCGTAGCAGCCGCCCAGGCCGAAGGCCTCGCGGTGACCGCGGAGACCTGCCCCCACTACCTGGGCCTGTCCGCCGAGGAGGTCCCCGACGGAGCAACGCCGTTCAAGTGCTGCCCACCCATCAGAGGTACGGCGAACCGCAACCTCCTGTGGGAGGGACTGCGTCAGGGCGTGCTGACCTGCGTCGTCTCGGACCACTCACCCTGCACGCCCGACCTCAAGCAGCTCGCGACCGGCGACTTCGGACTGGCGTGGGGCGGCATCGCGTCGCTGCAGCTCGGCCTGCCGCTCGTGTGGACCGAGGCCCGGCGACGCGCGGTCCCGCTCACCGAAGTCGTGCAGTGGATGAGCCGGGGCCCCGCTGACCTGGTGGGGCTGGGCCACAAGGGCCGGATCGCCGCGGGCGCCGCCGCCGACCTCGTCGCCTTCGCACCGGACCAGGACTTCACCGTCGAGGCCGACCGACTCGAGCACCGCAACCCGGTCACGCCGTATGCCGGCCGTCGGCTGACCGGCGTCGTACGGCGCACCTGGCTGCGGGGGACGCCCACCGACTCCGACGGGCCGCGCGACTCCGGTGAGGCCCGCGGTCGGCTGCTCGTCCGTCAACCCTGAGGCGACGCCGCCAGCGTCGGGCAGCACGCGCGCGACCGGCACCGTGACGACCAACACAAGCGAGAGCCGCCCGGCACCGGACGAAGGGCCCGGAATGCCCCGTTCTGGCGGCAGGCGCGTCCAAAAGCGTGTCCACGACACGAGACCCGGAGTTCGCCTTGGCGGTTTCGGTCACCTATGCTCATCTCCATTATCCCGACTTTGAAGGTAGAGAAAGGCGTAAACATGGAGTACCGATCGGTTGGGGGGCGCCTGGCGCTGGTGGCGGCAGGTCTGGTGGCGACCCTCGGGCTCGCTGCCTGCGCCAGCACCGACGCGGCCGCGCCCGCCGCCAGCAGCGGTGCCTCCAACCAGGAGGTCACCCTCTCTCTGGTCGCCTACTCCACGCCACAAGCGGCGTACGAGAAGATCATCGCGGCCTTCCAAAAGACCGACGCCGGCAAGAACGTGAAGTTCAGCCAGTCGTACGGCGCCTCCGGTGACCAGAGCCGTGCGGTCGAGTCCGGGCTGCCGGCCGACTTCGTCATGTTCTCCCTGGAGACCGACATGACTCGCCTCACCAAGGCGGGCATCGTCGCCGACGACTGGAACTCCGATGCGAACAAGGGCATCCTCACCGACTCGGTCGTCGCCCTGGTGACACGCAAGGGGAACCCGAAGGGCATCAAGAGCTTCGCCGACCTGACCAAGCCGGGCGTCGATGTCATCACGCCCAACCCGTTCTCGTCGGGTGGTGCCCGCTGGAACATCATGGCGGTCTACGGCTCGCAGACGCAGGCCGGCAAGTCGGAGGCTCAGGCGGCCGCGTTCCTCACCAAGACGCTCAAGAACGTCTCCGTCCAGGACGACAGCGCGCGCGCCGCGTTGCAGACCTTCACGGGCGGCAAGGGCGACGTGCTCATCTCCTACGAGAACGAGGCGATCTTCGCGCAACAGAACGGCCAGGACATCGACTACGTGGTGCCCGACAGCACGCTGTTGATCGAGAACCCGGCCGCGGTCACCAAGAACAGCAAGCACCCGAAGGAGGCCAAGGCCTTCCTCGACTACGTGCACTCGCCGGAGGCGCAGAAGATCTTCACCGAGAACGGCTACCGCCCTGTCGCGGACGGCGGCGACACCGCAGGCCAGGACTTCCCGAAACCGTCGGGGTTGTTCACCATCGCCGACCTGGGTGGCTGGGCAGCCGTCGCGACCAAGTACTTCGACGTCGACAAGGGCATCGTCACCGACATCGAGCGGAAGCTCGGTGTGTCCGTGGAGAAGAAGTAGCCCGTGCCGGAGACCGAGAGCGGCGCAGGCCTGCTCGAGCAGGCCCCGCCGGCGCCTGACCTGGCGCTCAGGCCCGCCATCGACCCGGGGCGCAAACCCCGTCGCGGGCGCTCGCGGCGACGCCGAGGGGTGCCGAGCGGCCGGCCCCTGACCTCGCCCGGCAACTTCGCACCCGCCCTCGGGCTCGGCATGGTGGTGCTCTATCTGAGCGTCATCGTGCTGATCCCGCTCGCCGCCGTCGCGTGGCGGTCGACCGGCCAAGGGCTGGACGGCTTCTGGCACGCGATCAACCGGCCGGAGGCCTCGTCGACCCTCAAGCTCACCATCGGCGCGTCCCTGCTGGTGGCGTTGGTCAACCTCGTGATGGGTACGGCGATCGCCTGGCTGCTGGTCCGTGACCGGCTGCCAGGCCGCGCGCTGATCGACATGCTCATCGATCTGCCCTTCGCCTTGCCCACGATCGTGGCCGGCCTGGCCCTGCTGACCGTCTACGGCACGAACAGCCCGGTAGGACTCAACCTGGCATACACCCGAGCCGGCGTCGTCGTGGCCTTGCTGTTCGTGACGCTGCCTTTCGTCGTCCGCACGGTCCAGCCGGTGCTGCTCGAGCTCGACCGCGAGATGGAAGAGGCCGCCGCATCGCTCGGAGCGCGTCCGGCGACCATCTTCGTGCGGATCATCCTGCCGAACATCGCGCCGGCCATGGCTGCCGGCACCGCGCTGGCCTTCGCCCGCGCCATGAGCGAGTTCGGCTCGACGGTGCTGATATCCGGCAACCTGCCGTTCAAGACCCAGGTCGCGTCCGTGCACATCTTCAACCAGCTCGAGAGCGACAACGTCACGGGAGCAGCCGCCGTGTCCACGGTGCTGCTGATCGTGTCGTTGTTCGTGCTGGTCGGCCTGGACCTGCTGCAGCGTTGGGCGGCACGCCGTGGTTAAGAACTCGCTGCGGGTCGTCGTGCTCGCCTACCTCGCCATGCTGCTGGTCATCCCGGTGAGCATCGTCGTCTACCACGCCTTCAATGCCGGGATCGGGCCGGTGATCGACGCCCTCACGACACCGGCTGCCCTGCACGCCTTCCAGATCACAGCGGTCGTGACGTTCTACGCCGTGCTCGCGAACACCGTGTTCGGGGTTGTCACGGCGTTGCTGCTGGTTCGCTACCGCTTCCCGGGCAAGCGCATCCTCAACGCGCTCATCGACCTGCCACTGGCGGTCAGTCCGGTCATCGTCGGCCTGGCCCTGGTGCTCGTCTACGGCCGCACGACCGGCACGGGGCGCGCCCTGGCCGACGTCGGCATCAACATCATCTTCTCCATCCCCGGCATGGTGATCGCCACTGTCTTCGTCTGCATCCCGCTGGTGGTGCGCGCCGTCGCACCGGTGCTCGAGGAGATCGGCGACGAGCAGGAGCAGGCCGCCGCGACCCTCGGCGCCGGCGGATGGCAGACCTTCCGCCGCATCACGCTGCCAGCCATTCGAGGAGCGCTCGCCTACGGCGTCGTGCTCGCGCTGGCGCGTTCGCTGGGCGAGTACGGCGCCATCGCCGTGGTGTCGGGGCGGCTCGTCGGACGGACCCAGACCGTGACGCTGTTCGTGCAGGAGCGCTATCAGAACTTCGACCAGCGAGCGGCCTACGCGTCCGCGGTCGTCCTCGTGGTCACCGCCATCGTCGCGCTGCTGATCAGCCGCGCCCTGCGTCCCAAGGAGCTAGTCCGGTGAGCATCAAGGTCAATCGGGTCAACAAGACCTTCGGAGAGTTCGTCGCTCTCGACGACGTCACGGTCGACATCCCCGCGGGATCGCTCACCGCTCTCCTCGGGCCCAGCGGCGGTGGCAAGTCGACGCTGCTGCGGGTCATCGCCGGGCTCGAGAAGCCCGACAGCGGCCTGGTCGAGATCGAGGGACGCGAGGCGAACCACCTGCCCGTGCAGGAACGCGGCGTCGGGTTCGTCTTCCAGCACTACGCCGCCTTCAAGCACCTAACGGTGGCTCGCAACGTCGCCTTCGGTCTCGAGATCCGCAAACGCCCCAAGGCCGAGATCAAGAAGCGGGTAGCCGAGCTGCTCGAGCTGGTGCACCTGGAGAACTTTGCGCACCGCTATCCGTCGCAGCTCTCCGGTGGCCAGCGACAGCGCATGGCGCTCGCGCGAGCCCTGGCCGTCGAGCCGGCGGTGCTCCTGCTCGACGAGCCCTTCGGCGCGCTGGACGCGCAGGTACGCAAGGAGCTGCGGATCTGGCTGCGAAAGCTCCACGAGGAGGTCCACGTCACCACCGTCTTCGTGACCCATGACCAGGAAGAAGCGATGGAGGTCGCGGACTCCATCGTGGTCATGGCCAACGGCAAGGTCGAGCAGATCGGCTCACCCGACGACCTGTACGACAAGCCAGCCAACGACTTCGTCATGAGCTTTCTCGGCCCGGTCACCAAGCTGGGCGGGCAGCTCGTGCGTCCCCACGACCTCGAGCTGTTCACCGTGCCCGAGCAGGACACCGTGGCCGCGACAGTGGAGCGGGTGACGAGGCTCGGGTTCGAGGTACGCGTCGACCTCAACGTGAACGGCCGCGCCGGACCGGAGGGCGGCCCTGACGAGGTCTGGGCGCAGGTGACGCGAGGGACGGCCGAGCAGTTCGCGCTCGAGCCCGGCAAGACGGTGCACATCCGCCGGGCGCCGGACCGCTTGGTTCAGCCGGCGCGCTCGGCCTGACTGGGGCGCTGGCTACGGGCGCTCTTCCACGCCGTACTTGCTCGCGGTCGTCAGCACGTGCTTGGGGAGGTTACCCGAGCGCACGTCCTCGAGGGTGACCGTCTCGAGCACCTGTCGCAGGCTGCCGCGCACCGCCAGCCACACCGTGGGCAGGCTCTCGGTCGGCCCCTCGTAGGCCAGGTTGGCGGGGCTCACGTCGCGGACCGTTGCGAGGGGCCCCTCGACAGCCCGGATCACGTCGGCGATCGAGATCTCCCCGGCCGGGCGGGCGAGCACATAACCGCCCTCGGGTCCACGCCGGCTGACCAGCAGCCTCTTCTGCTTGAGCTGGCGAAGGATCTCCAGCAGGAACTTCGGCGGGATGTCCTGCGACGTCGCCAGGTGCTCGGCCTTGACCGGCATCCGGGTCTCGTCCGCCGCCAGCTGGATGAGCGCGCGAACGGCGTAGTCGACACGAGCTGAGACGCGCATGTGCCTACTCTGTCAGGCCCCGCGTCGGCCATCACGCAGGGACGCGCTGCGAAGCAACGGCACGTAGTGCAGCATTGGACCGATTCCGCGCTCGAGCCCGTGGCCGGGTCCCGTCCGACGGAACATGGAGGTCCGGTGCACATGGAGCAGAGTCTGGTGCTCCACCAAGAGGTCGACGCCGTACCTCAAGCTCGGCACTTCGTCGCGAAGCTGTTGCGGGGGACGCACCTCGCAGATCTGTCCGGTGACGCCGAGCTGGTCGTGACGGAGTTGACGACGAACGCCCTGCTGCATGCCGAGCCCCCCGTGACGATCGCTGTGCAGCTGCTCGAGGACGGTGTGCACCTCGAAGTCGCCGACCGCACCCAGACCGCTCCGGTACGAGGCATCGCCAGCATCGACGCCATGACCGGGCGAGGTATCGCCCTCGTGGACATGCTCTCGGACAGCTGGGGGGTGCGGACTCTCGCCCATGGCAAGGTCGTCTGGGCCGAGCTCCTGTCGACGCGCGCCGCGTCACCGCGACCCGACTACGAGCCGCCCGAGAGCGATGCGGCCGAGCTGCTGGAGGCGTGGCCGGATCTGCACGCGCTGCCGCTGACCGAGCCGCGCTACGACTTGACGCTCGGCGACGTCCCGACAGACCTCTTGCTTGCGGCGAAGGCACACGTCGACAACCTGGTACGGGAGTTCACACTGGCCGCAGCCGGTGCCGCAGCAGGTCAGACCGCGCAGGTGCCGCCACGGCTGGCCAGCCTGACGGAGACAGTCAACACACGGTTCTCCGAGGCACGGCAGGCCATCAAACGTCAGGCGCTCGCCGCGCTGGCCGCAGGCGAGGAGCGGACGAGCCTGACTCTCTCCTTGCCCCTGAGCGCCGCCCAGGCAGGACGGGACTACCTGGAGGCGCTCGACGACGCCGACTCCTACGCGCGCGCCTCCAGGCTGCTCACCCTCGAGACGCTGCCTCAGCACCGGGCCTTCCGGCAGTGGTACGTCACCAGCCTGGCTGAACGGCTTGACGCGATCGCCGGGGGAAGACCGGCACCGAAAGCGCGCACGTTCGAGCAGTACCTCCTCCGGCAGCTGGAAGGAGCCGTCGAGGGTCAGCTGGCAGGCGACCGGGCCGCCCGGTTGTTGAGAGTGACCTCGTCGCTCGCCGGGGCTCTGACGGCGGCCGAGATCGCGGCCGTCGTGGTCTCGGAGGGAGTTGCCGCTCTGGATGCCGCCGGCGGGGCGCTGCTGCTGCCGGTCGACGACAAGCATCTCGCCGTACCCGCAACGGTGGGGTACGACGACGCGCTGGTGCAGCTGCTGCGCAGCGAACCGGCCGATGCCCAGCTGCCGGCGGCGGTCGCCCTGCGCACCGGTGAGTCGGTGTGGCTCGAGTCCCGGGAGGATCGCGACGAGCAGTTCCCGCAGCTGAGCGGGATCGAGCCGAGCACCGTGTCGATGTGCGCGGTTCCGTTGGTGCTGGCCGGACGCCGGCTCGGGGCGCTGCGGTTCAGCTTTTCCTCGAGCCGGCTCTTCGATGAGAGCGAACGGCAGTTCGTGCTCGCCCTGGCCGCGCAGACCGCGCAGTCCGTCGATCGCAGCGCGTTGCACGTGGTGGAAGCTGCAGCCCGGAAACAGGCGGAGACCGCTCTGGGAAGACTGGCGCGCCTGCACGAGGTCACTGCCTCGTTGGCGACGGCCAGCAGCGTGGAGGAGATCACCGACATCGTGGCGCGCATGTCCGGACAGACGCTGGGCGCCAACGTCTCGGCACTCTGCACGCTGGAGGATGACGGCACCCTTCGCGTGGTCGGGTTCCACGGTATGCGCCGGCGCAGCGTCCAAGAGCAATGGAGCACGTTCCCGGTCGCTGCCGATCTGCCTGCCAGCGACGCGGTACGCGGCAATGTGCCGGTGATTGCACACTCGCGCGAAGAAATCGAGACGAGGTGGCCGCTGCTGGCCGGCCAGGTGGCGGCGGAGGGATCACTTGCCTGCGTGCCCATCTCCGTCGGGGACCGCTGCCACGGCGCCCTGTCCCTGAGCTTTCCGGCCGAGCACGTCATCGACGACGACGAGATGGGTCTGCTCGCGGCCATCGGCCAGCAGTGCGGGCTGGCGTTGGAGCGCGCACGGCTGATCGCCGATGAGCGGGAGGCGCGGCAGCGGTCGGCGTTTCTGTCCGATGCCACCGCCCTCCTGACGTCCTCTCTAGAACCAGAAGAGACGATCGAGCACCTCGTCAGCCTTGTCGTGCCCGCGATGGCCGATTGGGCTGTGGTCTACATCGCCGACCAGCACGGGAACGTCGTAGCGGCCACGGCCCGTCATCGCGACCCGGCTGTCGGCGAGTGGCTGGTGCAGATGCAGCGGGGGCAGGCACTGGACGTCGAGGCCGAGGGCGGCATGGGCGACATCCTCCGTACTGGCCGAAGCCTGCGCTACGCACAGGTCCCCGACGAGCTGCGCGCGCGGACCAGAGAAGATCTGCCGACCCCGGAGCTGGTGGCAGCCATCGATCCGCACACTGCCCTGGGCGTTCCGTTGACCGCACGCGGGCAGGTGATCGGAGTGATCGCGATGGTGCGCACCACCGACGAACAGCCCTACACCCTGGAAGAACAGCTGCTCGTCGAGGACATTGCCGCCCGTGCGGCCGTCGCCGTGGACCACTCCAACCAGTTCCGCCGGGAGCGGGACGCGGCGCTCACCCTGCAACGGAGTCTGCTCCCCCAACGACTCCCGCACCTGCCGGGTGTCATCTTCGCCTGGCGGTACCTCCCCGGTGCGGCGGGCACGTACATCGGCGGTGACTGGTACGACGTGCTGCCTCTCGACGGAGGTCGCGTCGCCCTCGTCATCGGGGACGTGATGGGCCGCGGTTTGCGCGCGGCAGCGGTGATGGGGCAGCTGCGGGCCACCGCGCGGGCTCATGCGTCCAGCGAGTTGCGCCCGTCCGAGATCCTCGCCCGCCTCGACGTCGCCGTCGGCGGTCTCGAGCAGGACCAGATCACGACGGCGCTCTTCGCGGTCCTCGACCCGGCGACGCGATCGTTGACCGTCGCGTCGGCCGGACACCTGCCGCCCCTGGTCACCACCGCTGACGACGCCTACTTCCTCGATGTCGAACCGGGACCACCGCTGGGTGCGGGCGGCAGCGGCTACCCCGAGCTGCGCCTGCAGCTGCCTGACAACGCCACTCTGCTGCTGTTCACCGACGGCCTCGTCGAGGACCGGGCGCTGCCCGTCGATGCCGGTCTCGAGACGTTGCGTGCAGCCCTCGTCGGTGTCACCGGAGCGGAGGCGTTGTGCAACCTGGCGCTCGTGGCGCTGGGTCGCGACACCGAGCACGACGACGACACGGCAATGCTGGCCGTCGAGCTGCGGAGCGACTGAACCAAGCCGCCTGGATGTGCGATCGGCCGCCCCGCACAGACGGCAACAGGCGTAAGGGTGCGACAACAGGCCTGCCGACCTGTTGTCGCACCCTCCGGCCTACCTAACGTGGTCGAATCGGCAGGTCAGGCTGACGAGGCCGCACGTCGGCTGTGCCTTCTACCTGTCGCGGTTGTCGACGATGCGTCGCATCTTGCCCATCGACCGCTCGATGCCTGCTGGCTCGACCACGTCGACGGCCACCGAGACGCCGATCGTGTTCTTCACCAGGCGGGCAAGCTCGCCCGCCGCCTCGTCGGCAACGGGCCGATCGGTCCCCATGCGCCGCTCCACCCGGACTATGAGCGAGTCGAGGCGACCGTCGCGGGTCAGCACGCACTGGAAGTGCGGCGACAGTGCAGGAGTCCGCAGGATCAGCTCCTCGATCTGCGTGGGGAACAGGTTGACGCCACGCACAATGATCATGTCGTCGCTGCGTCCGGTTACCCTCGCCATGCGCCGCATCGTTCTGGCCGTTCCGGGGAGCAGGCGCGTGAGGTCACGGGTGCGGTAGCGGATGACCGGCATGGCCTCCTTGGTGAGCGACGTGAAGACCAGCTCGCCGGTCTGCCCCTCGGGCAGCACCTCCTCCGTGACGGGATCGACGACCTCGGGATAGAAGTGGTCCTCCCAGACGTGCAGGCCGTCCTTGGACTCGACGCACTCGTTGGCGACGCCCGGGCCCATCACCTCGGAGAGGCCGTAGATGTCGACCGCGTGCATGTCGAGCACCGACTCGAGCTCGTGGCGCATCTGGTCGGTCCACGGCTCCGCACCGAAGATGCCGACCTTGAGGGACGTGCTGCTCGGGTCTACGCCCTGTCGTTGCATCTCGTCGACGATGGCGAGCATGTACGACGGCGTCACCATGATGACGTCAGGTTCGAAGTCCTTGATGAGCATGACCTGGCGTTCGGTCATGCCCCCGGACACCGGGATCACAGTGCAGCCCAAGGCCTCGGCCCCGTAGTGGGCGCCGAGGCCGCCGGTGAACAGCCCATAGCCGTAGGCAACGTGCACCTTGTCGCCGGGCCGTCCACCCGACGCCCGGATGGAGCGGGCCACCACGTGTGCCCACGTGGTGATGTCCCGCGCGGTGTAGCCGACCACGGTGGGACGACCCGTCGTACCTGACGATGCGTGCAGGCGCGCCACCTGCTGGCGCGGCACCGCGAACATCCCGAAGGGGTAGTTGTCGCGCAGGTCCTGCTTGCTGGTGAAGGGGAACCGGCTGAGGTCCGAGAGCTGCTTGCAGTCGTCCGGATGCACCTGCGCCGCGTCGAAGGCACGGCGATAGTGCGGCACGTTGTCGTAGGCGTGCCGCAGCGTCCACTGCAGCCGCTCCAGCTGAAGAGCAGCCAGCTCGTCGCGGGACGCGGTCTCGATCGGCTCCAGGTCACCGGGCCGAGGTGTCAGGTCCTGCACCCTCCGAACGTAACCCGCCCCTTCCCACGCACGGTCCTCAGTGGGCCGTGAAGATCTCCGCGGCGATGTCCTGACGGATCCGCTCCAGCTCCTCGTGCTGCCGGTCGGCGCGCGCGAGCAGCTCGTCCAGCTGGGCGAGGGAGAGCCGGCTGTCGTGCTCGGCGACGACACGCAGCGCCTGCCAACCCGCCGCCTTGCCCCGGACCCCCAGCACCAGGGCCTCGACCTCGAGCAGTGACGACAGCGGCGACCGGCCCACCAGCCTGCCGTTGGGCTTGAACCGCCCGACCTTCTCGCCCAGCCAACCGGCCACGACCTTGTAGTGCCGTACGGGCACGTCGAGCAGCATCATGATGTCGATCAGCGCAGCGCGATCGCCCTCGACCTCGCGCGTCAACCGCTCCAGGACCTCCCGGTGCCGGGGCGGCGCGCCGGTGGTCGTCCGGCGGAACAGCTCGAGACCGGCGGTGGCGCCGGCGAGGTGGTCGTTGAGGTAGATGGCCAGCGGATCTGTCATAGGCATGAGGCCATGGAGCGCGTTCTCGGCGAGGGTCAGCATGCGTGGTCCTCCTTCTGCGGGATGGCGCCCCTCTCATGTAACCATCCGCGCGAACGCATGCGACCCTCTCCCGATGGATCCGACCCGCGGATCCGCCCCAGGGATCCGCCCGTCGGGTCGGTGAGAGGGGATCCGAAGACCGTGCGAGCCGGGAGGAGAGCTCATCACCAGGTGGGACGAGGCAACCGGTGGCCTGCACGGTGATCGGTACGCGGCACGCTTCGACGCGCTCGCGGCCTCCGGTGCGGACGTGCACGGTGAGGCCACGCTGTGCGCCTCACTCGTGCCGGTGGGTGCGCGAGTGCTGGATGCCGGCTGCGGCACCGGGCGGGTGGCGATCAGGCTTGCCGAGCTTGGCTACGAGTGCGTCGGGGTGGACCGGGACGAGTCGATGCTGGCCGTCGCCCGGGGCCGCGGGCCCTGGCTCACCGGGGTGTCCGGCGATCTCGCCGACCTCGACCTGCGACCCGACGGACATGCCGGCTTCGACCTGGTGGTCGCCGCCGGCAA
>JAVEDJ010000256.1 GCA_030841025.1 Actinomycetota bacterium
CCGGCGGCTGCCGGCTCGGGCTGCTCCTCGCTGTCCAGGCCGGCGTTCTCGTCGTCCGTCTCCCCCGCCTGGGCCCCGGCTCCACGCCGCGTGGTGGTCCGGCCGCCGGCCGCGCGGGTGGCGACCCGCTTGGCGAGGGCCTTCATGGCCGGCTCGCGCTCCTTGAGCTGGGCCAGGATGGGCGTCGCGATGAAGATCGACGAGTAGGCGCCGATCGCGACGCCGACGAACAGCGCCAGCGCCAAGTCCTTGAGCGGGCCGGCGCCCAGCAGGACCGTGCCGGCGAACAGGATCGCGGCGATCGGCAGCAGCGCGATGACCGAGGTGTTGATGGACCGGACCAGCGTCTGGTTGACGGCCAGGTTGGCGGCCTGGCTGTAGGTCATCCGGCTGCCGCCCTGAAGACCGTGGGTGTTCTCGCGCACCTTGTCGAACACCACGACCGTGTCGTAGAGCGAGTACCCCAGGATGGTGAGGAAGCCGATAACCGTCGCGGGAGTGACCTCGAAGCCGACCAGGGAGTAGAGGCCCGCAGTGATCACGAGGTCGTGCAGCAGCGCGATCATCGCCGCGACGGCCATCTTCCACTCGAAGTACAGCGACAAGAAGACGATCACGCCGAGCAGGAAGAAGATCAGCGCGCGCAACGCCTTGGTGGAGACGTCCTTGCCCCAGCTCGGCCCGATGAACTGCGTGTCGATGCTGTCGACCCGGACGTTGAAGCGCTTCGACAGCGCGGTCTGCACCTCGTTGAGCTGGGCGGTCGTCAGCTTCTCCGTCTGCGCGCGGACAGTCTCGGCGCCGACCTTCTGGACGACGACCTCACCGCCGACAGTCGAGCTGACCAGGTCGCGCATGGCCTGCTCGTTGACGGTGGGCGAGGTGACCCGGAACTCGGCCCCGCCGCGGAACTCGATGCCCAGCGTCAGGCCCCGGATCAAGAGGGAGCCGACGGAGATGAGCAGCAGCACGGCCGAGACGGTGTACCAGACGTTGCGCTTGCCGATGAAGTCGTAGGAGACCTCACCGCGGTAGAGCTTCGCGCCGAGCGAGCCGAGGCGTGACATCAGGCCTCCTTCACGGAGCCGGCGGCGGGAGCAGCCGGCTTGGCACCACGTTTGCGTGGTGCGGGCGTGAGCATGGTTCGGCGGGTTGAACCGAGTCGTTCGGGGGCGAGCCCGGACAGCGGGTGGCCCTGACCGTAGAACTTCGTGCGGGCCAGGATGGCCACCAACGGCTTGGTGAACATGAACACGACCACGATGTCGATCAGCGTGGTCAGCCCGAGGGTGAACGCGAAGCCGCGCACGCCGCCGGCCGACAGGATGTACAGGATCACCGCGGCGAGGAACGACACGAAGTCGGCGGCCAGGATCGTACGGCGGGCTCGGGCCCAGCCGGTCTCCACCGCCACGCGCAACGACTTGCCCTCGCGGACCTCGTCTCTGAGCCGTTCGAAGAACACGATGAACGAGTCGGCCGTGATGCCGATGGCCACGATCAGACCCGCGATGCCGGCCAGGCTCAGCCGGAAGCCGAGCTGCCAGCCGAGCAGCACCACCATGCCGTAGGTGAGGATCGCCGAGACCAGCAGGCTGGCCACGGTCACGAGCCCGAGACCGCGGTAGTAGAGCAGCGAGTAGAGCACCACGAGCAGCAGGCCGATCGCGCCCGCGAGCAGGCCGGCGCGCAGCTGGTCGCCGCCCAGGGTGGCCGACACCTCCTGCACGGAACCGGCGTCGAAGGTCAGCGGCAGAGCGCCGTACTTCAGCACGTTGGCGAGGTTCGTCGCCTCGTCCTGCGTGAAGCTGCCGGTGATGCGGGCGTTGCCGTCGGTGATGGCCGCCTGCGTCGTCGGTGCGGACACCGCCAGCCCGTCCAGCACGATGGCGAACCGGTTGCGGTCACCGGTCTCGCTCACCAGCCGGCGGGTGATCTCGCCGAACTTCTTGCGGCCCTGGCCGGTGAACTGGATGTCGACCTCCCAGCCACCGGTCGAGACGCCGCCCTGCGTCTGCTCCAGCGCAGCGGTCGCGGTCTTGACGTCGGTGCCGAGCACCTCGGCCGGCCCGAGCACGTACTTCTCCGCGCCGTCGTCGCTGCAGGTGACGAGGGGCTTGTTGGGCCGGTCGGCGCCGGGCTTGCGCAGCTCGCGCTGCAGCGCGGCGGTGTTGCCGCAGTCCAGCGCCTGGAACTCCTGCAGCAGGGCCGGGCTGATGCCCGCGGTGTTGGCACCCGGCGCGGTCGGAGTCGCCGGTGCCGTCGGCGCGGGGGTGGGGGTCGCGGCGGGGGTCGGCGCGGCGCTTGCGCTCCCACTCGCCGCCTTGGTCAGCGCCTGCGGGACGGCGCGGTTCTGGGTCGACTGGCTGGGTGACGATGAGGGCGACGTCGTGGGCGACGCAGAACCGCTGGCCGACGGTGACGGGCTGGCGGTGCCGGAACCCGTCGGTGAGGGTGACTGCGGGACGATCGCGGCGCCGCTGCCGGCCAGCAGCACCTGACGGAAGCGCAGCTCGGCCGTCTGCTGCACCGTCTCGAGGATGTTCTTGTCCTGCTTGCCCGGCACCGAGATGACGATGCTCTTGCCAGCGGTGGTCACCTCGGCTTCGGCGACGCCGAACGAGTCCACGCGGTTGCGGATGATGGCGACGGCCTGGTTCAGCGTGTTGCTCGTGATCGTGCCTGTCTCACCGGGAGCGACGCGCGGCGTCAGGATCACGCTCGTGCCGCCCTCGAGGTCCAGACCCAGGCGCGGCATGTACTTCTTGGCCAGCGTCACCGACTCGGTTCCGATCCGGTCCGGCGCCAGGAAGTAGATCAGCCCGTAGACGAGCGCGGCGAGTACCAGGAGCGCGGCGATCGTGCGGCCAGGGCGCGTCGCAGTGGGTGATGCCACGTGACTCTTCTCTCTCTCCGCCGAACGCCGTCAGGGTGGCGGCAACCGGAAGGTGATTCGTGAGTGACCTACTCGGGCCTCTTGCCGTCCGGGTCGACCGCGCTGGTGTGGGCGGTGTCCTGAGGGTCGCTCCCGACCGCCGTGTCTGTGTCCGTCTCAGTGTCCGTCGGCGACGCCGTATCCGTCTCGCTCTCGGTCAGGATGCGCGCGACGGCGGGCTTGGCCCAGCGCGCCCGCACCCCGGGCGACGTCTCGAGCACCACGGCGTCGTCGTCGATCCCGACGATCTCGGCGTACATCCCCGAGGTCGTCATGACCTCCTGACCGACGTGAAGGCTGTCCTGCAGCCGGCTCGCCGCACCCTGCCGCTTGCGAGCGGGCCGGATGATCAGCATGTAGAAGGCGAGCAGGATCAGGACGAACGGCAGCAGTGCGCCGACGGATTCCACAGTGGGACGGGTCCTTCCAAGAGGAGCGGTGCGGAGGGAGTCCCCGCCAGGCCGCGCCGGAGTCTACCCGCCGCTGGACTGTTCGGCCGTGTCGAACAGGCCCGGGAGCGGGGCATTTGCCCGGGCAGCGACCAGGGACCGGGGTGGTGTGAGCCCCAGATGGGCCCATGCCGCGGGGGTCGCGACCCGTCCGCGCGGCGTGCGCGCGAGCAGCCCGGCACGCACCAGGAACGGCTCCGCGACCTCCTCGACGGTCTCCGTCTCCTCTCCGACGGCCACCGCGAGCGTAGACAGCCCCACCGGCCCACCACCGAACCGGCTGACCAACGCGGTCAGCACCGCCATGTCCAGCCGGTCCAGCCCGCTCTCGTCGACCTCGTAGACCTCGAGCGCGGCCCGGGCGATCTCAAGCGTGACCACGCCGTCGGCCTTGACCTGTGCGTAGTCGCGGACGCGACGCAGCAGCCGGTTCGCGATGCGGGGGGTGCCCCGGGAGCGGCCGGCCACCTCGGCGGCGCCCGCCGGGTCGAGCGGCACGTCGAGCAGCTCGGCCGACCGTCGCAGCACCAACTCGAGCTCGCCGGCGGTGTAGAAGTCCATGTGTGCGGTGAAGCCGAAGCGGTCGCGCAGCGGGCCGGGGAGCAGCCCGGCCCGGGTGGTAGCTCCCACCAGGGTGAACGGCGGGATCTCCAACGGGATCGCGGTGGCGCCGGGCCCCTTGCCGACGATGACATCGACCCGGAAGTCCTCCATAGCCATGTAGAGCATCTCCTCGGCCGGCCGCGACATGCGGTGGATCTCGTCGAGGAACAGCACCTCGCCCTCGGCCAGGCTGGACAGCACGGCGGCCAGGTCACCGGCGTGCTGGATGGCCGGCCCGCTGGTGATGCGCAGCGGCGCCTGCAGCTCGGCCGCGATGATCATCGCCAGGGTGGTCTTGCCGAGTCCGGGCGGCCCGCTCAGCAGCACGTGGTCGGGGACCCGACCACGGCGCACGGCGGCCTCCAGCACCAGGCCCAGCTGCAGGCGCACCCGCTGCTGCCCGATGAACTCGTCGAGCGAGCGCGGCCGCAGCGCCGCCTCGACGGCCCGCTCGTCGATGTCAGCCGCCGCGCTGACCAGCCGGTCGTCGCTCGCGGGATGCTCGCTCACACGCGGCTCAACGAGCGCAGGGCGGTGCGCAGGAGTACGGAGATGTCCGGCTCGCCGCCCGCCGCGGCTGCCTCCTCGGCCTGCGGGGCCACCCGAGCCACCGCGTCGTCGGCCTCACGGGAGGACCAGCCGAGCCCGAGCAGCGCCTCGTGCAGCTGGTCGCGCCAGGCGGCAGCCGGGGCCACTCGCGTCACGTTGGATCCCCCGACGCCGGTTGGCGCGCCGAGGCGGTCCTTGAGCTCCAGCACGATGCGCTGGGCGCCCTTCTTGCCGACACCGGGCACGAGCATCAGCGCCGCCAGGTCCTCGGCGGCGACGGCCCGGCGCAGCGCGTCGGGGCTGTGCACCGCCAGCATGGCCTGGGCCACCCGCGGGCCGACCCCGCTGGCGGTCTGCAGCAGCTCGAACACCACGCGCTCGTCGTCGTCGAGGAAGCCGTACAGCGTCAGGGACTCCTCGCGTACGACGAGGGACGTCGGGAGCTGGACCTGCTCGCCGGGCCGCAGCGTGGCGAGCGTGCCGGGGGTGCACTGCACGGACAGGCCGATGCCGCCGACCTCGACGACGGCACCGTCGGGAGCGATCGAGGCGACCCGCCCGGCCACGAAGGCGATCATCGGGCCACCGCCGCGACCGCGGCCTGGATGCGGGCCGCGGCCCCGCCCCGCCAGACATGGCAGACAGCCAGGCCGAGCGCGTCCGCGGCATCGGCCGGGCGCGGCGCGCTGTCGAGTCGCAGGATGCGCGTCACCATGGCTCCCACCTGGGCCTTGTCGGCCCGTCCGTTGCCCGTCACTGCGGCCTTCATCTCGCTCGGGGTGTGCAGCGCGACCGGGATGCCACGGCGCGCCGCGCAGGTAATGGCCACGGCGCTCGCCTGGGCGGTGCCCATGACCGTGCGGACGTTGTGCTGGCTGAACACCCGCTCGACCGCCACGGCATCGGGCTCGTGCTCGTCGAGCCACTGCTCGACGGCGCGCTCGATGGCAACCAGCCGGCTCCCGATGTCGTCGGTGTGCGGAGTGCGGATCACGCCGACCGCGACCATGGTCAGCGGGCGCCCGACCGAGCCCTCGACGACACCCAGCCCGCAGCGGGTGAGTCCGGGGTCGACCCCGAGCACGCGCACCGTCGTACCGCCTCTCGCCGTGGTGGTGTCGCCCGAACACCTGTTCGGACGACACGCTACCGGCGGACCCGGACGAAGCCGGCGCGCGACGCGCCGCTAGCCGACCTTCTCCATGACGTCGTCGGAGACGTCGTAGTTGGCGTAGACGTTCTGCACGTCGTCGCTGTCCTCGAGGGCCTCGATCAGCCGGAAGACCTTGCGGGCGCCGTCCTCGTCGAGCGGCACGACGACCGACGGCAGGAACGAAGCGTCGGCCGAGTCGTAGTCGAGCCCTGCGTCCTGCAGCGCGGTGCGGACCGCGACCAGGTCGGTGGCCTCGCTCACCACCTCGAACGCCTCGCCCAGGTCGTTGACCTCGTCGGCGCCGGCATCGAGCACGGCCAGCAGCACGTCGTCCTCGGACAGGCCGTCGGACTTCGGCACGATGACGACCCCCTTGCGGTTGAACAGGTAGGACACCGACCCGGGGTCGGCCATCGAGCCGCCGTTTCGGGTCAAGGCGATCCGCACCTCGGAAGCGGCCCGGTTGCGGTTGTCGGTCAGGCACTCGACCAGGACCGCGACCCCACTGGGCCCGTAGCCCTCGTACATGATCGTCTGGTACTCGGCGCCCCCCGACTCGACGCCCGAGCCGCGCTTGACTGCGCGCTCGATGTTGTCGTTGGGGACCGAGGTCTTCTTGGCCGTCTGGATGGCGTCGTACAACGTGGGATTGCCGGCGACGTCGCCGCCGCCCGTGCGCGCCGCGACCTCGATGTTCTTGATCAGCTTGGCGAAAGACTTGCCGCGCCGCGCGTCGACGACGGCCTTCTTGTGCTTGGTGGTCGCCCACTTGGAATGGCCGCTCATGAACGCTCCCTCACGATCTTCAGGAAGAGCTCGTGGACCCTCGGGTCGCCCGTGAGCTCAGGGTGGAACGAGGTGGCCAGCAGCTGCGCGCTGTCGCCGCCGCGCACGGCCACGACCCTACCGTCGGCCGGGCCGCCCTCGACCCTGGCCAAGACCTCGACGCCCGGGCCGGTGGACTCGACCCACGGGGCGCGGATGAAGACCGCGTGCACCGGCTCCCCCTCCACGCCGCTGAAGTCGAGGTCGGTCTCGAACGAGTGCACCTGGCGCCCGAAGGCGTTGCGCCGTACGACGACATCCAGGCCGCCGATCGTCGGCTGCCCCTCGATGCCGTCCTCGATGCGGTCAGCCAGCAGGATCATCCCCGCGCAGGAGCCGTAGGCGGGCATGCCGTCGGCCACCCGCTTCTGCAGCGGCTCGAGCAGGTCGAAGGCGACCGCCAGCTTTGCCATGGTGGTCGACTCCCCGCCGGGCAGCACCAGGCCGTCGACGCGCTCGAGCTCCTCCGGGCGTCGTACCGGCTCGGCCGTGGCGCCGAGGTCGGTCAGGACCCGCAGGTGCTCGCGGACGTCGCCCTGCAGGGCGAACACCCCGACCCTGGGGGCGGTCACCAGCCGCGCTCGGCCAGCCGGTGCGGCGCCGGGATCTCGTCGACGTTGAGGCCGACCATGGCCTCACCGAGACCGCGCGACACCTTGGCCAGCATGTCGGGGTCGTCGTGGAAGGTGGTCGCCTTGACGATGGCCTCCGCGCGCTGCGCCGGGTTGCCGGACTTGAAGATGCCCGAGCCGACGAAGACGCCCTCAGCGCCCAGCTGCATCATCATCGCGGCGTCGGCCGGCGTCGCGATGCCGCCGGCGGTGAACAGCACCACCGGCAGCTTGCCCGCGACGGCGACCTCCTTGACCAGCTCGTACGGTGCCTGCAGGTCCTTGGCGGCGACGTACAGCTCGTCCTCGCTCAGCGACGAGAGCCGACGGATCTCGCCGCGGATCTGCCGCATGTGGGTGGTGGCGTTGGACACATCACCAGTGCCGGCCTCGCCCTTGGACCGGATCATCGCCGCACCCTCGTTGATGCGCCGCAGCGCCTCTCCGAGGTTGGTGGCGCCGCACACGAAGGGCACCGTGAACTGCCACTTGTCGATGTGGTGGGTGTAGTCGGCCGGGGTCAGCACCTCGGACTCGTCGACGTAGTCGACGCCGAGCGCCTGCAGCACCTGGGCCTCGACGAAGTGGCCGATGCGCGCCTTGGCCATGACCGGGATGGACACCGCCGCGATGATGCCGTCGATCATGTCGGGGTCGCTCATCCGCGACACGCCGCCCTGGGCGCGGATGTCGGCCGGCACGCGCTCGAGGGCCATCACGGCGACCGCGCCGGCGTCCTCGGCGATCTTCGCCTGGTCGGCGGTGACCACGTCCATGATCACGCCGCCCTTGAGCATCTCGGCCATGCCGCGCTTGACGCGCGCGGTGCCTGTCGCACCGGAGTCGGATGTCGCGGCGGAACGAGTGACCTCGGGGCTGGACACGCTGAACCTCTCTCGGACTGCGGGGGCGGGACGGCGTCCTACCGACGCCACGTCCAATGGTAGGCCCGTCCAGGACCCTCGCCGACCATGACTCCTGTCGAGGGTTGCCCGGCGCGGCGGCGCCTGGTCAGCCCGGCGGCCGGTTGCCCTGGCCGCCTACTTGACGGTGACGCGGCGGTCGCTCCCGATCAGCGCGACCCAGACCTGTCCCGGCGCGAACACCGCTGGGACGCCCGCCATGGTGTAGCTGGTGGGCTGGCGCGCGCTGGTCCGCGACCAGGTGCCGTCGTACACCTGGCCGTCGCGGAAGATCAGCGCCTTCCCCTGGCCGACGGTCTCGGTCATCGGCGTGTTCACGCCGTTGACGTCGTGGTACGGCGACGGGTGGACGTCGGCGTACTGCACCACCAGCGTCGTCGGACCGAGCTGGCCGCCTTCAGCGGCCCGGTCCGGGACGCCGTCCATCGAGAGCAGCCAGCGCTGCTTGGCCGCGGACCACGCGGCGTCCAGCCGCGCGAACGGGTACCGCACGCTGACGTCGGTCGCCGGCCGGCCACCGAGAGGCGCGGCGCCGAAGGTGTACCCGACGCGCGTCGGCGTCGAGACCTCACCCGCGCGCTCGCGCAGCGCCGAGAAGGTGCCGATCACGTCGTAGGGCATCGGCCGTCCGCTGACCCGGGTGTATCCCAAGGGGTTGGCGTCGAACGAGACGAGCTTGAGGTCCGCTCGCTGCAGCTTGGGCAGCAGGCGGTCCTGCGAGCCGGAGTAGATGAGCCCGACCGTGCCGTACTGGCTCAGCAGCTCGATGTCGCTGATGCGTCCGCTGCGGACCGGGCCCACGAGCCTGGGGTACTCGCTGGAGTAGACGGCGGCCAGCCGGGTGACCCCGCCCTCCACCTGCTCGACGTACACCACGTCCGCCTTGGTCACGCCGACCTGCGGGTGCGCCTTGGCGGTGTTGTCGATCTTGACCGCGTAGACGGGACCATCGGCCTTGCCCATTCGCCCGGACAGCAGCGAGGGCTGCAGCGGAGGCGGCGGCGTGGGCGTGGCTGAGGACGGTGTCGCCCGAGGGGTCCGGTCGACGGCCTTGGCCTCGGGGCCGTGGGAGCAGGCCGCGAGGGTGAGAGGTGCGAGAACGAGCGCGGCGAGTGCGCTGAGGAGTTGTGTTTTCTTCACGTCACAGAATCGGTCGAAGGGCCGGGGCGTGCCTGGCTGGTCACCAGAGTATTCGGCAGGGTGTCGTCCATCTCGAAGGTTTGCGGCCATTCGGCGTGTCCGGCGAGCCGAAAGGACCGCACGATCCACTTGCGCCGTACGACGCGCGTCCCGCGGACCGCGTCGTTGGCGAACCTCCGGGCGAGCTGGACGCGCTGGCACGAGGCGGTCAGCTCGTGCAGCTGCTCACGACCGAGCGGGTCGCTCGCGAGGTCCGCGGCGACCTGCGGGTCGGCGAACGCCGCCTGCAGTGCCCTGGTGAGCTCGCTCTCGGCCATCTCGCGATCCGCCGGCACCGACTCGCGGGCCTCGTGGGCGGCGTCAGCGAGCAGCAGCGCCGTGGCCGGGTCCAGCTGGCCGGACGTGGCGAGCTGCAGCGACACCGAGGCCCGGCGCACCAGCTGCGCGTCCAGCGCGCTGCGGGCCCCCTCGACCCGGGCATGCAGCCGGTCCAGCCGGGCCGCGCTGAACGAGAGATACCAGAGCAGGGACAGCACGAGGGCGCCGACCGCCAGGACTGCCGGCCATCCGCCCATGCTCACGCGTGCAGCCTAGGGCCGATCGCAGGTGCGCCGAGCTGGCGCGGGTCAGTCGGGAGAACGGCGGAGGCGGTCGCGCCAGGAGCGGGTGACGTCCTCCCCCACGGCGCCGGAGCCGGCGGCGACGGTCTCGTAGACCGCCAGCAGGTCCGACGCGACCGTGTCCCAGTCGAAGCGCCACACCCAGTCGCCGGCGGCCGTCGTGAGCGCAGCTCGCTCGGCCGGGTCGTCGAGCAGCCGGCAGATGCCCGCGGCGAGCCGGTCGACGTCGCCGGTCGGGAACAGCGAGCCCACCCGGCCGTCGTCGAGCACCTGCTTGAACGCCTCGAGGTCCGAGGCCAGCACCGCCGCCCCGCCCGCCATCGCCTCGACCAGGACGATGCCGAAGCTCTCGCCCCCCAGGTTCGGGGCGACGTACAGGTCGACACTGCGCAGCAGCCGCGCCTTGTCGGGCTCGTCGACCACGCCGAGGAACGTCACCGCCTCGCGTACCGCCGGCGGCACGTCCTCGAGCACGTCGTCGACGTCGCCGCGCCCGGCCACGAGCAGCCGCACTCCGGGGCGGGCCGCCACCACGGCCTCCATGGCGGCCAGCAGGGTGGGCAGCCCCTTGCGCGGCTCGTCGAGGCGCCCGATGAAGCCGATCGTGCCGCCGCTGCCCTGCCACTGCGGGTTGGGCTCGGCACGGGCGAAACGGTCGACGAAGACGCCGTTCGGGATCAGCACGGCGTCACCGCCGACGTGTTGGACCAGCGTGCGCCGCGCATCCTCCGAGACGGCGATGCGCGCGCCGAGCTTCTCCAGCGCGGGCTCGAGGATCGGGTATGCCGCCAGCATGGCGCGCGACCGCAGGTTGGAGGTGTGGAAGGTGCCCACCATCGCGCCGCTGGCGGCCCAGCAGGCGAGGACCGACAACGAGGGCGTCGCCGGCTCGTGGACGTGCAACAGGTCGAACTCGCCCTCGCGCAGCCAGCGCCGCACGCGCGCGGCGGACAGCGGGCCGAAGTTCACCCGCGCGACGGACCCGTTGTAGCGCACGGGCACCGCCCGGCCGGCCGGCACGACGTACGCCGGCAGCGGTGTGTCGTCGTCGGCGGGCGCCAGCACCGACACCTCGTGCCCGCGCGACAGCAGCACCTCGGCGAGGTCGCGCACGTGGAACTGCACCCCGCCGGGCACGTCCCAGGAGTACGGACACACGATGCCGACCCTCACGGGAGCCCCGCCGGGCTGAGGTCTGCCAGCCACAGCCGCTGCAGCATGTGCCACTCGTCGGGATGCGCCCGGATCGCCGCACCGAACTCGTCAGCGACCTGCTGGGTCATGGCCGTGACCTTCTCACGCGTGCGTCCCGACGCCGGCGGGACGACCTCGTCGTGGAAGCGGATCACCAGGCGGCCGCCGAGCGAGGGCGGGTCGTGCCAGATGCTCACCGGGTGCAGCGCGGCACCGGTCCGCATCGCCAGCATCGCCGGTCCCGGGGGCATCCGGGTCGCCTCGCCGAGCAGGTCCACCTGGATGCCGCTGGCCCGCAGGTCACGATCGGCCAGCAGCGGCACCAGGCGCGCCGAGCGCAGCCGGTCCGACAGCGTCTTGATCAGGTCGCCGTCTCCTCCGGTGAGCGGCAGGATCTCCATGCCCAGGCCCTGCCGATAGGCCAGGAACCGGTCGTAGAGCCGCTCCGGCTTCAACCGCTCCGCGACGGTCACGACCGGGGCACCGGTGAGGGCGGCCCAGGCGCCGGCGTGGTCCCAGTTGCCCATGTGCATGAGGGCGGCCACGACGCCGCGACCGGCGGCCAGCGCGTCGCGCAGGTAGTGCTCGTTCTCCACCCGGACCGTGCGCACGACGCGGTCCGGGCTCCAGTCCGGCAGCCGGAACACGTCGCACCAGTAGCGCAGGTAGGAGCGCATGCCCTGGCGGCTCAGCGCGCGCAGCTCGTCGTACGCCGCCTCGGGTCGCGCGCGCCGCAGGTTGGCCTCCAGCCGTACGACGGCCGCGCCGCGCCGGCGCCACACGGCATCCGCGATCAGCCGGAAGAGGGCGTGGGCCACCCGCTCCGGGAGCACACGCACGACCGCCCAGCCCAGGGCGTAGGCACGGTAGGTCAGCCCGGCACGCACGCGTCGGGCCGGTTCAGGGGCTGCCGGGCGTCTCGGCGAAGGCCTGGCGGCGCACGGCGAGGGCCCGCTGCAGGATCGTGACCGTGCTGCCGAGGGCCAGCGCCCACAGCGCCAGCGCCTGGATGTACGGAACGCCCAGCCCGTCGAGCCCGGTGGCGACGAGGATGGCGACGAGCCGGTCCGCACGCTCGGTCACCCCCACGTTGGCGGTCATGCCGAGCCCCTCGGCGCGGGCCCGGGCGTAGGACACGACGGCGCCGGTCGCGAGGCAGTAGATCGACAGGGCGGCGAGGAGCTGGTCGTCGCCGTCCCCGGCGTACCAGAGCGCGATGCCCCCGAAGACCGCGGCGTCTCCCACCCGGTCGAGCGTGGAGTCAAGCCAGGCACCCCAGCGGCTGGACCGGCCGGTCATCCGGGCCATGGTGCCGTCGATGAGGTCGGAGAACACGAACAGCGCGATCACGACGGTCCCCCAGAAGAACTCGCCGCGGGGGTAGAAAGCCAGGGCCCCCACGACCACACCGAGAGTGCCGATCAGCGTCACGACATCGGGGCTCACTCCCCGGCGCACCAGGAAGCCGGCGGCCGGGGTGAAGATGCGCGTGAACAGCGCTCGGGCGAAGCGGTTGAGCATCGGGCGACAGTCTCCGGGGGGTCGGCGAAGTGGCGCTCATCGTAGTGGCGTGGCGCCCGGGCGCCGTCAAGCACGGGCGCTGCGGTGCCCGCTGGCCGGACGGTAGACGCAGGGCTTGTGTCGGAGGCCGCACGGGTGAAGGCTCTGGAAGCATTCGCGAGGTCCACCCCGGCACCTCACTCCTGCGGTCGCCGGCGGCCAGATGAGGAGGCGATGGTCATGGCGCAGCACGCCGGAACCGCTGGGGCCGCCGGAGGGGCGCCCACGGCCGACCAGCCGGGCAACATCCGCAACGTCGTGCTGGTCGGCCACTCCGGTGCAGGAAAGACGACGCTGGTCGAGGCGCTGCTGACGGCCACCGGCACGATCAACCGGGCCGGCCGCGTCGAGGAGGGCACGACCGTCTCGGACTTCGACGAGGCCGAGCACCGCCAGCAACGGTCGGTCTCGCTGGCCCTCGCGCCGCTGATGCACGCAGGCGTGAAGGTCAACCTGCTCGACACCCCGGGCTACGCCGACTTCGTCGGCGACCTGCGGGCCGGCCTCCGGGCCGCCGACGCGGCGCTGTTCGTGGTGTCCTCCGTCGACGGCCTCGACGGTGCCACCCAGATGCTCTGGGAGGAGTGCGCCTCGGTCGGCATGCCGCGGGCCGTCGTGGTCACCAAGCTCGACAAGGACCGCGCCGACTTCGACGAGTCGGTCGCCGTCTGCCAGCGGGTGTTCGGCGAGAGCGTGCTCCCCCTCTACCTGCCGATGGCCGCCGATGACGGCAGCCCTGCGGGGGTCATCGGCCTGCTGTCGCAGAAGATCTTCGACTACTCGTCCGGCACGCGGGTCGAGCGGGACCCGGACGCGGAGCACCTGCCGCTGATCGAGACCGCCCGCAGCGCGCTCATCGAGGGCATCATCGCCGAGTCCGAGGACGAGACGCTGATGGACCGCTACCTCGGCGGCGAGGACATCGAGCTCAAGGTGCTGGTCGACGACCTGGAGACGGCCGTCGCCCGTGGCACGTTCTATCCCGTGCTCCCGACCGCGTCGCCGTCCGGGCTGGGCATGGCCGAGCTGCTCGAGGTCATCACGCAGGCCTTCCCCTCGCCACTGGAGCACGAGGTGCCGCCGGTCACCTCACCGGACGGCAGACCGAAGGGCCCGCTGGCGACCGACCCGTCCGGCCCGCTGGTCGCCGAGGTGGTCAAGACCACCACCGACCCGTATGTCGGGCGCATCTCCCTGGTCCGCGTGTTCTCGGGGACCCTGCGCCCGGACTCCACCGTGCACGTGTCGGGACACTTCCTGGGCGACCGGGGTCATGACGACCACGACGTCGACGAGCGCGTCGGGGCCATCAGCTCACCGCTCGGCAAGCAGCAGCGAACGGTGTCGCAGGCGATCGCCGGTGACATCGCGGCCGTGGCGAAGCTGACCCGCGCGGAGAGCGGCGACACGTTGTCCGACAAGGACAATCCGATGCTCGTGGAGCCGTGGGTCATGCCCGACCCGTTGCTACCGGTCGCGGTGGTCGCCAAGTCGAAGGCCGACGAGGACAAGCTGGCCCAGGGCATCTACCGGCTGGTCGCCGAGGACCCGACGCTCACCCTGGAGATGAACTCCGAGACTCATCAGATGGTGCTGTGGTGCATGGGCGAGGCGCACCTCGACGTGCTGCTGGACCGGCTGAAGAGCCGCTACGGCGTCGCGGTG
>JAVEDJ010000424.1 GCA_030841025.1 Actinomycetota bacterium
GGCTGGGCACCCGGTGCCGCAATCGGCAGCGGGTGAGCAGGTCCAGCCGGCGACAGCCACGCGCAGCGGCCGGGCAAAGAGCCACCGGGCTCCGGGGCACGCTCCGGGGCATGGCCGCCGCTCCGCCGGGTGGCGCGGCTGGGCAGCTGTCCTGCTCGGCGGCGCCGCGATCACTATGGCAGCCCTGTCCGGTCTCGCCTGGGCCGGCGCCGACGCGGGGGAGCCCGCCGCCGATGTCGGCCGGCGGCCGCGGACAGTCGCTGCCCCGTCGAGCACGCCCGAGGCGTGGAGCGCAGTGCTGCAGCAGCTCGACCGTCAGCGGGCTGACGCGTTCGCCGCAGCAAGCCTGGAACGGCTTCGCGCTGTCTACGCCGAGCGGTCACCGGCCTTTGCCCGCGACCGAGCCCGGCTCACGGACCTGGCGACCGCAGGTGTGCGGGCGAGCGGCCTGCGCCTGCGCGCCACCGACGTTACGGCGAGGGACGCCACCGCCTCGCGGGTCGTCCTGCGGGTCGTCGACGAGCTCGGCCCTTATCAGCTGCGCGAGCCAGACGGGACGCTGGTCGAGCGGCGCGCCGGCCGCGGAGCGTCGACCTGGTCGGTCACGCTGGTCCGGGAGCGCGGGGTGTGGCGGGTCTACGACGTCGTGGCCTCGTAGGGCCGGTCGAGTGCCGCACGCAGGGCCGGCTCGAAGCTCGGCTCGGCGAAGGTGAACCCCGCCTCGAGCAGTCGGCGGGGCACCACCCGCTGCCCGCGAAGCAGGTCGTCCGCGAAGTCCCGCAGCGGCAGCCGGAGCGCGAACCCGGGCGCCCAGAAGAGCGTCGGCCGGTGCAGCACCCGCCCCATGGCCTTGGTGAGCTCGCCGTTGCGGATCGGTTCCGGCGCGGCGATGTTGACCGGGCCCGCGATCTCGGGGTGCTCGAGCAGGAACCGCATGGCCCGGACGTAGTCGTCCAGCGCCACCCAGCTCCACCACTGGCGTCCGGATCCGAGCCGTCCACCCAGCCCGAGCCGGAACAGCGGCAGGAGCCGCCGGCCGAAGGCACCGCCCTCCGCGGACACCACCACCGCCGTACGCGTGGTCACGACCCGGATCCCGGCGTCCCGCGCCGGCTGGGTCGCGTCTTCCCAGGCGGCCGCGATCCGGGCGAGGTAGCTGTCGCCGGCCGGGTCGTCCTCGTCGAGCAGCTGGTCGCCAGGATTGCCGTAGTAGCCGATCGCCGACGACGAGAGCAGCACGCGGGGCCGTGGATCGGCGTTGGCCATCGCGGTCGCGATCGTGCGGGTCGCCTCGACCCGGGTGGTGAGGACCAGGCGGCGGTAGCCGGGCGTCCATGGCCGGTCGCCCAGACCGGGGCCGGCCAGGTTGATGACGGCGTCGGCGCCCGGCAGCGCGGCCGGGTCGACCTGACCCGTCGCTGGGTCCCAGCGCAGCTCGTCCGCCGCCGTGGGCGCGTGGCGCACCAGTCGGACGACCTCGTGGCCATCGCCGCGCAGCGACGGCACCAGCGCCTGACCGAGCAGCCCGGACGCGCCGGTCAGGACGACCTTCATCGCGCCCGCCCTGCCCCGCTTCGACTCGTCACAGTCCGAGGTCGGCCTCGAACGCCCCTTCCTCGAGGCGCGCCTTCACGGTGCTGAGGAAACGAGCCGCGTCAGCCCCGTCGACGATGCGGTGGTCGTAGGACAGTGCGAGGTAGCACATCGACCGGACCGCGATCGTCTCTCCCAGGTCGGGGTCGTCGATCACGACGGGCCGCTTGACGACTGCCCCCGTCCCGAGGATGGCCACCTGCGGCTGGTTGATGATCGGCGTGTCGAACAACGCCCCGCGGCTGCCGGTGTTGGTGAGGGTGAACGTGCCACCGCCCAGCTCGTCCGGCGTGATCTTGTTGTCGCGGGTGCGGACGGCCAGGTCGGCGATCTTGCGGGCCAGACCCGCGATGTTGAGGTCGCCCGCTTCCTTCACGACCGGGACGAGCAGGCCGCGTTCGGTGTCCACGGCGATGCCCAGGTTCTCGACGTCGAAGTAGGTGATCTCGCCCTTCTCCGTGTCGATCGTGGAGTTCAGCTTGGGGTGCGCCTTCAGCGCTTCGACCGTCGCCTTCGCGAGGAACGGAAGGAACGAGAGCTTGACGCCCTCGCGAGCCTCGAAGTCGTTCTTGGCGCGTTGGCGCAGGCGAGCGATGCGGGTCAGGTCGACCTCGACCACGGTGGTGAGCTGCGCGGAGGTCTGGAGCGACTCGACCATGCGCTTGGCGATGGTCTTGCGCAGCCGCGACATCTTCTCCGTGGTGCCGCGTAGGGGGGAGGCGGCCGGCGTCGTGGCCCGCTCGCCACCACCCCCAGCCGGCTGCGCCGCCGCGGGTGCGGCGGCCTCCTGCTTGCTCTTGGCCGCTTCGAGCACGTCCTGCTTGCGGATGCGGCCGCCCACGCCGGTGCCCCGTAGCGAACCGAGGTTCACGCCGTGCTCGGTGGCCAGCTTGCGCACCAGGGGAGTGACGTAGGCGCTGCCGTCGCCGTCGCCGGACGGGGCCGTCTGCTGCTGAGGTGCCGGAGCGGCCTGCTGCTGCGGCGCCGGAGCCGTCTCCTGCGGCGGCGCGGGAGCGGCCTGCTGCTGGGGTGCCGGGGCGGAGATCAGCGACGGGCTCGCCGGCGGCGCGGCCTGCTCCTGCTGCTGCGGCGCGGCGGCCTGGGCGGGCGCCGGCTCGGGCTCCTGCCGGGGCTGCTC
>JAVEDJ010000011.1 GCA_030841025.1 Actinomycetota bacterium
CCCGCATGACGCCGGACGTCGGGTGTGTCCTGCTGACCGGCAACGGGCCGTCCCCGCGCGACGGTGGCTGGGCCTTCTGCTCGGGGGGCGACCAGCGGATCCGCGGGCGTTCCGGCTACCAGTACGCCGAGGGAGAGACCGCTGACACGGTCGACGCTGCCCGCGCCGCCGCGCAGGGTGGCCGGCTGCACATCCTCGAGGTGCAGCGACTGATCCGGATGATGCCCAAGGTCGTGGTCGCCGTCGTACCGGGTTGGGCTGCGGGTGGCGGCCACTCGCTGCACGTCATCTGCGACCTGACCATCGCCTCGCGCGAGCACGCCCGCTTCAAGCAGACCGACGCCGACGTCGGGTCGTTCGACGCGGGCTACGGCTCGGCCTACCTCGCCAAGATGGTGGGGCAGAAGTTCGCCCGCGAGATCTTCTTCCTGGGCCGCGACTACGACGCCGAGACGATGCAGCGCATGGGCGCGGTCAACATCGTTGCCGACCATGTTTCGTTGGAGCAGGTCGCCCTGGAGGTGGCGGCGGAGATCAACGGCAAGAGCCCGACGGCGCAACGCATGCTGAAGTTCGCCTTCAACCTGCTCGACGACGGCCTGATGGGTCAACAGGTGTTCGCCGGCGAGGCGACGCGCCTGGCGTACATGACCGACGAAGCCGTCGAGGGACGAGACGCCTTCCTGGAGAAGCGCCAGCCTGACTGGTCGGCGTACCCGTGGTACTTCTGACCCGCGCCCTGCAACCCGTTCCGGCGCGGCCGGGCGACCTGCTGCCCCGGTTGGCGGCCGCGCTCGACGGCAGCGGACCCGCGTTGCTGCCCTATCCGGCCGGGCCCGCCGCCGCCGGCATCGTCGCCGCGATGCAGCCGGCTGTGCCGCTCGAGCGCGACGACGTGGCGCTGGTCGTGCCGACGTCGGGGTCGACGGGAGAGCCCAAGGGTGCACTGCTGACGGCGACGGCGCTGCGCCACTCGGCTCGGGCCACGCTCGAGCGTCTGGGCGGCCCGGGACAGTGGCTGCTGGCCCTGCCGGTCACCCACATCGCCGGTCTCCAGGTGCTGGTGCGCTCCCTGCTGTCCGGGATCGAGCCGGCGCTGCTCGACCTCGACCGTGGGTTCTCGGTCGAGGGGTTCGCCGAGGCGACGCGGCAGCTCGACGCGACCGGGCCGCGCTACACCGCGCTGGTGCCGACCCAGCTGCGCCGGCTGATCGACGCCGGCACCGACCTGACGTCGTACGACGCGATCCTCGTCGGCGGCGCGGCGCTCGACTTCACCGCGCCACCCACCGTGGTGCGCACCTACGGCATGTCCGAGACATGCGGTCGGTGCGTGTACTACGGACGGCCGCTCGACGGGGTCGACGCCCGGATCGAGCCGGACGGCCGCATCAGCCTCGGCGGCCCCGTGGTGTTCGCCGGCTACCGGTTGCGCCCCGACCTCACGGCCGAGGCACTGGTCGATGGGCGGCACATCACGCAGGATCTCGGGCGTTGGGCCGACCAGCGGCTCGAGGTGCTGGGCCGTGCCGACGACGTCATCGTGACCGGTGGGGTGAACGTCCCGGCCGCTCTGGTGGAGCGGGTGCTGGCCGGCCATCCCCGGGTACGGGCGGTCGCCGTCGTCGGCGTACCGGACGACGAGTGGGGCCAGCGCGTGGTCGCGGTCGTGCACGCTCGGGGGCCGGTGACCGTCGAGGAGCTGCGCGCGTTCGCCGCCGACCGGCTCGAAGATGCGGCGCTGCCCAGGACCTGTGTGGCGGTCGACGAGCTGCCGATGCTGGCCTCGGGCAAGCCGGACAAGGAGGCGGTGCGTAACCTCGTCGCCGCTGACCGGCTGCGCTGACCTGCCGCGCTGATCGGCCGCACCGACCGGATCGCCGACGAAGGAGCTGCATGGCCACCGCCGCACAGTGGCTGGAGGGCGCTCGCCCACGGACCTTGCCGGCGGCGATCGCGCCCGTGGCGGCCGGGACCGGGGCGGCCGCCGCGGTCGACGGCTTCGTGCTGTGGAAGGCACTCGTGGCGCTGCTGGTCGCCCTTGCCCTTCAGGTGGGCGTCAACTACGCCAACGACTACAGCGACGGCGTAAGGGGAACCGACACCGACCGGCTGGGTCCCATGCGGCTGGTCGGGTCCGGCGCAGCCGCGCCCACGAGCGTGCGCAACGCCGCTCTGCTGTGCTTCGCCGTCGCGGCGGCTGCCGGGTTCGTGCTGGCGGCCACCACGTCCTGGTGGCTGCTGCTCGTCGGCGTCGCGGCCATCGTGGCGGCCTGGTTCTACACCGGCGGGCGGCGGCCCTACGGCTACCGCGGCCTCGGTGAGGTGTCGGTCTTCGTCTTCTTCGGCCTGGTCGCCACGGTCGGCACCACCTATGTGCAGGCCGAGCAGGTCACGATCGAGTCCGCCCTCGCGGCGGTCGGCTGTGGGGCGCTGGCCTGCGCGATCCTGGTCGCCAACAACCTGCGCGACCTCGAGAGCGACCGCACTGCCGGCAAGCACACGTTGGCGGTACGCATGGGTGACCGTGGCAGCCGCATGTTCTACGTGGCACTGCTCGCGGTCGCGTTCGTGGCTCTCGTCGTCATCGGGGTGCGTCAGCCGCCGGCCCTCGCGGTGCTCGTCACCGCCCTCCCGGCCTACCGCTGCGCGCGGCTGGTGCTCGGCGTGGCCCGCGGACGCGACCTCGTGCCGGTGCTGAAGATGACCGGGAGCGTGCTGCTGCTGTACGGCGTCCTGCTCGGGGCGGCGCTGGCGCTGGCGCCGGCCGGCTGAGTCCCGCCGGTCGAGCCCCCGGCCGGTCAGGGCCCGCAGCGGGCACGGATCGCGGACCAGCAGTCCCTTCCGGTTGTCGCCCCAGCGTGTGGGAACGCCGATCCCGCCCCTGATCCGCGATCTTGCGCACGGTCGAACCGTGACCCGCGGTCCGGCAGCGATCGAGCGCCAGGCCGGTTAGTCTCGGTGGCGGAGGAAACCTGCCCCGATGTTCAGAGTCCTGGTCTTCGCGATCCCGATCATCCTCGCCGTCTATGCCCTCGTGGACTGCGTCCAGACCGACGACCGCGCCGTGCGCGGCCTGCCCAAGCTCGTCTGGGTGGCCGTCATCGCGCTCGTCTGGGTCGTCGGCCCCATCGCCTGGCTCGTCGTCGGCCGCGACCGCGGCAAGGCCCGGCCCCAAGCGTCCTGGCGGGCCGGTCCCGCCGGTGGCGGCCAGGGCCCACGGCCCAGCGGGCGCGTCGTCGCCCCCGACGACGACCCCGAGTTCCTGCGGCAGCTGGGCCGCGACCAGGACAGGCGGCTGCGCGACGAGCAGAGCCGGCGCGACCGGGCAGCCGAGCCGGGCACGCCCGACGCACCGGACGACACCGACCCGGGCAGCGGCGGCGACTCACCCCGGCGCTGACCCACAGCGGACTCCGGACTGACCCTGGGCTCAGCCGACGCCGGCGTAGGAGTGCAGGCCGGCCAGGAAGATGTTCACCACCAGGTAGTTGAACAGGAACGTGCCGTAGCCCAGCAGAGCGAGGTAGGCCGCCTTGCGTCCGCGCCAGCCGGCCGTCGCCCGCGCGTGCAGGTAGCAGGCGTAGACCACCCAGGTGATGAACGCCCAGGTCTCCTTGGGGTCCCAGCCCCAGTACCGGCCCCACGCGTTCTCGGCCCAGATGGCACCCGCGATGACGGCGAACGTCCAGATCGGGAAGGCGAACGCGTGCATGCGGTATGCCGCGCGGTCCAGAGCCGCCGCGCTCGGGAACCGGGTCATGAACGCCGGTCCACCGCCGCGCTTTTCCATCCGGTCCTGCACGAGGTAGAGCACGGTCTGGGTGAACGCGATCGTGAAGACGCCCGACGCGATGATGGCCGCCGACACATGGATGACCAGCCACACCGACTTGAGTGCGGGCACCAGCTGCTCGGACTCGGTGTACAGCACGGCGACCGCGAGCCCCAGCGTCAGCAGCACCGGCAGGATCACGAACACGCCGATGTAGCGCACCGGGTAGCGCACGTCGCGCTTGGCCAGCAGTGCGAGGAAGACAGCGGTGACCGCCAGCGCGCCGGTCGTCGAGAACTCGAACATGTTGCCCCACGGGGCACGGCCGGCGGAGGCTCCGCGCAGCACGACCGCGCCCAGGTGCAGGAGGAACGCGAGCGCGGTCAGCGCCACCGCGATCCGCCCCAGGCGGTCGGAGCGGTCGCCGGTGGGCGCAGCAGTGGTGGCGGTCGGCTCGTCGCGGCCGGTCCCACGCTCGGCGTCGTACGACGTCGCGGTGGCGCCCACCGTTGCCAACGTGCGGTCGGTGACCACCGGCGGCTCGTCCGCCCGGCGCCGTCGCGGTGCGAACGCGAGCTCGGCGGCGTAGCAGTACATCGCTCCCGCGTAGACCGCCATGGAGGAGTACAGGAGGTTGTTGCTGATCTGGGCGAGGCTGTCGCTGGCCACTCAGTCCTCCTCGTCGCGGCGCGAACGCACCGCGCCCTCATGTCCCAGTGCGCTGGTGACCTGAGCCACCTCGTCGGTCAGACCGTCACGGTCCTCCCCCTCGGTGCGTGCAAGCCCGGCAACCTCGACGAGAGTACGCCGCCCCGGGACAGGCGTAGCCCGCACCCAGACCCGCCGCCGCTTCACGAACAACGAGAGCATCAACCCGGCGAGCGCCAGGCCGGAGGCGAGCAGGGCGAGGCCCTTTCCCGGGTCGTGGGCTACCTGCAGCGTGGCGTACCGGCGTACGCCGTCGAACCGCACGCTGCCCTGGCCGCCGGGCAGGGCCATCTCTTGTCCGGGCGCCAGGATCTTGGCGAGCGGCTTGCCGTTCTCCTTGATCTGCTTCATGTTCTTCTTCTCGAGCTTGTAGACGGACTGCGGCACCCCCGACGCGTCGCCCAGGTCACCGGCCCAGGCGTTGAGCACGGCGCGCGGGATCACCGCGTCGGGGTAGTCAGAGATCGGGCCGAGGTCCTTGTCGATGACAGCCGTCGGCAGGAACATGCCCTCGAACCCCAGCTGCTGCGGCCTCGCACCGGGCACCTTGATCACGCCGTCCGACGTGTTGTTGCCGTCGCGCGGCAGGAACGGCACCGGGCCCGAGAAGACCTCGTCTCCGGTGCTGTCGCGAACGGTGAAGACCGGTGCGTAGCCGTTGCCGATGAGGAAGACCTTGGTGCCCTCGATGACCAACGGATGGTTCACCCGGAGATCGAACTCACGCGGCGGAGCACCCGGCTCGGACGTGTAGGAGACGGTCGCCCGGAAGTCACGCGGAGCGCCGCGCTGGTCGCCCTCCACCTGGTAGCGCACCCGCAACCTGTCCAACGACACCGTGAACGGCGTCAGGCCCGCCTCGTCGAAGCTGGCCCCGTGCGAGAACGAGTCGTAGCGCGACAGCGTGTTGGAGAAGCCGTCGCCCTCGACGACAAGGACCGAGCCCTTGTAACCCAAGAGGTTGCCCACCGCGACGCCGACGAGGAGCCCGATCAGCGAGACGTGGAAGACCAGGTTGCCCGTCTCCCGCAGGAAACCGCGTTCGGCACTGACGGCATCGTCGGTGCGGTCGACGCGGTAGCGGCGTCGGCGCAGCTCCTGCTCCGCGGCGTCGAGCACCACGTCGGCCGGTGTCTCGGTGTCCCACTCCGTGTGGGCCGGCAGGCGGGTCAGGTTGCGCGGCGCGCGGGGTGGCCGCGCACGCATCTGCGACCAGTGCTGCCGGCTGCGCGGCAGGACGCAGCCGGCGAGGGAGACGAACAGCAGCAGATAGATGGCGGCGAACCACGGGGCGGAGTAGACGCTGAAGAGCGACAGCCGCTCGTAGATCGGCGTCAGCGCCGGGTGGTCAGCCTTGAACTGAGCCACCTGGACGGGGTCGACGCCGGTCTGGGGCACCAGCGAGCCGGGCACCGCGCCGAGCGCGAGCAGGAAGAGCAGCGCCAGGGCCGTGCGCATGGAGGTCAGCTGGCGCCAGCCCCACCTCATCAGCTCGACGGGGCGCATGGCCGTTGGCGGGCCCGGCGGCTCCGGCTCGGTCCGCGGCGCGGTGGTCATCGCGTCGGTCATGTCATACCGCCGGGGTGAAGCCGTTGACCCACACCTGCAGCTGCACCGTCAGGTCGTTCCACAGGCCGGTCACCAGCAGAACCCCGATCGTGACCAGCATCGCGCCACCCACGCGCACCACCCACACGTAGTGCCGCTTGACCCAGCCGAAGGCGCCCATCGCGCGGCGGAAGGCCAACGCCGTGATGATGAACGGCACGCCCAGACCCAGGCAGTAGGCGACCGCCAGGACACCACCGCGCGTGGCTGTGGCCTGGTCGAGGCCGAGCGCCAGTACCGCTCCCAGGGTGGGGCCGACGCAGGGCGTCCAGCCGAGGCCGAACAGCACGCCCAGAACCGGCGCCCCGGCAAGTCCCAGGACCGGCCTGCGGTGGATGCGCAGGTCGCGCTGGAACCACGGCATCGCGCCCATGAACGCCAGCCCGAGCACGATCGTGACACCACCCAGCAGCCGCTGCAGCGTGCGGTCGTTGGCCAGCAGGAAGCCACCGAAGGCGCCCGCCAGGACCCCGGCGCTGACGAAGACGACGGTGAAGCCGGCGACGAACAGCAGGGCGCCGGTCAGCAGCCGACCCCGGTGCCGGTCGGCCAGGTCGACGCCGGTCAGGCCGGTGACGTAGGACAGGAAGCCCGGCACCAACGGCAGCACGCACGGCGACAGGAAGGACACCAACCCGGCTGCCAGGGCGAGCGGCAGCGCGAGCAGCAGCGAGCCGTAGGTGATGGTGGCGTCGATGGTCACGGCGTGACCCGTGCCGACTTCTGCACCGACTTCTCGGCCAGGGTGTCCTCGATCAGGCCGCGGAGGGTCGAAGCACGCACGTCGCTCAGCACGCGGTAGGCCACGCGGCCCTGCCGGTCCAGCACCAGCGTGCTGGGGATCGACCGGGGCGGCAGGGTTCCCCGCAACGCGAGCAGGACCCTTCCCTTGTCGTCGTCGACGCTCGGGTAGGTGACCGCGAAGCGCTTCTCGTGGGCGCGGGCCTGCGCTGGCTCGTCGCGGGTGTTGATGCCGACGAACTGCACACCCTCACCCTTGGACTGCTCCCACACCTTCTGGAGCGCCGGCGCTTCCTTGACGCACGGCGGGCACCACGATCCCCACACGTTGACGACCACGACCTCACCGCGGTGGTCGGAGACGTCGAAGCGCTTGCCCTGCAACGTCTCGCCGGTGAAGGCGATCGGTTTCCCTCGGTCGGCGATGACGACCTTGGCGATCGATCCGTCTCCCGGCAGATAGCCCTTGTCGGGGGCGCCACCGCCGGACAACGACGAGCTGCACCCGCTCAGCACGAGCGCGGAGACCGCGGCCAGGCCCCACGATGCCGTACGGGTGCGGGTGCGGGTCATCACGCGCCGGCGGTGAACTTCTTACCGGTCCTGACGGGCAGCAGGTCGTGGGCCGGCTCCTCGTAGGAGACCGACACGAGATCGTCGCCGCGGTAGGAGAACGACGTCAGGGAGGCGAGCGCACACTGCCGGGTGCGCGGGTCGTGCCACAGCCGCCGACCGGTGGCGAACGACCGCGCGGTCCAGATCGGCAGCTGATGGCTCACGCACAGCGCCTCGTGTCCGCGCGCGGCATCGCGCGCGGTCGTCACCGCGGCGAGCATGCGTTCCGCGATCTCGCGGTAGGGCTCGCCCCAGGACGGCCGCACGGGATTGCGCAGGTGCCGCCAGAGCGCCGGCCTCTTCAACGAGCCGTCGCCGACGCCGAAGGTCTTGCCCTCGAACACGTTCGCCGCCTCGATGAGCCGGTCGTCGATGGTGACCGGCAGGCCCAACGCCTGCGCCGTCGGCGCCGCTGTCTCCTGCGCGCGCTCGAGCGGCGAGCTGACGACATGGGTGATGTCGGAGTCGGCGACGTGCTCGGCGATGCGGTCCGCCATCTCGCGACCGAGGTCCGAGAGGTGGTAGTCGGGCAGCCGGCCGTAGAGCACGCCCGCAGGATTGTGGACCTCACCGTGGCGCAACAGGTGTACGACGGTGATGTCCGGGTTGGTCGCGGGCAGGCTCATGCGGTCCCTTCGGGGCGAGCGCTCGCAGCAGCGCGGGCAGCGGCCGGGAGGGCGTCGGCAACCCGGGCGATCGCCCCGTCGTCATGGGCCGCGGAGACGAACCACGACTCGAACGCGGACGGCGGCAGGTAGACACCCTGCGACAGCATGGAATGAAAGAAAGGCTTGTAACGGAAGGCTTCCTGTCGCCGGGCGGCGTCGTAGTCGAGCACCGCCTCATCGGTGAAGAACACCGAGAACATGCTGCCCGCGTGTTGCAGCCGGTGCATCACACCGGCGTCCGCCAGAGCAGAGCTGACCAGCGCGCCGAGCTGTGCGGCGACGGCGTCGACGTGGGCGTAGACCTCGTCGGTGGCTCCCCGCAGCGTCGCGAGGCCCGCGGCCGTCGCGACCGGGTTACCGGACAGCGTGCCGGCCTGGTAGACGGGGCCGGCCGGCGCGAGACGGGCCATCACATCGGCCCGGCCGCCGAACGCAGCGGCTGGGAAGCCGCCACCCATCACCTTGCCGAACGTCATCAGGTCGGGTCGTACGGCGTCGATGCCGAACCATCCGGCCCGGCCGACACGGAAGCCGGTCATCACCTCGTCGGAGATGTAGAGGGCGCCGGCCTCCCGGCAGAGGTCGGCCAGGCCCGAGTTGAAGTCCGGCTCCGGTGGGACGACGCCCATGTTGCCTGCCGCCGCCTCCGTGATGACGCAGGCGATCTCGCCGTCGAAGTCCTGGAACGCCTTCCGCACCGCGGCGAGGTCGTTGTAGGGCACGACGATGGTGTCGCCCGCCTGCGCGCCGGTGACCCCGGGAGTGTCCGGCAGCCCCAGCGTCGCGACGCCCGAGCCAGCGGACGCAAGCAGCGCGTCGACGTGCCCGTGGTAGCAGCCGGCGAACTTCACGACCTTGGTGCGTCCGGTGAAACCGCGGGCGAGCCGGATGGCCGACATCGTCGCCTCGGTCCCGCTGGAGACGAGGCGCACCTGCTCGACGGGGTCGACCCGCGACACGATCTCCTCGGCGAGCGCCACCTCACCCTCGGTGGGTGTGCCGAACGACGTACCGCGGGCGACCGCCGCGGTCACCGCCTCGACGACGTCCGGGTGCGCGTGACCGAGCAGCAGCGGACCCCAGGAGCAGACCAGGTCGACGTAGTCGCGGCCGTCGGCGTCGGTGAGGAATGCGCCGCGACCGGAGACCATGAACCGGGGAGCGCCGCCGACAGCGCGGAACGCACGGACGGGCGAGTTCACGCCACCGGGGGTCACGGCCTGGGCGCGGTCGAACAGCGCCTCGGATGCCGGTGCCTCGAAGGGGTACGACGGCGCCAGTCCGGTGATCACGCGCGCTCTCCGTCCTGGGCGCGGAGCAGCCGCGCTGCCTCGACCGCCCAGTAGGTCAGGATCACGCCCGCACCCGCGCGCCGGATCGAAGTCAGTGTCTCGAGCACCGTGCGCTCACGGTCGAGCCAGCCGTTGGCAAAGGCGGCCTCCGCCATCGCCAGCTCGCCCGAGACCTGATAGGCCGCAACGGGAACTCCGGCCAGCGCGGACACGTCGGCCACGCGACGCAGCACGTCGAGGTAGGGCAGGGCCGGCTTCACCATCACCAAGTCGGCGCCCTCCGCGATGTCGAGCTCGACCTCGCGCAACGCCTCGTCCAGGCCCCGCGGATCCTGCTGGTAGGTGCGGCGGTCGCCTTGCAGCGACGACTCGACGGCGTCGCGGAACGGACCGTAGAACGCGGACGTGTACTTCGCGGCGTAGGCCAACAGCGCAGTGTCGGTGTGACCTGCCTTGTCCAGGGCGCTGCGCACGAAGCCGACCTGGCCGTCCATCATCCCCGACAGACCGAGCATGTGGGCGCCAGCCTCCGACTGCGCGAGCCCCATCTCGGCGTACCGCACCAGGGTCGCGTCGTTGTCGACCGCTCCGTCCTCGCGCAAGACGCCGCAGTGCCCGTGGTCGGTGAACTCGTCGAGACACAGGTCGGCCATCACGACGGTGGCGTCGCCGACCTCGGACACGACGTCACGGATGGCGACGTTCAGGATGCCGTCCGGGTCGGATGCTCCCGACCCGACGGCGTCCTTGGCGGTCGGCACGCCGAACAGCATCAGGCCGCCGATGCCCGCGTGCACCGCCTCGGCCGCGGCCTTGCGCAGCGACTCGCGGGAGTGCTGCAGGACGCCGGGCATGGAGGAGATGGGCGCCGCCTCCGCCAGTCCCTCCTTGAGGAACATGGGCAGCACCAGGTCGCGCGGGTGCAGCCGCGTCTGCGCGACGAGGTCACGCAGGGCGGCCGTACGCCGCAGCCGGCGAGGCCGGCCGACCGGGAACGGTGCAGCATCCATCACGATCCCCATCCCTTCCGAGTGATTCGACTACGGAACGGACCTACTTGGCCTTCCGACGGGTGGCGGTGCGCTTCTGCGAGGGCCGCAGCACTGCCTCGCCGGCCTCCACCGCCGCCGCGCGGCTGGCGCTGCCGTACTCCGCGAGGGCGTTCGCCAGGTCGAGCACGGACGGCGACGGCGCGAGGACGTCGACGCGCAGGCCGTGTTCCTCAGCGGTCTTGGCCGTCGCGGGACCGATGCAGGCGATCACCGTCGCGGTGTGCGGCTTGCCGGCGATGCCGACCAGGTTGCGCACCGTCGAGGACGAGGTGAACACGACGGCGTCGTAGCCGCCGCCCTTGATCGCCTCGCGGATCGGCGCAGCGGGCGGCGCGGCACGGACGGTGCGGTACGCCGTCACGTCGTCGACCTCCCAGCCACGCTCGATCAGGCCGGCCACGAGGTTCTCCGTGGCGATGTCGGCGCGCGGCAGGAATACCCGGTCGATCGGATCGAAGACCGGGTCGTACGGCGGCCACTCCTCGAGCAGACCGGCCGCGGACTGCTCGCCGGTCGGCACCAGGTCGGGCTTGATGCCCCAAGCAAGCAGGTCACCTGCGGTCTGCTCGCCGACGGCGGCCACCTTGATGCCCGCGAATGCACGCGCGTCCAGGCCGTACTCCTCGAACCGCTCGCGCACGGCCTTGACGGCGTTGCGTGAGGTGAACGCGACCCATTCGTAGCGACCGGTCACCAGGCCCTTGATGGCCCGCTCCATCTGCTGCGGGGTCCGCGGCGGCTCGACAGCGATGGTCGGGACCTCCTCCGGCACCGCACCGCACGAACGCAACCGCGCCGACAGCTCGCTGGCCTGCTCCTTGGTGCGCGGCACGAGCACGCGCCAACCGAACAGCGGCTTGGTCTCGAACCACGACAGCGTCTCGCGCAGGGCGACCGTCTCGCCGACGACCGTGATGGTCGGGGCGGTGAACTTGGCCGCGCGGACATCGGCGGCGATGCGCTCGAGCGTCGACACGACGGTGCGCTGCTCGGTGGTCGTGCCCTGCTCGGTCATCGCGACGGGGGTCTCCGGGTCACGCCCGGCCCGGATGATGGCCTTGGCCACGTCACCGATGACCTTCGTGGCCGACAACAGCACCAGCGTCGCCTTGCCGGACGCGATCGCGTCCCAGTGCAGGGCGCTCTCGGCGACGTTGACCACGCGCACCTCGCGGGCCTTCGCCGTCGTCAGCGGTACGCCGGCGTAGGCCGGCACCGCGCTGACCGCGCTGACGCCCGGCACGATCTCGAAGGGAATGCCTGCCTTGCCGCAGGCAGCCGCCTCCTCGGACCCCGTGCCGTAGAGGAACGGGTCGCCGTCGAGCAGCCGTACGACGTTGCCGCCTCGCTTGGCCGCCTTGACGACCAGCTTGGCGCGCATCGCATGGCTGAGCGCCTGCCCGTCATCGCCGACCGACCCGTCGACGACCTCGACGCCGGGCTTGCAGAACCGCGCGAGGAAGGCCTCGTCCTGGTTCTCGGCGACGACGACGTCGGCAGCTGCCAGCAGCTCGACGGCCCGCACGGTCAGCAGACCCGGGTCGCCCGGGCCGGCGCCGACGAATGCGACAGTTCCCGGCGGCTTGGCCGGGGCGGCCTTCGTGGTGGTCAGCGGCTTCGTGGTGGTCGCCTTCTCTGCGGGCGCGCTCAATGTCTTCTTCTTTTCGGTTGGGCGGGTCACGTGACGCGCTCCTGCATCAGGTCAGCCGCACCTTCGTCGAGCAGCTCGGTCGCGAGTTCGCGGCCGATGCGTGCTGCCTCGTCGAGAGGTCCGGTGGCGGACAGCCGTACGCTCGCGGTGCCGTCGACGGAGACGACGACGGCTCGTAGGTACAGCTCAGGGACGTGCTCGCCCTCCGCCGGCTCGCCGTAGGCCCCGACGGGGGCCGAGCAGCCGGCTTCAAGGGTGGCGAGCAGGGTGCGCTCTGCGGTCACGGCGAGCCGGGTCTCGGCGTCGTCGAGCTCGCGGAGCAGAAGGTGAAGCTCCTCCGGATCTATCGGGTCGTGCCCGTCATTGGTGCCGCGTGCCGCGACGCGCGGCGATCCCGGCTCGCGGCACTCCACGGCCAACGCGCCCTGGCCCGCGGCGGGCAGCATCTGGATGGGGTCGATGACCTCGGTCACGGCGTCGAGCCGACCGAGACGGGCCAGGCCGGCCCGGGCGAGCACGACGGCGTCGACCTCGCCCTTGTCGACCAGGCCCAGCCGGGTGTCGACGTTGCCGCGGACCGCGACGACGTCGAGGTCCAGCCCGAGGGCGCGCAGCTGAGCCGCCCGGCGGGGCGACCCGGTTCCGACGCGGGCTCCGCCCGGCAGCTCGCCCAGGGTGAGCCCGTCGCGAGCCACCAGCACGTCACGCGGGTCCTCGCGCAGCGGCACCGCGGCGAGCACGATGCCCTGCGGGTCGGCGGTCGGGAGGTCCTTGAGCGAGTGGACGGCGAAGTCGATCTCCCCTGCCAGCAGTGCCTCGCGCAGCGCGCTGACGAAGACTCCCGTGCCGCCGATCTGGGCGAGCGCCTCGGTGGAGACGTCCCCGTGCGTCGTCACCTGCACCAGCTCGACCGCGCGGCCGGTGCGCGCGGTGAGGGCGTCGGCCACGTGCTGCGCCTGAGTCATCGCGAGAGCGCTGCGGCGCGTGCCCAACCGGAGGACGGCGCTCATGCTGTGCCGTTCTCGATGTCGGCGCGCGTCACGGCTTCGACGGCCTTGGGATCGAGGTCGAACAGGCGCGAGAGCGCATCGGCGTAGGACTGCCCCCCGGGCTCCTCTGCCAGCTGCTTCACCCGGACGGTCGGCGCGTGCAGCAGCTTGTCGACGACCCGGCGCACGGTCGACTCGATCTCGTTGCGGCTGCGCTCGTCCAGGTGCGGCGCTCGGCCGGCCAACCGGGTCAGCTCGGCGACGACGACGTCCTCGGCCATGCCGCGCAAGGCGACGACGGTGGGTGCGACGCTCGCAGCCCGCTGCCACCCCAGGAAGGAAGCGACCTCATCGGCCACGATGGTCCGGGCCGCCTCCACGTCAGCGACGTGAGCTTGGTCGACGACGCTCGCTGCCAGGGTCTCGAGGTCGATGACGGTTACCCCGTCGATGTCGCGTACCTCCGGTGCGACGTCACGCGGCAGGGCGAGGTCGAGCACGACGAGGGGACGACCGGCACGCTGCTCCTGCACGCCTGCGACGAGCTCGGCGTCGATGACGTGGCCGACGGCGCCGGTGCACGAGATGAGCAGGTCGGCCGACACAAGGGCCTGGCCGAGGTCGGCCAGCGGCAGCGCGCTGCCACCCACCGAGTCCGCGACCCGCTTCGCGTGGCTGAGGGTGCGGTTCGCGACGAGGACGCGCTCGGCACCCGCCTGGCTGACGACGGTGGCGGCCAGCGCACTCATCGAGCCCGCGCCCACGACGAGCACCTCACGGTGCTGCACGGGCCCGAGCACCCGGCTCGCCTGGTCGAGCCCCGCCGTGACGAGTGACCGCCCCGCCTGGTCGATGCCGGTCTCGGTGCGCGCCCGCTTGCCGACGCGGAGAGCCTGCTGCGCGAGACCGCCCAGCACGCGTCCCGCCGTACCTGCCTGCTGGCCGAGCCGCAGGGCCTGCTTCACCTGGGCGACGATCTGGCTCTCGCCGACCACCATCGAGTCGAGCCCGCAGACCACCGAGAACAGGTGGGCGACCGCCCGGTCCTCGTAGTGGACGTAGAGGTGCGGAGTGAGCGCCTCGAGCGGTACGCCGGCGTGCCGCGCGAGCAGCTCGGAGACGTCGGCGAGACCGCCGTGGAACTTGTCGACGTCGGCGTAGACCTCGACCCGGTTGCAGGTGGAGAGCGCGAGGGCTTCGACCGCGTGCTCGCTGGCGACCACGTCGGTGAGCAGCTTGGCCTGGGAGTCGCCGCCCAGCGATGCCCTCTCCAGCACCGCGACCGGTGCGCTGCGGTGGGACAGGCCCACGACGAGGACGCTCATGTGCTCACCGCGTCGGCCAGCTCGGCGACCGCGTCGTTGAGCCGGCCGTGCCGTTCCGGACCCAGCTTGCGCTGCTCGTGGAAGGCGAGGATCTGCAGCTCGATCGACATGTCGACCTTGCGCACCTCGACCTCGTCGGGCACGACCAGGACGACCGGTGCGAAGTTGAGGATGCTGCTGACGCCCGCGGCGACGAGGCGTTCGCAGATCTCCTGGGCGACCGGCGCCGGGGTGGCGATGACACCGATGGCGATGCCGTGCTTGCGCACCTCCTCCTCGAGGCCGTCGAGGTGACGCACGCGCAGGCCGGCGATCTCGGTGCCGACCGTGGCGGCATCGGCGTCGACCAGCGCGCGGATCGCGAACCCGCGGGAGGCGAAACCGCCGTAGTTGGCGAGGGCGTGACCCAGGTGGCCCAGCCCGACGATGACGACCGGCCAGTCCTGGGTCAGTCCGAGCTCACGGGACACCTGGTAGACGAGGTAGTCGACGTCGTAGCCCACACCGCGGGTGCCGTAGGAGCCGAGGTAGGACAGGTCCTTGCGCAGCTTGGCGGAGTTGACTCCGGCGGCGCTCGCGAGCTCCTCCGACGACACCGTGGTCACCGCTTCCTCGGCCAGCGTCGTCAGCGCGCGCAGGTAGATCGGCAGCCGGGCCACCGTGGCTTCGGGGACGCCGCGACCCGGGGCACGGCCGTGCGTACGGGCACGCGACCCGCGTGACGCGGAGCGTTCGGACGTGGTCACAGGTACGGCTGGACTCCTCGGGGGGACCGGACCTGGTCCAGGGTAGGCGCTTGTGAACGAACGCACAAAGTGAGCGATCTCGGCGCCGAGCGCCCGTCGGAGCGGCTCGGCCCACGCACTCTGTCAGGCGTGCGCGCCACCGCCAAATCGCGTCCAGCGACCCGGGCGGGCAGGCATCCGGTCCGCCGGCCGGCCGCCTGGGTTCAGCGGGACAGAGCGGCGCGCAGGCGTGCCTCGGAGACCCGCCAGAAGTCATGCTGCTGCCCGTCGACGAGCGTCACCGGGATCTGCTCCCAGTAGCGCGCGTGCAGGTCGGGGTCGTCGAGGATGCTGCGCTCCTCCCAGCCCACCCCGAGATCGGCGCTCACCCGGGCCACGACCTCCCGGGCCTCGTCGCACAGGTGACAGCCCGGCTTGCCGATCAGGACCACCCGCGGTGGCTGCGGGTCCGGCTCGATGATCACGGCGCCTCCTCGGAGGGGAGCGAGCCCTCGCGCAGCCGGCCCTTGGCGACCCGGCCGGTGGCCGAGTGCGGCAGCTGGTCGACCACGGAGAGGACCGTCGGCCGCTTGAAGCGGGCCAGGCGTCCGGCGCAGTGCGCCACCACGTCCTCGGGACGTACGACGGCGCCGGCGCGCGCGACGACGTACGCCTTGACCGCCTCCCCTGTCTGCGGGTCCGGCACTGCGATGACGGCGACCTCCGCAATGTCGGGGTGCTCGGCGATGACCTCCTCGATCTCGCGAGGGTAGACGCGGAAGCCGCTCACCAGCACGAGCTCGCTGCGCCGGTCGACGAGGAACAGGTCTCCCTCGTCGTCGACGTAAGCGACGTCACCGGTCCCCCACCAGCCGTCGGGCCGTGGACCGCCCGACCCGTCCGGCCAATAGCCTGAGAAGAGGTTGTCGCCGCGCACCTCGATCTCACCGGCGTCGTCGGTGACCGGGGCGCCGGTCACATCGACCAGCCGCACGTCGACACCGGGGACCGGCCGGCCCACGGAGCCGGGCTTGACCTGCGGTGAGCCGATGGTGCTCGTCACGACCGACGAGGTCTCGGTCAGGCCGTAGCCCTCGTGGATGGGGAGGCCGGTGCCGCGACGAATGTGCTCGAAGAGGGCGGGCGGCAACGGTGCGGCTCCGGAGACGAGCAGGCGCACACCGCCCAGGTAGTCACGCAGGCGGATCGTGCCGTCGTGCTGCTCGAGCTCGGCCCACGCGGCGTACATCGGTGGGGACCCCGGGATGCTGGTCACGCCCTCACGCCGGATGAGGGTCAGCGTCTCGCGGGTCTCGAAGCGCTCCGCCAGCACCGCTCGGGCACCGGTCGCGGCCGCCATGCCGAGCCCGTCGTTGAGGCCGTAGATGTGAAACAGGGGAAGCACCAGGAGCACCACGTCGTCCGCTGTCATGACTGCGGGACGCAGCGCCAGGCACTGGCGCAGGTTGGCCAGCAATGCGCGGTGGCTGAGCATGACGGCCTTGGGTCGGCCGCTGGTGCCCGAGGTGAAGAGCAGCACCGCGAGGTCCTCTGCCCCGGACACATCGGTCAGCGGGGCGGCACCGCGCCCGCCGCCGATCAGCGCGTCGAGACCGGCGGGGTCCACCACGGCCCGGTGCGTCTCGGCAACCGCCTCCTGGGCCGCGGACACCGTGGCGTCCTCGCAGAGCACGACCTTGGCGTCGGTCTCGCCGAGCAGCCGGGCCAGCTCGCTGGACGGGTACTCGGTGTTCAGGGGCACGGCCACGAGGCCTGCCCGCAGGATCGCGAAGTAGGCGATGACGAAGGCGGACGTGTTCGACAAGGTCAGGGCGACCCGGTCTCCCGGGTGCAGTCCCAGCCGGTTGCGCAGGCTCACGGCCGCGCACTCGACGTCGGTGTCGAGCTGGGACCAGGTGATCTCGACCCGCGACGACCCGGTGCCCTCGACCAGGGCCACGGCGTCCCGGAGCCGGTGAGCGCTCGCCCTCAAGAGGTCGGCCACGTTGGTCAGGTCGGCCGGCAAGGAGTGGGTGGGCTGAGCAGGGCTGCTCACGCGCGGAAGTCTGGCACAGCGGCCGGGGACCCCGAAGTCGTGATCCGCCGGGGCGCGCTCCGGCGCCGCTAGGCTGCCGCCATGCTGCGGGTACGGCGCCGCGAGCGCGACGAACAGGCGCACGACGACGCCGTCGAGGCCGGGCGCGCCTCTGCCGCTGCCGCGACTGCCATGCAGCAGCTCGGGGTGCCGCTGGACGCCGATGCGGCGGCCTTCTTCGACGTCGACAACACGATCATGCAAGGCGCGTCCATCTTCCATCTCGCTCGCGGCCTCTACCGCCGCGACTTCTTCAGCGCCCGCGACATCGGTCGCTTCGCCTGGCAGCAGACCCGCTTCCGGGTGCTGGGCCGAGAGAACCTCGACAAGGTGCACGAGGCCCGCGAGACGGCGCTGTCGTTCGCGGCCGGTCACACCGTGGCCGAGCTGACCGCGATCGGCGAGGAGGTCTTCGACGAGGTGATGGCCACCAAGGTGTGGCCGGGAACCCGGGCCCTGGCGCAGATGCACCTCGAGGCGGGCCAGCGGGTCTGGCTCGTGACCGCGACGCCGGTCGAGGTGGCCGGGGTCATCGCCCGGCGGCTGGGGCTGACCGGCGCGCTCGGCACCGTGGCGGAGAGCCAGGACGGGGTCTACACCGGTCGGCTGGTCGGGGAGATCCTGCACGGTGACGCCAAGGCGGAGGCCGTGCGCGCACTGGCCGAGCGCGAGGGTCTCGACCTGAGCCGGTGCGCGGCGTACAGCGACTCGTCCCACGACATCCCGCTGCTCTCGATGGTCGGGCAGCCGTGCGCGATCAATCC
>JAVEDJ010000035.1 GCA_030841025.1 Actinomycetota bacterium
CTCGTCGCCGGACGGACTCTGCGAGTCGTCGCACGACGAGTCGTCGGACGACTGACGGTCGCTCACGACGGGCCGGTCACGGGCATTCCGCCGGTGACCGGCCAGCCAGTCAGACGAACCGATCGGGGCGCTTCCGTGTCCCTGATCGGTCTCGCTGCGTGCGGACCTACGTGGCGGGGCGAAGCCAGGCAAGCACGGCTTGCACCCGACGTGGTGGAAGCACTCATGGCGGGTGGGCGCGTGAGCCGTGGACGGCTCCGACTCTCTACGTCCGAAACCGGAGGAACTTCACGTCCGATTGCCGCCAGTAGCTCAGTCCTCGGTGGGCCAGGCTTGCACCGTGACATCGACAACGACCGCCTTGTTCCAGATTCATGCAGTGTCCGCCGCCGTGCTCGACGCCGTCCGCACATCGGGCCTGGACGTCTCCGGCCATCGCGTCGAGCACCACTCCACTGCGGGCGGCGAACCGCTGCGCTGCTGTCTGCGCAACGCCGAGACCGGTGAGGAGGCGATCCTGTTCGGCTACGAGCCACCGTTGCCCGCCAGCCCGTACCGGGAGATCGGCGCTGTCTTCGCCCATGCGCAACCGTGCGCGGGGTACGCCGGCGGCGCCGGCTACCCGGTGGACTGGCGTGGCCGCCCACAGGTACTGCGCGTGTACGACCAACGCGGGCGGATACATGAGTCGACCCGGGTGCACGACTGCACGAACCCCGAAGCCGTGATCACCGAGATCCTGGCCGACCCCGACGTGGCACAGATCCACAGCCGCAACGTGGCATGGGGGTGTTACATGTTCCGGATCACACGCCTCGACAACGTGTTGATCCAGCGGGGCTACTACCGGCCGGCCTCGACGCTGGTCACCTTGTAGTTCGCGTCCAGCTTCACTGTGGCCTCGGTGCCGTCGGCCTTCGTGACGTGCGCCTCGTAGGTCGCGCCGTCGCGGTCCTTCTCGACCTCGTTGACCGTGGCACCGGGCAGCTCGGCGAGGGCGGCAGCCTTGACCTTCGCTGCGGCGTCGCCTGTCAGTGCCACCTCCTCGTGGCCACCGCGCCCGCCGGGTCCGTCGTGGCCGCGGCCCCCGGGACCGCCGGTCTCGACACCGGTCACCGCGAACTTCGCGTCCAGCTTGACGGTCACCCGGCTTCCGTCGGCCTTGGTCAGGTGCGCCTCGTAGACCGCGCCGTCCGCGTCCTTCTCGAGCCGCTCCACCGTCGCGCCAGGCACCTTCGCCAGGGCGGCGGCCTTGACCTTCGCGGCGGTGTCGCCGGTCAGGGCCTCCTCGTTGCCGTGGCGGCCCTTGTCCTCGCGCTGCTCGGTGGTGCCGCTGTTGGACGGGCTGCTCGGACTGGGGCTGGGGGAGTTGGTCGCGAAGGCCGTCAGGTTGCCCGCGAGGATCGCCCCGGCCAGGGCCCCGCCGGCGAGCAGGCCGACGCCCCACCCAACCTGACGCGAGCGGCTGCTACGCGGGCCGCTCTCCAGCTGGTCGCTGTTGCTGTCCTCGGTCATCTGGTCCTCATCCTCCGTGGATCGCGTCGACGCGACCTCCGCGCCAGATCACAGTAAAGAGCCCGAACCTGGCACCAGGCTGTGTTCAACCTGGGAATCCGCGCGTGTGCCGGTCGACTTGCGTTCTCGGCCGCGTCACGCCCAGGGTCAAAGACCTTGTCGGCGTCGGCAAGCGTGGCGGCCCCGAACGGTGCACGACGACATGGGTGCCGTCCTGCCAGGACCGCTAGGCAGCGGCGGCCGCCCGTTGCTGCAAACGGTCCCTCACGGCAGGCCATCCGTCCGCGAGGACCGAGAACATGACCGTGTCCCGGATCGTCCCGTCTGCCCGCCGCTGGTAGCGGCGAAGGGTGCCCTCGTACTGCGCGCCCAGCCGCGCAATCGCCCGCTGTGACCGAACATTGCGTACATCGGTCTTCAGCTGCACCCGCCCCGCGCCAAGCACGTCGAAGGCATGCGTGAGCAGCAGCAGCTTCACCTCTGGGTTGACCGCACTTCCCCAGACCCCAGGCGTGTACGCCGTCGAGCCGATCTCCAGGCGGGCATCCTCGGGCGAGACATCCAGGTAGGACGACGTACCGACCACGACTCCCTGAGCACAGCCGGCGTAGTCCTGTCGCAGCCGCGCGACCCACGGCACCCTGCCGGCGGCAAGACTTTGGTGCAGAGTCTCGGCGTACTCATCGGGCCGCTGGGGGCGACCGGCCACGTGCTGCCACACGGCGTCGTGGTCGAGAGCGGTGAACAGTGCGACGGCGTCACGTTCGGGCTCGACGGGAGTGAGTTCGACCCTGTGCCCACGCAGTCGCACCCCAGGCGCGAGCGGCCAGCGTAGGGCCGGCCAAGGCGTGTCACCGGGTCGAGCATCGTCAATCGGCTCGAACACTTCGCGATCGTTTCGAAGGGAGGCCACGTTGCCAGTATTCCGGTCCCGTCCGGACGCGGCATGGATGTCCACGACCGTGCGAGGTCGGCTCGCGGTCAGAGTGGCGGTCTTCGATCGCACCATGGACGCCGGGAGACCAAGCGGAATCAGGTCCGTGGTCCCGGCGGGTGGACCGGGACTCTGAGGTCCGCCATCAGGCCGAAGTGGTCGCTGGCCCAGACACCGTTGATTGGCGCATTGCAGACCTGTCGGCAGTCTGCGATCTCGAGGCTCGGTCCGTGGTTACCGCTCCGAACCAGGATGTAGTCGATGCGCCGTCCGACCTCGAGCGGCATCTGGCCGGCCGACACCAGCGGGTTCTCCGGTGAGAACGTGTGGCCAGCACTCCCGGGATGCACTGCCTCCCAGGCGTCCTGGTAGGCGACACAGAACCCTTCCAACGACTGTCTGCCGGTCCAGAACCGCAGGCTGGAGGAGTCGGGGGTGTCGTTGAAGTCTCCCAGCAGCACGGCATGCGCATCCCGACCCGCCATGTGATCCTCGACGAAGCGGGCACACGTCACGGCCTGCGCCTCGCGCTCCCGGGCGTAGCCGAACTGGTAGGCCGCGCTGTGGTGGATGAACAGGCTCGGCCCGAACGGAGCCGGAAGCTCCACCTCCGCGACCAGCGCCGCGGCAGACGGGACCCGTGGTGGGACCCGCAAGTCGACCTTGCGGAGATCACGGAACGGCCACCGGCTCGCAAGCACCGCGCCTACGGAGTCGCCGGGACGTGTCGGCAGATCGGTGACGTGGTAGCCGGGCCCTAGAAGCTCGGTTGCCTGCTCGACACCGGTGCCCACCGTCGTCTCCTGCAGCACGACGACGTCGGGGCCGCGCTCCCGCAACTGAGGGCGCGCCACCTCATGCCGACGTTCCCAGTCGGCATGGTCCGAGGACAACAAGTTGAACGTCAGTACGCGCAGGACTGCCTGCCCGTCGGCAACGCGCAACGCGCGCTCAGTCATGGCAACCTCCCCTGACGCACCCCCGAAAGTGTTGTCCACAACGGCTGTTCATGCACTACGACGAGGGTCAGTCTTGTCCGACCTGCGGCTAGCTTGCCACCATGTCCTCGACCACGTTGCCACCTCGCACTCACCCGGTGCTGGGCGCCTCGGGCTGATCGCGGAGGGCCTCGCCGAGCTCGGCGACGCTAACCTTGGGTCGCTGTCGGACCCGGAGCTGGTGGCCGCTCGCGTCGAGCTGGAGCGCATCTCGTCTGGCGTGACCGGGGGCAAGCTGCGGGCGACCCGTAGGTCGACCTGCGCGGCGGCGGTCGTCGCCGAGACCGACCGCGCGCTGGCGTCAGATGCCACTGCCGCCGGGCGGGCGGATGCCGAGCACGCGCGGGATCTCGACGTGCGCGGCCTGCAGCCCGCAGCCCTGCACCTGCGCCACCGGCTGGATCCTGACCAAGGTGAGCGGATCGCCGCCGAGGAGGAGGAACAGGTCGCCAGGCGCCAGTTCCGGCTCCGGGTGAACCCGACGGCTCGTCACGCCCCCGACGGCTACCTGGACAAGGAGGCGACGCGTCCCTGCGGACCGCGCTGCAGCCCCTCGCCCGAGCGCGCCGCGATGACAACGGCCGGCGAGACACGCGCGACCATGCGAACCGCACGGGCGACGCGCTGCTCGAGCTCGTCGAGCTCGCGTTGCGAGCTGCCCATGCAGGCAGGCCAACCGGTCCAAGCCCTCGTCGCCATCTCCCTGGACGACCTGCAAGGGCGGCTGGCTCGGGCCGGAGCCGGCACCCTGGACCTGGGCGGAACGATCAGTGTCGAGGCCGTACGTCGCCTCGCGTGCGACGCCCAGGCGCAACCACCGACTTCGACCTCACCGACCTGCCGCACACGACGACCGGGTGATCCCGATCAGCCGCGCCGGAGCGCACCCGCGGACGTGAGGTGCGGGCTGGCCCGACACACGCCTCCGCGAGCCGGTGTCGTCATTCCCCGGTTGTTCCGTCGAGCAGCTCACGCGTGGCGTCGGCATGTCCGGCATGCCGCGCCGTCTCGTTGATCAGGTGCAGCAGGACCCATCGCAGGTCGGTGTCCACTCCCCACCAGCACGGTGCCGCGAGCGAGGGCAGCGACCGGACGGCCTCCTCCGTCGCTGTCGCCCGGGAGCGGTACGCGGTAATCGCCGCAGCCACCGTGAGCTCAGACCCGGGCCGAAACTCCTCCTCGCTCCTGCTGATGTCCTCGCCCAGCATCCCGCCGTTGATCCATCGCCACTCCACGTGGGTGAGGTGGTTCACGATGCCCAGCAACGAGATCAGCGCGCCCTCCGGCTGCCAGCGCGCCTCGGCGTCACTGAGCCCGTCGACCTTGCGGAGGACCGCGCCGCGCAGGAAGGACAGCCAGCGAAGGTACAGCTCGAGCTCGTCCGACGTTGCGGCCGGTAAACCCTGTGTCGGGTCGTTCGTCACCCTCAGCACCGCACTCCGCTGCCCGGCGCGGTCAGGAACAACGCTCGAGCACCAGCTCGCGCACCCGCGCGGCGTCGGCCTGGCCCCGCGTCGCCTTCATCACCGCACCGACGATCGCACCGGCCGCCGCCACCTTGCCGCTGCGGATCTTGTCGGCGACGTCGGGCTGCGCGGCGAGCGCCTCGTCGACGGCAGTGAGCAGAGCAGTGTCATCGGAGACGACGGCAAGGCCCTGCGCCGCCACCACCTCGTCCGGCTCTCCCTGACCCGCCAGCACACCATCGATGACGACGCGGGCCAGCTTGTCGTTGAGGGCGCCCTCCTCGACGAGAGCAACGACGCGCGCGACCTGCTCGGGGGTGATGGGCAACGCGCCGACCTCGAGCCCTTGCTCGTTCGCGTGCCGCGCAATCTCGCCGAGCCACCACTTGCGGGCCGCCTCCTGCCGCGCGCCCGCCGCCACGGTCCGCTCGACGAGATCGACCGCGCCTGCGTTGCTGAGGGACTGCATCTCGAAGTCGGACAGGCTCCACTCGGCCTGCAGCTGGCGGCGTCGTACGCCGGGAGCCTCCGGCAACCCGGCCCGCAGCTCCTCGATCCAGTCAGCTTCCGGTGCCACCGGCACCAGGTCGGGCTCGGGGAAGTAGCGATAGTCCTCGGCCTGCTCCTTGGAACGGCCTGGGGTGGTCACGCCCGTGTCCTCGTGCCAGTGCCGGGTCTCCTGCACCACGCGCCCACCACCGCGGAGCAAGGCGGCCTGCCGGCTGAGCTCGTAGCGGACAGCGCGCTCCACGGACCGCAGCGAGTTGACGTTCTTCGTCTCGGAACGGGTGCCGAGCGGCGCGTCGGGCGACGGCCGCAGCGAGAGGTTGACGTCGCAGCGCAGCGATCCCTGCTCCATGCGGACGTCCGATACCCCGAGAGTCCGCATCAGCTCGCGCAGCTCGGTGACGTACGCGCGGGCGACCTCCGGGGCCCAGCGACCAGTCCCCTCGATCGGCTTGGTGACGATCTCGATGAGCGGAATGCCGGCCCGGTTGTAGTCGACGAGCGAGTAGTCGGCACCATGGATGCGCCCGGTGGCGCCACCGACGTGCAGCGACTTGCCGGTGTCCTCCTCCATGTGGACCCGCTCGATCTCGACGCGCACCTGCAGCGGGCCGTCGTCGGTCGCCACCTCGATGTCGAGGTGTCCCTCGACGCAGATCGGCTCGTCGTACTGCGAGGTCTGGAAGTTCTTCGGCATGTCGGGATAGAAGTAGTTCTTCCGCGCGAACCGTCCCCACGGCGCAACCGAGCAATTGAGCGCCAGCCCGACCCGCACCGCCGACTCGACGGCCGTCCGGTTGACCACGGGAAGCGCGCCGGGCAGACCCAGGCATGTCGGGCAGACCTGGCTGTTGGGCTCGGCGCCGAACTCGGTGGCGCAGCCGCAGAACATCTTCGACGCCGTGCCCAGCTCGACATGCACCTCGAGCCCAAGGACCGGGTCGAAGGCGGCGACCGCCTCGTCGTAGGGCAGCAACTCGTTGACTGTTGCCGTCATGCCTCTTCCTCACCTCTGCGCAGCCGACGGACGATGACCAGCAGACCGGTGATCACGACGGCGGCGTTGAGCGCGGCGTCGAGCAGCTCGAGCCGGTCCTGGTCGGTCCGGGCCTGCCGGATGCGCTGTACCGCGGTGCGCCCGGCGAAGATCGTGCCAACCACGCTGATCAGGGTCTTGGCCGTGTTGAGGCGGGCAAGGTTCATGTCACAGCTCCGGTGCTTGGTCGATGAGCAGGTGGCCCCAGCGGTCAGCAAGGGCGGCTTCGACCGCACCCCCGACCCGGTACAGACGGTCGTCGGCCAGGGGCGGCGCGATGAACTGCAGCCCCACCGGCAGCCCGTCGTCGGGCGACAGGCCGGCCGGGATCGACATCGACGCGTTCCCCGCGAGGTTGGAGGGGATCGTGCACAGGTCGGCCAGGTACATCGACATCGGGTCGTCGATGCGCTCGCCGATCGGGAACGCTGTGGTCGGGGTCGTCGGCGAGACGAGAACGTCGACCTGCTCGAAGGCCCGCTCGAAGTCGCGCACGACGAGGGTGCGGACCTTCTGCGCCTGCCCGTAGTAGGCGTCGTAGTAGCCCGACGACAGGGCGTAGGTGCCGATCATGATGCGACGCTTGGCCTCGGCTCCGAAGCCGGCGTCGCGGGTGATCGCCATCACCTGCTCTGCGCTGGCCGTTCCGTCGTCACCGACCCGCAGGCCGTAGCGCATCCCGTCGAAGCGGGCCAGGTTGCTCGAGGCCTCGCTCGGCAGGATCAGGTAGTAGGCCGGCAATGCGTAGGCGAAGTGCGGAGCATCGATCTCCACGATGCTCGCTCCGAGCTCCTCGAGGAGCTCGACCGACTCGCGGAACCGCTGCTCGACACCCGGCTGGTAGCCCTCGCCCGAGAACTGCTTGACGACGCCGACCCGCATGCCGCGCACGTCCTGCGACCGGGCGGCTGCCACGACATCGGGCACCGGCGCGTCGATCGATGTCGAGTCCAGCGGGTCGTGCCCAGCGATCGCCGCGTGCAGCAACGCGGCATCGAGCACTGTGCGAGCGCACGGCCCCGCCTGGTCGAGCGACGAAGCGAGTGCGATGAGGCCGAAGCGCGACACGCCACCGTAGGTCGGCTTCACACCGACTGTGCCGGTCACGGCTGCCGGCTGGCGGATGGACCCGCCGGTGTCGGTGCCGATCGCGAGCGGGGCCTCGAACGACGCGACGGCCGCGGCCGACCCGCCACCGGACCCACCCGGGATGCGGGACAGGTCCCACGGGTTGTGCGTCGGGCCGTACGCCGAGTGCTCGGTCGACGAGCCCATCGCGAACTCGTCCATGTTGGTCTTGCCGAGGATGACGATCCCGGCCTCGCGGACCAGACGGGTCACCGTCGCGTCGTACGGCGGCACCCACCCCTCGAGCAGCCGCGACCCGGCGGTCGTCGGCACGCCCTTGGTCGTGACGACATCCTTCATTGCCAGCGGTACGCCGGCGAGCGGGCCGAGCGTCTCCCCCGCGGCCCGACGCTCGTCGACCGCCAGTGCCGCGGCGAGCGCCCCCTCCTCGTCGACGTGCAGGAAGGCGTGCACCCGATCGTCCACCGCGCCGATGCGGTCGAGATGCGCGCGCGTGACCTCGACAGCGCTCACCTCACCGTCGGCGATGACCCTCGCCGTCTCGGCGGCGGTCAAGCGGACGAGGTCAGTGCCGACCAGCGAGCTCATGCCTCTTCTCCGAGGATGCGCGGGACCCGGAAACGACCCTGCTCGGCTGCCGGTGCACCGGCCAGCGCCTCCTCCTGGGTCAGACCGGGGCGCACCTCGTCGTCGCGCATCACATTGGTCAGCGGCAGTGCGTGGGACGTGGGCGGGATGTCGTCGGCCGCCACCTCGGCGACCCGTGCCACCGACGCGAGGATGACGCCGAGCTGGCCCGCGTAACGGTCGAGCTCGTCGTCGGTCAGGGCCAGCCGGGCAAGGGTCGCGAGATGCGCCACCTCGTCACGGCTGATGCTTGCGCTGGTGTCGGACACGCGGAACGTCGCTCCTCGGCTGGTCGTCGAACGACGTCCATCCTATGGGCGGGTCACCACCCGCAGCGTCGTGGCCTCGGCGTACGCCGGTGCCGGTGCCGCGTCGTCGTACGCGGCCGCGTCGTCGTACGCGACTGCGCCGTCGTGCGTGGAGCCCCACGCCGGGTGGCTGCGTACCCGGGCGGCCAGCCACGGCGTCACGGCATCGTCGGGCAGCGGTCGGCTGATGAGGTAGCCCTGGGCCGCGTCGCAGCGCAGCTCCTTGAGCGCCTGCCAGTGCTCCGGCGTCTCGACACCCTCGGCGACCGAGCGCAGACCGAGCGCGTGCGCGAGCTCGACGATGGAGCGGACAATCGTGGCGTCGTCGGCGTCATCGGTCATCCGGGACACGAACGACCGGTCGATCTTGATCTCGGACACGGGCAACCGCTTGAGGTGCACCAGCGAGGAGTAGCCGGTCCCGAAGTCGTCCAGGCTCAGGTCGACACCCATCTGGCCCAGCGACTCGAGGGCGGCGGACATCCGCGCCGGGTCGGCCATCAGCACGTGCTCGGTGATCTCGAGCTGGAGGGCGCGGGCGGGCAATCGGTGGCCGGCGAGCAGCCGCTCGACCTCTTCGACGAACGCGACGTCGGCGAGGTCGCGCACCGACACGTTCACGGACACGGGCAGCTCGAGGCCCTGGTGCCACCAGGTCGCGGCGCGCAGCAGCGACTGCGCCAGCACATCTTCGGTGAGCTGGCGCATCATGCCGCTCTGCTCGGCGAGGTCGAGGAACTCGTCGGGCAGCAGAAGTCCGCGCATCGGCTGCCGCCAGCGCACGAGTGCCTCGACACCGACGACATCTCCCCGCGGGAAGGCGACCTTCGGCTGGTAGTGCATCTCGAGCTGGCCACGCTCGATTCCCGCGCGCAAGGAACCCATCAGGCCCAGCCGCGCCAACGTATGCACGTCACGCTCGGCGTGGTAGAGCTCGACGCCCGTGCAGGCCTCCTTGGCCTGGTACATCGCAACGTCCGCAAGCCGCATCAGCTGGGCCACGTCCATGGCGTCGTCCGGGTGCACGGCCACCCCGATGCTCGCCTCGATCTGCAGGGTCATCTCGTCCAGGTGGAACGGGGCGCCAAGCACCGCGCGGATCCGGGCGGCGGCTTGCAGCGCCTGCGGCCGGTCCTCGATGTGCGTGAGCAGTACGGCGAACTCGTCGCCGCCCAACCGTGCCACGACGTCACCCGAACGCACCGACTGCGCGAGCCGGTTGCCGGCGATGGCCAGCAGCCGGTCGCCGGTTTGGTGACCCAGGGTGTCGTTGACCTCCTTGAAGCGGTCCAGATCGATGAGGCACAGGGCCATCGGCCGGCCGGCGGCACTGGCCTCAGCCAGCAGCCGCCCGGCCTCCTCGAGGAGCCGCTTGCGGTTCGCCAGACCCGTCAGCTCGTCGTGCGATGCCGCGTGCTCCTTCTCCAGCGAGATGGAGGCCGTCTTGTAGACGAGGAAGAGCGGCAGCAGCAGCAGGGGCAGCAATTGCCACGCCGCGCTCGTGACCATGACCACGACCGGCGAGAGGGCGAGCACCGCGAACGTCGTGACTGCGTAGTAGCCGATGTCGTCGAAGAACTCGTCCCGGAAGCTCGTGCCGTTCTTCAGGGACAGGGCGACGGCGACGAAGGCAAGGTTGCAGAAGAAGTACACGGCCCAGGCCAGAGCCATGGCGGGCAGCTGGTCCGCGTCCACGTCGAGCGGCTCGGTGGGTGACGGGTGCATCCCGAAGACCCACAGGACGAGCCATGCCGAGCCCACGCACACGACGTACTGCCCGGAGTTGAAGATCAGCCGCCACAGCTCCTTGCGGCGCACCAGCTCACCGGTCACCATCGCGACGGCCTGGATCAGCAGCGCCGGCCAGGGCCCCCAGAGGAAGAGCACAGCGAAGACGAAGGCGGTCGAGATGTTGACGCCCTCGGGGTCGTAGTCGCCCGCCGCGACGACCGGTCGCAGCTCTCCGAGCAGCACCAGGACGGCGATGAACCAGAACGGCGCGCCGAGGGCGGCCACGTCCGAGGCTTGCAGGCTGAGCACGGAGACGAGGCACAGCCCGGCGCCGGTCAGGCCGACCAGCACCACATAGGCCAGCAGCTCGTGCTCGCGGCCGCGCTGGCGGCCGTCAGCGGCGTCACCCATCCGGCCCTCCCCCCGCTGAACGACTCTGGGCGATATCGACCGGGGCACGGGGTATCTGAAGGGCTGGCCCGTCCGGAGTTCGGTCTGGCGGCGGGGCTCGGTCGGGCGGAGCTCGGTCTGGCGGCGGGCCAGCGTCAGGTCTGCTCGGCCGGTCGGGCGTGCTCGCGAGCCGCGTCCGACCCCCGCTCGAGCAGCACCCGGAAGCCGTCCTCGTCGAGCACGGGCAGGCCCAGCGACACGGCCTTGTCGAACTTCGAGCCGGGACTGTCCCCCACGACCACGAAGTCGGTCTTCTTCGAAACCGAGCTCACGGCCTTGCCGCCCTGCGCCTGGATGGCGTCCTTGGCCCCGTCCCGGGAGAACCCTTCCAGCGACCCGGTCACCACGATGCTGAGCCCCTCCAGCGGGCGGGGGCCCTCGTCCACCGCCTCCTCGGCAAGCGTTACGCCGGCCGTCTCCCAGCGCTCCACGATGGCCCGGTGCCAGTCGACGTCGAACCAGTCGAGCACGGCCTGCCCGATCACCGGGCCGACGCCCTCCGTGCCCGCCAGCTCCTCGAGAGTGGCCGCGCGGATGCGCTCGACCGACCGGAACTCGCGGGCGAGCGCCTGCGCGGCCGTCGGGCCGACGTGCCGGATCGACAGCGCGACCAGCACCCGCCACAGCGGCCGGTGCTTGGCCTGCTCGATGGCGTCCAGCAGCTTGCGCGCGTTGGCGGTGAGGCCACCGTCCTTGCGGCGGAACATCGGGACCCGCCCGAGAGCCTCCTCGTCGAGGTCGAACACGTCGCCCTCGTCCTGGACGACCCCGGCCTGCAGCAGGCCGGTCGCGGCCTCGTAACCCAGCACGTCGATGTCGAAGGCACCGCGGCCGGCCACGTGGTAGAGCCGCTCCCGGAGCTGGGCCGGGCAGGAACGGTTGTTGGGGCACCGGATGTCGGCGTCACCCTCCTTCTCGTGCCGCAACGGGGTGCCGCACTCGGGGCACCGCGTCGGCATCTGGAAGGCGACCTCGCTACCGTCGCGCAGGTCGACCACCGGGCCCACGATCTCGGGGATGACGTCACCCGCCTTGCGCAGCACGACGGTGTCGCCGATCAACACCCCCTTGTGCACGACCTCGGTAGCGTTGTGCAACGTCGCCATGCTGACCGTGGAGCCGCTCACGACGACCGGCTCCATCACACCGAAGGGCGTCACCCGCCCGGTGCGCCCGACGTTGACCTTGATGTCGAGCAGCTTGGTCGTCACCTCCTCCGGCGGGTACTTGAAGGCGATCGCCCACCGCGGCGCCCGCGACGTGGAGCCGAGCCGCCGCTGGACGGGAACCTCGTCGACCTTCACCACCACGCCGTCGATCTCGTGCTCGACGGAGTGCCGCTGTTCGCCGTAGTGGTCGATGTAGCGCTGCACGCCCTCGAGGTCATCGACCACCTCGAACCGGTCGCTGACGGGCAGCCCCCAGCCGCGCAGCGCCGCGTAGGCCCCCGACTGCCGGGCCGGCGTGTAACCCTCTCGCGCCCCCATCCCGTGCACGACCATCCGCAGCCGCCGTGACGCCGTGATGCGGGGGTCCTTCTGCCGCAGCGACCCGGCGGCGGCGTTGCGCGGATTGGCGAACGGCGGCTTCCCGGACTCGACCAGGCGCGCGTTGAGCTCCGCGAACTGCTCGGCCGGGAAGAACACCTCGCCCCGCACTTCCACCAGCGCCGGCACGTCGTCACCCGTGAGCTCGGTCGGTACGACGTCGATGGTACGCACGTTGAGCGTGACGTCCTCGCCGGTGGAACCGTTGCCACGGGTCAGCGCCCGCACCAGCCGGCCCTGCTCGTAGAGCAGGTTGATCGCCACGCCGTCGACCTTGAGCTCGCACAGGTAATGGACCGTCGCGGCGCCCTTGTCGCGCTCGACGCGCTCGGCCCACGCGGCGAGCTCCTCGGCGGAGAACGCGTTGTCCAGGCTCATCATGCGCTCGATGTGGTCGACCGCGGCGAAGTCGGTAGAGAAGGTGCCGCCGACCGTCTGCGTCGGCGAGTCGGGCGTGCGCAGCTCAGGGTGGGCTTCCTCCAGGGCCTGCAGCTCCCGCATCAACCCGTCGTACTCGGCGTCGCTGACCGTGGGTGAGTCGCGCACGAAGTAGTCGAACCGCATCCTGTCGATGCGCTCCACCAGGTCGGCGTGCCGGTGCTGGGCATCGACGTCGCCACTGCCATCGGCACTGCCATCGACATCGGCGGTCACCGCCACCTCAGCGGTCACGTCTGCCGCTGGCCGGCTCTCGGCCGTCTTGCGCCCCGCCACTCCTGCCTCCTCGGTCGGGTCTGGGTTGTGCGTGTCCGGCTCTCGAGCCTCGTCAGGGCCTAGCCGTCGGCGAGCGTCCGCGCGGCCTCCCGCGCGAGACGAAGCGCCCGGACCGCGTGCCCGGGGCTGGCCCCGGCCATGCCGCACGTCGGCGTGACGACAACGCCGGAGGCCATCGTCTCGGCCGGGAGTCCGAGCCGGCTCCAGAGCCGTCGCACGGGACCGACGGTAGTCGCCGCGTCCGACAGCTCGCCGCCAGCGGCCGGCACGACCCCGGCGAGCAGCACGACACCCGACTCGATCGCCTCCCCCAGCGCGTCATCGAGCTCCTCGCGGACCAACGTCAGGTCCAGTGACACCCCCGCGACTCCGGCCCGCACGAGCATCCCGACCGGCACGTCGGCGGCGCAGGAGTGCACGACGACCGGCACCCGCGCCCGCGCCGCCGTACCCACCATCTGCTCGAGAACGACGACCGCATCGTTGTCCGCCACTGGCCGCACGGTGCGGGCCCCGGAGAACGACGGCACCCGCCCCTGCAGCACCGAGAGCAGTCCCGGCTCGTCGAGCTGCAGCACCACCTCGCAGCCGGGCAGCCGCGACTGCACGTCGCGCAGATGCTGCGCGACGCCCTCGGCCAACGCCTGCTGCAGGTCGCGCACCGCACCGCGGTCCGACAACACCGGCTCGCCGCGGGGCAGCTGCAGCGACGCGGCCAGCGTCCACGGCCCGGCAACGGCGACCTTCACCGGGCCGTCGTGCCCTTCCAGCGCTTCCTGCAGGACATCGAGGTCTTGCAAGAGGTACGACGCTGCGCGGTGCAGGTCGATGCCGGGCCGTGACGTCAAGCGCCAACCCGAGGGCTGCAGGTCGACCGGCAGACCGGTGAGCAGTGCGGCCGTCCGGCCGATGATGTCAGCGCCGGCGCCGCGGGCGGGCAGCTCGGGGACGTGCGGCAGCTCAGGCAGCTCGCCGGCCACGATCGCCGTCGCGTCCTTCGGATCGGTCCCGGGCATCGAGCCGACGCCGGTCGCGACGCCACGGGCTCTCGTGGGAAGCCGCGGTACGGCTGGCTGCTCGTCGGTCGGCTCGCCAGTCGGCGTACTAGTAGTCGACACGGTCAGCCTTGGCCAACCAGGCGTCGAACGGCGCGGCGTGCGACGGGGTGCGCTGCTGCGCGATGGGCTTGGGCCACTCGTCACGCGGCTTGTCGAAGAGCTCGTAGAACGCACGGTCGTCGAACCCGGCCCGCGCCGCGTCGTACCGGTCCGCGACGTAGACGACCTCGTCGACGCGGGCCCAGAGTGCAGCAGACAGGCACAGCGGGCACGGCTCGCACGAGCTGACGAGCGCACAACCGGCCAGCCGGAAGTCGTCGACCGCCCGGCACGCCGCACGGATCGCCACGATCTCGGCATGCGCCGTCGGGTCGAGGTCGCGCGTCACCCGGTTCACACCCTCGCCGATGATCTGGCCGTCCCGGACGACCAGGGCAGCGAACGGGCCACCGCCCGCGGCGACGTTGTCGGTGGCGCGGGACACGACGGCCTCGAGCCACTGGGTCTGCGTCACGCGCACACCGTAGCCGTGGCGGTGATCGTTGCCGAGCCGAGAACGGCATCGTCGTCGTACAGCACCACCGCCTGCCCGGCCGCGACCGCCCGCAGCGGCTGGCGCAGCTCGAGCACCACGCGGTCGCCCTCGAGGACCGCCACGGCCGGCACCGCCTCCCCGTGGGCCCGGATCTGTGCGGCGCACTCGACCGGGCCGAGGGGTGCGGGACCGCACCACCGGGGGCGGTCACCGGTGATGTGTACGACGTCCAGCTCCTCGGCCGACCCGACGGTGACCGTTCCGGTGGCCGGCGTGATGTCGAGGACGTAACGCGGCTTGCCGTCAGGAGCCGGCGTGCCGATGCGCAGCCCGCGGCGCTGGCCGACCGTGAAGGCGAAGGCTCCGTCGTGCTCACCAACGGTCCGCCCAGTGGTGTCGACGAACGTGCCCGGCGCGGCGGGTATGCGGTCGCGTAGGAACCCGCTGGTGTCGCCGTCGGCGATGAAGCAGATGTCATGGCTGTCGGGCTTGTCGGCGACGGCGAGACCGCGCGCCTCGGCCTCGAGCCGTACAGCCGTCTTGGGGGTGTCACCGAGGGGGAACATCGCCTGCGCGAGCTGGTCGGCGGTCAGCACGCCGAGCACATAGGACTGGTCCTTGTCCGGGTCGACAGCGCGGGTCAGCCGGCCGTCGCGGATCTGGGCGTAGTGACCGGTGCAGACCGCGTCGAAGTCGAGCGCCCGCGCCTTGTCGAGCACGGCCGTGAACTTGATCTTCTCGTTACAGCGCAGGCACGGGTTGGGTGTGCGGCCGGCGGCGTACTCCGCGACGAAGTCGTCGATCACGTCGGCGCGGAACCGCTCGGCCATGTCCCACACGTAGAACGGGATACCGATCACGTCGGCCGCGCGGCGCGCGTCACGCGCGTCCTCGAGGGTGCAGCAGCCGCGTGCGCCGGTGCGGAAGGACTTGGGGTTGCTGGACAGCGCCAGGTGCACGCCGGTCACGTCGTGGCCCGCCTCGACGGCACGGGCGGCGGCGACCGCGCTGTCGACACCGCCGGACATCGCGGCGAGGACCCTCACTGTTGGTTCCTCACTCGTGATCGCTCACTTGGGTACGCCGTTCTGGCCGGCGCGCCGGGCGCGCTCCACCACGGGACCGATCGCCTGTACGACGGCGTCGACGTCGGCAGCGGTGGACGTGTGGCCGAACGAGAAGCGCAGCGAGCCGCGCGCAAGGTTCTCGGGAACGCCCATCGCGAGCAGCACGTGGCTCGGCTGGGGCACTCCGGCGGAGCAGGCCGACCCGGTCGAGCACTCGATGCCGCGGGCGTCGAGCAGGAGCAGCAGGGCGTCGCCCTCGCAGCCGGGGAACGAGAAGTGCGCGTTGCCCGGGAGCCGGTGCGACACGTCGAGAGTCGGGTCACCGCCGAGCACCGCGTCGGCCACGGTGGCGCGGACCCGCACGACAAGGTCGTCGCGCAGCCGGGCGAGCTCCTCAGCCCGCTCGGGCTGGCGCTTCACCGCGAGCTCCGCGGCTGCGGCGAAGCCGACGATGGCAGGAGTGTCGAGGGTTCCGGAGCGCACGTCGCGCTCCTGGCCGCCGCCGTGCAGCACCGGTGTCAACGTCAGCGTCCGGCTCAACAGCAGGGCGCCGACGCCGATGGGACCACCGATCTTGTGACCAGTGATGGTCATGGCGTCCAGACCGCTGGCCGCGAAGTCGACGGGAAGCTGACCGAAGGCCTGAACGGCGTCGGAGTGGATGGGGACGCCGTGGCCCCGCGCGATCTCCGCGAGCTCGGCGATCGGCTGCACGGTGCCGACCTCGTTGTTGGCCCACATGACGCTGACGAGCGCGGCGGACTCGGGGTCGCGTGCCAGCGCCCGCTCGAGCACCGCGGGGCTGACCCGGCCGTGCTCGTCAACGGGGAGCCACTCGACCTCCGCGCCCTCCTGCTCCGCGAGCCACAGCGCCGAGTCGAGCACGGCGTGGTGCTCGACGGCACTGGCCAGGACGCGTCGCCGGCGGGCGTCCTCGCTTCGGCGGCTCCAGAACAGGCCCTTCAGCGCGAGGTTGTCGGCCTCGGTCCCACCGCCGGTGAACACGACTTCGCTCGGCCGGGCGCCCACCGACTGCGCGAGCGACTCCCGGGCCTCTTCGACGACGCGGCGGGCAGCTCGGCCACTGGCGTGCAACGAGGAGGGGTTGCCCACGACCGTCATCCGCGCGGCCATCGCCTCGACCGCCTCGGGCAGCATCGGCGTCGTCGCCGCGTGGTCGAGGTAGGTCGCGCCTGCGCGTGTGGATGCAGCGGCGCTGGTGGTCCGGTCAGTCATGGCCGGTCGAGTCTACGCGTGAGGCGGCCCGCGGTCGGCTGACGCAGGGCGCTCAGGCCTTGCGCTTGGTGACCTCGTCGGTCAGGGCGGGCACGACCTGGTGCAGGTCGCCCACGACGCCGAAGTCGACGAGCTCGAAGATCGGCGCCTCGGGGTCCTTGTTGATGGCGACGATGGTCTTGGACGTCTGCATCCCTGCGCGGTGCTGGATGGCACCGGAGATGCCGGCGGCGACGTACAGCTGCGGGGACACCGTCTTGCCGGTCTGCCCGACCTGGTGCTGGTGCGGGTACCAGCCGGCGTCGGTGACCGCGCGGCTCGCGCCGACGGCCGCACCGAGCGAGTCGGCCAGCGCCTCGATCACGGAGAACTTGTCCGCCGACCCCACCCCGCGCCCACCGGACACGACGATCGCCGCTGCCGACAGCTCCGGGCGCTCGCCCTTCTCCTCCACCACGCGGTCGGTGATCCGGGCACCCCTGGCCGCCTCGGACAAGGTGACCGTGACGTCCTCGCGGGTGGCGTCGGCGGGAGCGGCCTCGGGAGGAGTGGAGTTGGGGCGCACCGTGATGATCGGCGTGCCGTGCCCCACCTTCGAGCGCACGATCGTGGAGCCGCCGAACACCTGCTGCTCGGCGACCGGCGACCCGCCCTCGCCGGCGACATCGGTCGCGTCGGTGATCACGCCCGAGCCAGTCTTGACGGCCAGCCGCGCCGCGATCTCCTTACCGTCCGTGCTCGATGCCAGCAGCACCGCCGCCGGCGAGCTCTGCTCCACGAGCTGGGCGAGCACCTCCGCTGTCGGGGCTGTGAGGTACGACGACACCTCTGGGTCCTGGGTCACGTAGACCTTGGCCGCGCCGTGCTCGGCCAGCGCCGCCTTGGCCCTGTCATAGACCCCCGGGGCGGAATCACTGCCGATGAGCACCGCCGACGGCTCACCGAGCCGCCGGGCGAGCGTGAGCAGCTCGAGCGTGACCTTTTTGACGTCACCGTCGGTGTGCTCGACCAGAACCAGAACCTCAGCCATGTCTGTCGCAGAACCCTTCGCTCGTCAGCCGCTCAGATGAACTTCTTGGACGCCAGGAACTCCGCGAGCTTGCTCGCGCCGTCGCCCTCGTCCGTCACGATCGTTCCGGCCTGGCGTGGCGGCGCCGTCTCGAACGACTCGACCGCCGACCACGCGCCACCGAGACCGACGTCGGCCGACTCGACGCCGAGGTCCGCGAGCGACTTGGTGTCGACCGGCTTCTTCTTCGCGGCCATGATCCCCTTGAACGACGGGTAGCGCGGCTCGTTGATCTTCTCCACGACACTCACGACCGCGGGCAGCGAGGCCTCGATCACCTGGTAGCCGTCGTCGGTCAGCCGCTTGATCGTCACCGTCCCGCCTCCCCCGTCGGCGGCGTCGATCGAGACCTCCTTGGCAAAGGTCAGCTGCGGCAGCCCGAGCCGCTCGGCGAGCATCGCGGGCACCACGCTCATCCGCGCATCACTGGACTCCGAGCCCAGGACCACCAGGTCGAATCCCCCCGAATCGGCAAGGGTGCCCAGCGCCGCGGACAGCACCAGCGACGTCGCCAGCGCGTCCGAGCCGTGCAACCCCTCGTCCAGGACGTGGATCGCCTTGTCGACTCCCATCGAGAGCGACTTGCGCACCGTCTCGGTGGCGGCGTCGGGGCCCATGCACAGCACCGTCACCTCGCCGCCGTGCATCTCCTTGATGCGCAGGGCCTCCTCGACGGCGTACTCGTCCATCTCGTTCATCACCGGGTCGGTCGCGGCCCGGTCCAGCGTGTTGTCCTCGTCATTGAGGCGCTTCTCCGACCAGGTGTCGGGGACCTGCTTCACGCAGACGACGATGTTCATCAGGGTGGTGACCTCCTGAGGCCGTGGTGCGCCTCGTGCCTCGACGTGTCCGCTGCCGCTCGTTGCACGAGCGCCGCGCTGAGCCCAGCCTGCCAGCCTCGTACGGCCGGCCGTGCAGCGGGCGGGCGCCCGCCCTGGGCCACATGTTACCCACGAGTAGCAACGGGCCAAACCGGGCCTCTGGCCGCAGGTCTTTCAACGGCGCCCGGTGCCTGTGCCGGACGCTCTACGGGACGGTTCCCGGACTGGTTTCAGGACTGGTTTCAGGACTGGTTTCGGGGCTGGTCTCCGGGCCTGTCGCCGCTGCCGGACCCTGCGTGCGGCGGCTGCGCACCACGCGGCCGGGGACGCCCGCGACGACGCTGTAGGCCGGGATGGTCCCGCGCGCGACCGTGTGGGCGGCCAGCACACTGCCCTGGCCGATCTGCGCGCCCCGCAGCACCGACGCCTTCACGCCCACCCACACGTCCGCGCCCAGCCGCACCGGCGACTTGACCAGACCCTGGTCCTTGATCGGGGCGTCCACGTCGTCGACGCGGTGGTCGAAGTCGCAGATGTAGACCCAGTCCGCGACCAGGCACCGCGGTCCGAACTCCACGTCCAGATAGCAGTTGACCGTGTTGTCGCGGCCGAAGACGCTCTTGTCGCCCACCCGCAGCGTGCCCTCGTGGGCCCGCAGCCGGTTGTCGTCGCCCAGATGCACCCATCGCCCCAGGACGATGCGCCCGAACCCGCGGCGAGTCTGGATCTCGACGCGCCGACCGAGGAAGACGAAGCCCTCGGTCACGACATCGGGGTGGCGCAGCCGAAGCAGCAGAAAGCGCCAGTAGCGCACGAGGTAGAAGGGAGTCCACGCGCGATTTCGCACGACCCAGCGAAGGCTCGCCGGCGACACGAACCCCCGCAGCGGGACCTGGCGTGGGTCCCGCCGCGGCGACGGAGGCATGGGCACTGTGGGCGGAGTCGGCACTGTCCGGTTCCTACCGGGCGCGGGTACCGGTGATGAGCACGTTGTAGAACAGCTTCTGCGGCAGCACCCGGCCGAGCACTCGGTCGACGGCAGAGAGCCGCTGCCACGACCGGTAGGCGAACATCGCCCAGCCCCAGCCGAGCCGATCCGGGTTCACCGCCGCCTCGAACGTGCGTACCGGCCATCCGAGGAACGCGGCCGTCAGCTCCTCGGTCGTCGTGCGTACGTCGACCGCGCCTGCCCGCAGTGCCGTGGCTGCGAGCTCGCGCGGGTCGAACGTGTGCAGGTCGACGACGGACTCGAGGGCGGCGGCGCGCGATGACTCGGCAAGCTCCTCCTCGGGTCGTGCCCAGCGGTCACGCAGCGGCGTGCGGTGCGTAAGGGCGGTCGTCGCCCGCCAAGTGAGGCGACCGAGCCGGCGCGCGTACCAGTCGCCGAGCTTGGTGGGCTCTCCCGCGAAGACGAAGCGGCCACCCGGCTTGAGCACTCGCAGCACCTCGCGCATCGCGAGCTCGACGTCCGGGATGTGGTGCAGGACGGCGTGACCGACGACCAGGTCGAACGTCGCGTCGTCATAGGGAATGGACTCCGCGTCGGCGACCCGCCCCTCGACGGCGAAGCCGAGGCTCTCGCCGTTGCGGATCGCCGTCGCGACCATGCCGGGCGACAGGTCGCTGACGTGCGCCTCGTCCAGCACCCCGGCCTGCTTGAGGTTGAGCAGGAAGAACCCGGTGCCGCAGCCGACCTCCAGCGCCTTGGGATAGGGCCAACCCTCGGTGCCGGCGACCGCGGCGAACCGGTCGCGCGCGTAGTCGATGCAGCGCTGGTCGTAGGAGATGGACCACTTCTCGTCGTAGCTCGACGCTTCCCAGTCGTGGTAGATCACGTTGGCCAGCTTGGGATCGGACCAGGCGCGCTCGATGTCCTCGGCGGTCGGGTCGCCCGACGCGTGCGACTGTCCCGTGCTGGAGTCCGACACCACCTAGCGCCCCACGAACTTCGCCTTGCCCGGACCGTTCTCGACGAAGCTGGTCATGCCGAGCCTGCGGTCCTCGGTGGCGAACAGTCCCGCGAAGGCGAGCCGCTCGATCTCGAGACCGGTGTCCAGATCGGTCTCCAGGCCTCGGTCGATGGCCTCCTTCGCGGCTCGCAGGGCGATCGCCGGCCCCCCGACGAACCGCGCCGCGAGCTCGCGTGCCGCGGTGAAGACGTCGCCTGCAGGCACGACCCGGTCGACCAGGCCGATGCGCAGTGCCTCCTCGGCGTCCACGAAGCGCCCCGTGAAGATCATCTCCTTGGCCTTGGCCGGGCCGACGAGTCGCGTCAGCCGCTGGGTGCCCCCCGCACCGGGGATGATGCCGAGCTGGATCTCGGGCTGGCCGAGCTTGGCGTTGTCGCCGCAGACCCGCAGGTCCGCGCAGAGCGCCAGCTCGCACCCCCCGCCGAGGGCGTAGCCGGTGATCGCGGCGATGACCGGCTTCGGGATGTGCGCCACGGCGGTGAACGAGGACTGCAACGCGGTGGAGCGGACAACCATGTCGGCGTAGGACATCGTGACCATCTCGTTGATGTCCGCGCCCGCGGCGAACACCTTCTCACCGCCGTAGACCACGACGGCGGAGACGTCCGACCGGTCGCCGGCCTCCGCAGCTGCCGCCCGCAGCTCCTCCTGGACCTGTGCGTTGAGTGCGTTCATCGGAGGTCGTTCCAGCCGGATGGTGCCGATCCCGTCCTCGACCTGGAGACGCACGAACTCGCCGTCTGTCACCGCTGCCTCCTCGGGTGCCGAACCGTCGCGCGAGCCTAACGACCCGCGCCCTTGCACCGCCTCCATAGGGTGGGTCTCCCGGTCTGGAGAAGGAGGTTGTGTGCGAGCCCTGGGTGCACCGCCGCTCGGCGCCACGGTCTGCGCCGGCGGAACCACGTTCGCGGTGTTCAGCGGCGGCCAGGCAGTGGACCTGTGCCTGTACGACGACGCGGGGCGCGAGTCGCGCGTACCGCTGGAGGAACGCACCCACGGGGTATGGCACCGGCACGTGCCCGGCATCGGACCGGGCACCCGGTACGGCTACCGCGTGCACGGTCCCTGGGACCCGTGGCACGGGCACCGTTACAACCCCGCCAAGCTGCTCGTGGACCCCTACGCGCGAGCCATCGACGGAGCCGTGCTGCTCGACGACGCGGTTCGCGGCCACGACGCCGCGCACGACGACACAGCGATCAGCCATCGCGACTCCGCCCCGTCCGTGCCGCGGTCGGTGGTCGTCGCGGACGAGTTCGACTGGGGACCCGACCGGCCACCGCTGGTGCCCTGGACCGACACCGTCATCTACGAGCTGCACGTGCGCGGCTTCACCCAGCAACACCCCGACGTGCCGCCCGAGCTGCGCGGCAGCTACGCCGGTCTCGCGCACCCCGCAGTCATCGAGTACCTCACCTCGCTGGGGATCACCACGTTGGAGCTGCTGCCGATTCACCACGTCGAGACCGAGCTCGAGCTGCTCGGCCGTGGACGGCGCAACGTCTGGGGCTACAACACCCTGGGCTTCTTCGCTCCGCACGGGGGCTATTCGTCGTCGGGCACGCGCGGCGGGCAGGTCCACGAGTTCAAGGCGATGGTGCGCGCACTGCACGACGCGGGTCTCGAGGTCGTGCTCGACGTCGTCTACAACCACACGGCCGAGGGCGGCGTCAACGGGCCGACCCTGTCGTGGCGCGGCCTGGACAACTCGGCGTACTACCGGCTGCGGCATGGCCGTTTCTACGAGGACGTCACCGGCTGCGGCAACACCCTCGACCTGCGCCACCCGCGCACTCTGGCGATGGTCACCGACTCACTGCGCTACTGGGTGGAGGAGATGCACGTCGACGGCTTCCGGTTCGATCTGGCGCCCGCGCTGGCTCGCGGGACGGACGCGTTCGAGAGCGCCGGCACCTTCCTTTCCGTGATCGGCCAGGATCCGACGCTCTCGCGGGTCAAGCTGATCGCCGAGCCGTGGGACGTCGGGGCGGGCGGCTACCAGCTCGGCCACTTCCCGGCGCCGTGGACCGAGTGGAACGACCGGTTCCGCGACACCACCCGCGAAGCCTGGCTCGGCGACAACGCCCGCAAGCAGGGCAGCGGCATGCGCGACCTCGCCTACCGGGGAACCGGGTCCTCCGACGTCTTCCACG
>JAVEDJ010000054.1 GCA_030841025.1 Actinomycetota bacterium
CACCTGCGCGAGACCTGAGCCCACCATCGCCGGACAGATCGGGTCGATAACGCGACAAAGCAGACCGCTGACCGTGCGCGGGAACGTGGTGCCCGCCCAGGGGGGTGGCACCGTGTGAGCAGCCTCACCGGATACTGCGTGCGCGAACCTCGCGAACTGCTCCACAATCGTAGTGCAGAGGGGCACTGGCCGCGGCCGCCGCCTGCACGCACCCGGCGTTGTTCCCGCTCGACCCTTCCACGAGGCCGTCAGTGGCGACGACCGCCGCTCTCATGCCCCTTGCACCCAGCGTTCAGGGCACGATCTCCTCCACTGCCCGAGGGCCCTTCTCCTCCAGCATCCGTCGGTACTTCTCGATGTTCTCCGGCGTCGGGTCGACACCGTCGGCCATCGCCAGGTCCTCCGGGTCGAGGGGACCTTCGGCGCCGGTGCGCAGCGGAACGTCCCGCTGTTCTGGTGACTCACTCATGCGGACCTCCTGGGACTGCCTGGGGTGTTGTCCTGCCGTCCAGCCTCTGGGCGGGATCAGCGCGTCGCATCCCCGCAACGGGGGAGGTCGCCATCGGGGGAGTAGGCGGTGGTGGCCACTGGCACAGGCACCGCGAAAGGCCTATCCGGGCAGTCCCGGGTGGGCCCTTTCGTCGTACTGCGCGAAGCGACCTCGGTCTACAGTCCGAGAGGTTCGGCCAGCGGGTCGAGGCCGCGGCCTACTTCTGCTACGTCGAGGCCGCTCGCCACCTCGGACCGCCGGTCACGGTTGGTCTGGGCGGGCGCGATGGTCTGCTTCACCTGCACGCCGCCGGCCACACCCTCGGCGAGATCGACGTACAGCACCTACGGGACCGGACCGAGCCGCTGGGCGGTGCCGTCACGGTGGAACGAACAGACGACCGGAGGTTGCTGCGGCTGACGCTTCCGTACCCGGCGGCGTGGTGAGCCGGGACTGGGCGGCTCACTTCGCCGACGTCTCATGGGACGCGGCGGGGCGTGTGGCATTGCACGCCGAGCCGGACCATGATGATCATCATTCGGGGCTCGCGTCCGATCGGATGTGAGAAGCGAGGCGGATCTCCTGGCGCACCTGGCTCGGGGGAAGCCTCAGCGCCGGGGGGCGGGCCCATGGAGTTGCTCAGCGCGCTTCGCGCCGGGGAGCCAGAACAGCGACACGCCCTGCCGCGTGGTGGGCCGGAGTCGCTGTGCGGCATCGGGCTCGAGCTGCTGATGGTGATCGGCCAACGGTGGCCGCCCGATGATGGCGTGCCCTGCTCCGTGTGCCTCCTGCGCGCACCCGCCCGCCGACGGTGGTGGGCACGAATCTGGACGTGACGAACCGGTGACGGAGACTCGCACCGCCCGTGGGCGGCAGCGGCACGCTCAGATGTTCGGCGTCGTGGGACGAAGCGGTGCGGCCTGGGCGGGTGAGGTGATCAGCGTGCTGGACTCGCGCCAGTCGGCCCAGTCGTCGGGCCGTGTTGTCGGCCGGCCGAGCAGGTACCCCTGCGCCGCGTCCACACCCAGCAGGTCCAAGGTGTCGAGCTCGGCGCTGGTCTCGACCCCTTCACCGAGGATGAGGCTACCCGACTCGAGGGCGTACAGGACGAGCGAGGCGACCATGGCGCGGCGGGCGCCGTCGTGGTCGATGCCGGTGATGAGTGCCCGGTCGATCTTGATGATGTCCGGTGCGAGCGCGACGATGTGCCGGAACGAGGAGTAGCCCGAGCCGGCGTCATCGACTGCGACCCGGATGGCGTGCTCCCGGAGCTGATCCCGGGCGTGCAGAAGTGGCGGGTAGTCCTCGACCGACGTGTGCTCGGTGACCTCGACGATGATCCGCTGTGGGGGGATGGCGGCGCGGAGAAGTACCGGCAGCAGCTCGCCACTCATCACCAGGGATGGGGAGGCGTTGACAGCAACGCTGAGGTGCTCGGGCAGTCGGCGCGCCGCGTCGAGGGCCTTGCGGATCGCTAGCAGCTCAAGCTCTGCGCCGCGGCCGATGCGCTCGGCCCGGGAGAACCAAACATCGGGTGGCATCGAAGGCGATGCGGTGAACCGCGCCAGGGCTTCAACACCCATGACCTGGTGTGAGGCAATGTTCATGATGGGCTGGAATGCCATTTCCAGCAGCTGACCGTCGATCATGCGGGCGATCTCGGCCTCGATCTGTCGACGGTCGACCAGCTCCACCAGTCGCGGTCGCAGGACGAGCCAGAGCGTCACGAGCTCCAGTGGCGTCAGGGCAAGCGCGACAACGGCCGCGAAGTAAATGCTGTGACCCACCTCGGCGTGCGCGCCGCCGTGGCGGACAACGATCCCCAGTGGGGCGAAGATGCACACCAGCCCATTGACCGCTGCCACCGCCATCAGCAGATGCAGCAAGCGGCGATCCAACATCGGTGGTGGTGCCCTCTCACATAGCGAACGATGCGGTTCGGCCCCGTCCCCACATGCGCTGCTGCGGGGGGCTACCCATCGGGGGCAGGCTGGGCGGCCCCCACCCAGTGTCGGTGCAGAGGTCCCCGATGTTCAGCGATTGCCGCGGAACGGGCGGAACGGCCACCGGTCGTGACGTTTCGGCCACACGAGAGACCGCCTGCCCTTGGTTCCCGGTGCAGGCCCACATTTCCTTGCGCAGCGTGTAGTTCAGCTCGCGCTGCCACTTCTGCCGCAAGAACTCGACGATCTCCGCGTGGCCGGTGACGAACCTGTCGCGCAGCGCGTGTCTCGCAGCAGCATCCTGCATCGTCG
>JAVEDJ010000061.1 GCA_030841025.1 Actinomycetota bacterium
CCGATGTCGCATCCAGGAGCACGCGAGGTGCTGACGGCGACACTGACGACATCACTCCAGACTCACGACCACATCACGTTCTCGGGACCCCCTGACTCCTTGCCCGGCGCCCGTCGACTTCTACCAAACCAATTCGCGGCGGCCCGCCGCCACTTGCACCCTACGCCGCCGAGCGGCAATGCACGCGGCGCAGCACGCATGCAAACGCGAGCCGTTGTCCGTCACCCGGCGAACGGGAGGATTGCGGACACCTTGCCGCCACCGACGGGGTTGCGCAGGTAGAACGTCTGGTGGCGTACGACGCCGGCCCCCGTGCGACCGTCGCCGTCCCAGTCGCCGGGGACCGGACGGTCGGTGACCGTGCCGTACCGGAACCTGCGCGTGACGGGTCCGCGGGTCAGCTCGTCGCGCACCAGCCACCGGTTCGACCGCCGCACGCCGATCGATGTGGTGCCGTCGCCGTCCCAGTCGCCGACGAGCGGCACGTCCTTGGCCCGTCCGAAGCGGAACGAGAACTCGGTCGCGCCCGCCGACGCCGTCGTACGTAGCAGCCACCGTCCGCGGCGCACCACGCCGATGCCTGGCGCAGCGGCCGCTCCGGTCGGCGCGGCCGCCTTCGTCCAGGTGCCCACGACGGGACGGTCGCCCTTGACGCCGTAGCGGAAGCTCACGTCCGCCACACCGCCGGACTGGTCGTTGCGCAAGAACCAGGTGCCGGAGCGGAAGACGCCGACCGAGTCGGTGCCGTTGCCGTCCCAGTCGCCGACGACGGGGATGTCGCCGGCCTTGCCGAAGCGATAGCGCTTGACCCAGGTCCCCGTCGTGTCGCTCATCCTCAGCGCGACGGCACCGCCGCGCCACCAGCCGGGCTCGTCACGGCCGTCGCCGTCCCAGTCACCGACCAACGGCGTCGCCGCGGGACCGCCGATGCGCCCGATGCTGATCTCGAAGCCGGGTGAGAGCAGCCCCAGCGCCTGTCGTACGTCCCAGCCGTCGACGTAGGCGGTGACCGGCCGGCCCGCCTTGAAGCCGGTGACCTTCACTCCCTGGACCCGGCCGCTCGCCCCCCGCTTGGGCACGGAGAGGTTCGTGACCCGCTCGAAGCCGAGCCGGCTGGCGATCGTCGACCAGGAGAATCCCTTGGCCCACGAACGTTTTTCGGCCGGGTTGCTCGAGGCGAGGTCCCAGCGCGAGTCGTCGACGGCGCGCAGGAAGGGCGCGTCCCTGCCCCAGACGTAGCGCTCGTCCTCGGTGTGCCCGCCCATCGACGAGGAGTAGAACGTGTCGACCGGCGCTCCGGTGGACGTCGACACGAGCACCGCGCCGGCGGTGGCGTCGACGGCCGCCCGCCACTTGGCGCCCCAGACCCCGTCGGTGCCCTCGGACTCCTTGGCGTAGCCGGTGTAGTTCTGGTCGGCGGGGGTCGGCATCAGCACCCGGCCGGCCCGCTTCGCGGCATAGGTCCGCGCGGCGATCGCCTGCGCCTTGAGCGCCTCAGCGGGGAAGGAGGCGGGGACCTCCGCCACGCCCCAGAGGTACTTCTCCATGGCCGGGCCGGCCGCGTCGCTCTCGATGACCTGCACCCCGTCGATGCGGCCGGTTCCCGGCCCCGGCTCGGCGATGGTGAAGCGGGTGTGGTCCCAGCGCAGCTGGCGGTCGAGGAAGATCGAGGAGCCCTTCCAGGTGGTGAGGCGCAGCACGGTGCCCGAGTGCCGCAGCCGCAGTGCCTGACCCGGACGACCGCCCTGCCAGACGACCCTCTTGGGCACGACGCCCAGGTCCCACAGCACGTACTGGCTGCCGGTGTCGTCCAGCCGCAGCTGCCAGGTGGCCCCGCTCGGCTGGACGGGAGCGCAGTCGGGCTGACCGCTCGGTGTGACGGTGCCGGGCGCACAGCCGGCGAGGTCCCACGTCAGATCGCCGGTCTTGGCGGCGACGTCGACGCGGTAGCCGTTGTCCAGCATCCGCAGCGAGATCGCGGTCGGCATGGCGCGACGGTCGACCCGGGTACCCGCGTAGTAGCGGGTCAGGATCTGGCCCGCGTCGCAGCCCAGACGTGCGGCACCTTGCGCCCCGTACTGGCTCATGCCCAGACCGTGTCCCCAGCCGCCGCCGCGGAGCACGACGTCGCCGGTGGCGTGAGCCCTCGGGACGGCGGCACCGCCGGACGCCGGACAGTCCGCCGCCCGCGCCGCCGGAGCGGTCACCGCCGCCACGACCGCCACCGGGCCGGTGCACGCGAGGGCCAGGACGGGTACGAGGGCGAGCCGGGTCGCTCGGGAGACGCGTCGCACGGGAGGAGCCCTTCGGCCTCGACGGGAGGGTGGTGTGACAGGTGGGGCTGGTGGGTCTGGGCCCACCACGATAGGCGAGCCGAGCGGCCCGTGGGGCCGATTGCACCGATCTGCGGCATATCCCCCGGCCTTCGGCGCTGGTCGCCGGATCCACCGGCGCCGGTCGCTGCGACCACCGGCCTCGATGGCCAATCGCCTGTGGTCGCCCTGGTCACTAGGGTGACCGCCGATGCGCGTTCTCCTCTTCGGCACGTACGACGCCGACGCCCACCCTCGTGTGGCCGTGCTGCGCGACGGGCTGCGGCTCGCGCTGGAGGACGGCGGTGGCGGCCACACCGTCGACGAGTGCAACGCACCCCTCGGGCTGAGCACCGCCGCGCGCGTCTCGATGCTGCGCCGGCCGTGGCTGCTGCCCCAGCTGGCGTCGCGGCTGGCCCGGGGCTGGGCGACGCTGATCCGGCGGGTACGACGCCGGCCGCGTCCCGACGTGGTCGTCGTCGGCTACCTCGGGCACTTCGACGTCCTGCTCGCCCGGCGGCTGTTCCGCCGCAGCACGGTCGTGCTCGACCACCTGGTCGGCGCGAGCGACACCGCGCGCGACCGGGGCGTCGAGCGGGGGCTGCGGCAGCGACTGCTGCGCACCCTCGACGAGCGTGCGCTCTCCGCGGCCGATGTCGTGGTCGTCGACACCGAGGAGCACCGGGCCGCCCTGCCGGAGCAGCACCGCGACCGGGCCGTCGTGGTCGCGGTGGGTGCGCCGGCTGGTTGGTTCGCGGCACCCCGCGACGACGGCACCGGCGCACACGCAAGCACGGCTACCACCGAGGGCACGGATCGCCCGGCACCGTTGCGGGTCGTGTTCTTCGGCCTGTACACACCGCTGCAGGGCACCCCGGTGATCGGTGGCGCGCTCGGGCAGCTCGCGGACGACGCGCAGCCGATCGAGGTCACGATGATCGGCTCGGGCCAGGACCTGGAGCGGGCCCGGCGCCTCGCCGCCCCTAACCGCAACGTCACCTGGATCGACTGGGTGCAGCCGGTCGACCTGCCGACGCTCGTGGCCGAGCACGACGTGTGCCTGGGCATCTTCGGGACCGGCCCCAAGGCGCTGCGCGTGGTGCCCAACAAGGTCTACCAAGGCGCGGCGGCGGGGACCGCCATCATCACGTCAGACACCGCGCCACAACGCCGGGTGCTGGGCCACGCCGCGACGTTCGTGCCACCGGGCGACGCAGCCGCACTCGCCGACGCGCTGCGCCATTTCGCCGCCCGGCCCGACGAGCTGGCGGCAGCCCGGGCGGCGGCGCACCGGCTCGCCCTGCAAGAGTTCGCCGCAGACCGTGTCGTGGCGCCGCTGGTCGACCGGCTGCGCCGCAGCACCTGAGGCACGACGCTCGCACCTGACGCGGGACGAACCACCCGCCACACCACTTGGAGGTCTCCGTGGCGACACCCGGCTCGCTCCCCCCGCTCAGCCCGAACGGCTGGTTGCGCTGGGACGTCGTCAGCCGCCTGCTGCCGCCCGCCGGTGTCGACGTCCTCGAGGTGGGCTGCGGCCAGGGCGGCTTCGCGGCCCGGCTGGCCCAGAGCTACGACTACGTCGGCGTCGAGCCGGACAGCGTCTCGGCCGGGGTGGCGGCCGACCGGCTGGCCACGGCGGGCGGGCGCGGCGTCGTACACCAGGGTGATCTCTCGGTGCTCGACCCGGACGCGCGGTTCGACCTCGTGTGCGCCTTCGAGGTCATCGAGCACATCAAGGACGACGAGGCCGCGCTGCGCGACTGGGTGGAGCGGATGCGTCCCGGCGGCTGGCTGCTGCTCTCGACGCCGGCCTTCCAGCACCGCTTCGGCCCGGCCGACGAGATGGTCGGCCACTTCCGGCGCTACGACCCGGACGCGATGCGCCGGCTGCTGCGCGAGGTGGGCCTGGAGGACGTCGAGCTCGTCCAGTTCGGGGCGCCGCTGGGCTACCTGCTCGAGGCCGGCCGCAACGCCGTCGGCCGGCGCCGGGCCGCCAAGGTCGCCGCCGCCCCGATGAGCGCACGCACCGACGAGAGCGGCCGCACCCTGCAGCCCTCACGTCCGCTGCAGGCAGCGGCCGCCCGGCTGGGCACGCTGCCGTTCCGCCGGGTCCAGCGCGCCTTCCCGCAGCGCGGCCCGGGGCTGGTCGCCCGGGCCCGCAAGCCCGTGGCCTGACGGCCGGGACTGCCGGTCAGCTGCTCGTCGCGTCCTGCGCCGCCCGGTGGCGCAGCGGAACGGCCGCTCCGGCGAGCGCCAGCAGGCCGTCGGTGACGATGAGCAGGCCGCGCGACGTGAGTGCGACAGCGGTCGCCTCGGGGGCCGACAGCACGGTCGAGAGCAGCACCACGAGCACGGCCTCACGTACGCCGGCGCCGGCGGGCAGCACGACGAGCAGCGGGCCGATGGAGAACGCCAGGGCGAAGCCGCCCACCGCCACGGGCAACGCCGTGATCGGGTCGGCGCCCAGGCCCACCGCGAGCACCCAGACGTGCAGCCCGAAGACCACCCAGAAGGCGATGGTCCAGACGCTGCCGCGCAGGACGGCCCGTCCGGACAGCGGCTGGTCCAGCGGCGGCCGGCGCATCAGCCGCAGCACCCGGTCGAGCAGGTGGTTGATGACCCGCGGCACCAGCAGGGCCAGCACCAGCGGCAGCGCGAGCAGGACGGCCGCGAAACCGCGACCCTCCTGCGCCACCAACGCCGGCAGCGCGGCCAGCCCGATGACGAGCCCCCACAGCACGGACAGGCCGAGGGTCAGCAGGAACGCGAGCCCGACCCGCGCTCGCGGCAGCCCGAGCTCGCGCCCCATGCGCATCTGGGCGACGACCGGCCAGACCGACCCGGGCAGGTACTTGCCGAGCTGGGCGAGGAAGAACATCCGGGCGACCCGCCGCGCGGGCACGTCGGAGCCGAGCGTTGCCAGGGTCGCGCGCCACAGCAGGAAGCTCATCAGCACGGCGAGCAGGCACAGCGCGAGCGACGCCAGTACGACGAGCGGGTGCTGCTCGCGCAGTGCCGCCACGACCTCGTCCCAGCGACCGGCCAGCGCCCACCCGAAGGCCGCGACGAGCACGAGCACGAGAAGGCCGGAGACGACGGTGCGCCGCAGGGAGCGGCGAGGGGTGCCCGGCTCCGTCTCGTTGGGGGTCACGCCTAGTCGGAACGTGACCGCACGATGAGGTCGGCCAGCAGCGCGAGCGCCGCGATGACCAGGCCCGTGATGAAGATGAGCACCGTGTTGACGGAGAAGCGGACCGGGTGGACCACAAGGTCGTAGACCGCCTTGAGGATGCCGACGGTCAGCAGGAACAGCGCCGGCGGCATCAACACCTTGAGCGGGTTGAAGTACATGACCATCCGCAGCACCTGCAGGATGTAGCGGTAGGCGTCCTTGACGAAGTGGAACTTCGAGGTGCCCGCCCGCTTGGCGTAGTCGATCGGCACGTAGCGGATGTCGTGCTGGTTGGACAGGAACGCCAGGGTGATGGTGGTGACGCACGAGAAGCCGGGCGGCAGCAGCCGCAGGTAGGGCAGCGACACGTCGCGACGGAAGGCGCGCAGCCCGGAGTTCAGGTCCGGGATCGCGGAGTTCGTGAGCTTCTCCGCGATCTTGCGGATGACCCACTTCGCCGGCACCCGCAGGATCTTGTGGGTGCCCTCCTCGCTGGTGCGCGCGCCGACGACCTGGTCGTACGTCGGGTCGTCGAGCATCGCGACCAGCTCGGGGATGCGCTCGTTCGGATAGGTCAGGTCGGCGTCGGTCCAGACCACGATCTCGCCGCGGGCCTCGTGGGTGCCGATGCGCCGGGCCGTGCCCGACCCGCCGTTGCGCCGGAAGGGCATCAGCCGCATGTGCGGGAAGCGCGGCAGGGCCTCCTGGAGCACGGCCAGCGTCGCGTCGGTGGAGGCGTCGTCGATGGCGAGTAGCTCGTAGCTGTAGCCGCTGGCGTCCATCGCGGCGGTGATGCGCTCGACCTCGTCCAGCACGTGGTCCTGCTCGTTGTAGCAGGGCAGCACGATCGTGACCTGCAGGCGGCCACCCGTCTCGGTGCCGCTGGGGTCGACTGGGGCGGTGACGGTGTGGTGGCCGCGCGGCGAGGTCAGGTCCATGGCGTCGCCGAGCCTACCGAGTGCGACGCACCGCGCCGACCCGCCGCACCCGGCGATGTGTCCCGACGCACGATCCGCATGCACGATCCGCGACACCGGAAGGGGTGTTGGGCCGCCAGCTGGTCAGGGCAGCCATCCGATCGGGGCAGAACGGGTGGGCGGCTACCGGTAGTAGCCCACGATGTCGCCCACCATGTGGGTCGAGCCGGAGTTGTTGTAGAGGTTGATCTTGCCCTTGCTCTTGCCAGAGGTGCCGATCCGCACGACGACCAGGTTGGCGGTCGTCCGGCCCGCCACGACGTTGAGGTCCGAGGCGGTCGGGCGCGTGACACCGGCCGGCCAGGCCGTCAGATAGGTCGACCTCGCGCTCGAGCCGGTCGACGTGAGGTTGAGTACGACGGCCGAGGCATTCGCCGGCAGGATCTTCCCGGTGCCGGCCACGGCGACCCCGATCGCCCTACGGGGCCCCACCCGAGTCTTCTTGGCGCCCAGGCCGGTGCGGGTGTCCAGGACCCGGCGCGGGGTGATGGGCTGGAAGCTCTTGCCCCCCGCGACCGATGTGGGGGCGTACCAGCCGACGACGTCGAGGACCACGTGCGTGTCGGCGCCGCGGTTGTTGACCTTCAGCTGACCGTCCGCGAGAGCGGTGACAGCGCGGTTGGCGACCGCCGCTCCCGGCGCGTAGGCGAGCGAGAGCGCGTCGTCCAGACCGGAGCCGGGCCGGTGGACGACCAGGTTCCCGGTGCCGGTGGCGCCGACGGCGGTCACGTTGACGATCGCGGCGCCCATCTGCCCGGCCGGCACACCGCTGAGGGCCGGGAGTGCGAGCGTGCGGCTGTCACCGGCCCGCAGGATGCCGCCGGACTTGCGGGTGTCGAGCAGCCGGAACGGCGTGACCGGGTGCAGCGCCTGGGCGTTCGCGGCGCCCACGGGGTAGTAGCCGACCACGTCGACGGCCACCTCCGTCGTACCCGCGTAGTTGGCCAGGCTGACCAGGCCGTTGCCGCCGAGCGCCGAGAAGGCGAGCGCGGAGCGCGCCGACCCGGCCGGGAGGTTCAGCGTCGAGGAGGTCGGCTTCCTGCCGCCGGCGGGCCATACCGACAGGTAGGTGCCGGCGCTCGGCCGGCTCGCCGTGACCGTCAGCGCCACCGCGCCGACGCCGGTCGTCGGGACCCCGCCCACACCGGCGACGCGCAGGTCCAGCCGCTGGCCGGGCCCGAGCGGGAACCGGCCGCCGGTGCGGCTGTCGTAGATGCGCGCCGGGTCGAGCGGCACGAAACCGGCCGGTGGGGGCAACGCGACCGCGGGGGCCGTCGGCGGCGTGGCCGCTGGTGGCACCACGGTGACCGTGTGGGTCCACGTGCGAGCGGCGTCCGTCGCGCCCCAGCTCTCCATCCGCAGGGTGTACGGACCGGGGCGCACCTGCCTGCCTGCCGTGTCCCGCAGGTCCCACGCCGTCGACACCGGCGTGGCGGGGTCAGCGGAACCGGACATGGTGCGCACCAGCGAGCCGTCGGACGGGTCGCGCACCTCGAGGTGCCACTGCTGCGCGCCCAGGGTGCGCGCGGTGATGGCCATCGGCGCGGCCCCGTAGGTCGGCTGGACGGGAGCCGTCGCAGGGTCGACGAGGCCCGACCCCATGTACTGGGCCGTCAGCGCGCGGAGGTTCGGCAGCTGCGCGTAGAGGTTCCTGCCCGGGCACGAGGTGTTGCCGGCGTCGCGATGGCCCGCGATGACGTTGAACGTGGCCCGCGTCCCGGCGCGGTAGCGGGACGTCCCACCGCCCTGCGACACGAGACTCGTGGTCCCGGCGGGGTTGCGATAGCTCAACGAGAGCTTCCAGGCCATGACGCGCGCGATGGAGTCGACCATCTCCGGCGTCGTGGGCGCCTTGTCGTAGTTGCCGAGGACCGACACCCCGAAGCTCTCGCTGTTGAAGCCGCCGGTGTGCGCGCCCAGCACGTTGTTGGCCATGCCGCCGTAGCGGCCCTCCCAGATGCGGCCGAACTTGTCGACGAGGAAGTTGTAGCCGATGTCCGACCAGCCGTTGGACTTGGTGTGGTACGCGTAGATGCCTCGGATGATCTTGGGCACGTCGGCCGCGGTGTAGTGGTCGGTCCCGGCGGTGTGGTGCACGAAACCGGCCTTGATCGTCGAGGTGTAGCTCGGCCCTGTGCCGCGCAGCCGCTCGTCGGCGCCCCAGGCCGCGCGAGTGTTGATCGCGGGTACGGCGGCGGCGGCCTTCGCGCTGGCCACGGGTGCGCCTCGACCGACACCCGCGTCGGCGCGCGAGTCACCGGGCGAGACGAGGTCGACGCGGAGCCCGCGCGGCAGCCCGCCGCTGTGCAGGTCCACCCGGACCTGGTAGCCGTCGGAGCTGCCCACCCACAGCGGCTCGGTGCCGTAACGGCCGGCCTCGTCCTTGCTCGGCGGCGTGTCCAGCAGCTCCAGCGCGGTCCACGCGGTCCAGCCCTTGCTGCCGCGGGCGCGCACCACGACGGTGACGTCGGCGGGCGTGCTGGTGGTCCGCCACGTGACCCCGAGGAGCTCGAAGGGCTTGGTCGCGGTCGGCTTGGTCAGGACGACGGGCCGGCTGGGGCTGGCGGCGAAGCCCCGGCGGTCGGGGCTCGGGGCGGCCGGCCCGGCGGCGCCCCGGCTCTCGCGCCAGGCGTCGCGGGCGACGGCACCGCTGCGGGTGCCGGCGGTCGCCCGCAGCGCGGAGGTGTCCACGCCGGTGAGCGCAACGGCGCGGACCAGCGGCGCCACGGGACGCGCCTGGGCCTGGGGTGCCGCGACGACGGGCAACGCGCTGAGCGCGGGCACCACGAGGCCGAGCAGTACGACGGAGCGAGCCTTGCGCATGGTGGGACCTATCGGTGCGGAGCACGGGCAGAGCAGAAGGTGGAGCCGGGCAGATGGAGCAGACGGGCAGCTGAGACGGGACCAGCGGCGGGCGGCGACAGCCCGCGACCCGTGCGAAACACGTTACGCATGTGACAGGTGTTACGTGCGTGACTCGCCCGACCAGTCTGACCTGATCCGCGGCCGTCCGTCGGCTCTTGAAGCTCCCGAGGCCTGGAGACCGACAAAATTTGCTTTACCGTGACATCACGCCCACCGGGCGCCCCGTCGTACGCTGCGCCGATGACCGCCTCGCCCGTGCCGCCCCGCACCCCCGCCGTCCTGCTGGAGGCGGCGCTGCGGGCCGACCCGGCCAGGGCGCTGCTCACGTACTACGACGATGCCACAGCAGAGCGCATCGAGCTGTCGGTGATGACGTTCGCCAACTGGGTGGCCAAGACCGCCAACTTGTGCCGTGACGAGCTCGGGCTCGACGTCGGGGCGACCGTGGCCATCGACCTCCCGCTGCACTGGCAGGCCGCCGTGTGGTGGCAGGCCTGCTGGGCCGGCGGCCTGGTCCCCTCTGTCCCCACTGTCCCGACCCCGGTCCGGGCCGGCGCCGCGGCCGCCGCGACCACCGCACGCGCGTACGACGTCGCCGTGGTGGCGGTGGGCGCGGACCACCCCGCACCGCTGGCGGATGCCGTGGTCGGGCTGGGCCTCGGGCCGATGGGGCTGCCGGTGCCGGGTCGACCGACGCCGCCCGAGGTGACGCTGGACTACGACCGCGAGGTGCACGGGCACGGCGACCGCTTCACGCCGCCGCGGCTCGAGCCGGGGTCGCCTGCCGTGACGCT
>JAVEDJ010000070.1 GCA_030841025.1 Actinomycetota bacterium
GCACCGACCCGTTCCGTGAGATGGACCGTCTCGCCCAGCAGGTCTGGGGCACCCAGAGCCGCCCCTCGATCATGACGATGGACGCCTGGCGCGACGGTGACGAGTTCGTCGTGGAGTTCGATCTGCCGGGGATCGACCCGAACAAGGTCGATCTAGACGTCGAACGGCACGTGCTCACCGTCAAGGCCGAACGGCCGACCCTCAACGGCGACCGCGAGCTGGTCGCCGCCGAGCGCCCGCGGGGAGTCTTCAGCCGCCAACTCATCCTGGGCGACAACCTCGACACCGACAACGTGGCAGCCGCCTACCACGCTGGCGTGCTGACGCTGCGCATCCCGGTCGCCGAGCAGGCAAAGCCCCGCAAGATCATGATCAGCACTGAGGAGGACCAACAGGCGATCGACTCCTGATGTGTCACGGGAGCCGCCATGACTGCATGTCTTCCCGCAAGAGCCCGCGCGACCGGAGTCTCGGCGCAGGCGGACGTCCTCGGCCTGCTCTGCGCCGACCCGGAGCTGGTCAAGGCCGAGTTCGAGGCCATCGTCGCCGCCGAGTGGCCACGACCACCTGAGCACCGGACCGCCGTCCGGACGCAGCACCGGCGGCCAAGCGGCGGCCCGGCACCCGGACGCGCGCGCGTCCGCTACATCGTGCCGTCCCCCGACCTCCACCGCGGCGTCGACGGGTGGGGTCGGCAGCGGTCACCGCCGGACGGCGCTGACCTACGCGAGCCTCCTCCGTCGTGGGCCCGGCGGTGCATGCCGGGCTCACGGCACCGCGCGAAGGCGGTGCCCCACCGTGCAGGTCACAGACCTCTATGCCGTGCTCGGCGTCGCCCCAGACGCCACCCGGGCACAGATCACTCACGCCTACCGGGAGCTGGTACGTCGACACCACCCTGATCTGCGCAGCGACCATGCCGGCGACGACACCGCCGACGACGCGTCAGACGCTGACCTCGAGCGGGTCCTGAGCGCGTACGCCGTCCTGCGCGACCCCGACCGGCGAGTGGCCTACGACCGGATCCGCCACCCGGCGGGGACGACCGGCGCAACCCCGACCCGCACCGCACCCGGGCGGCGCCGGTCGCCGTCCAACGCACAGCCACCAATCCAGGCCGGCCCCGTCGTCTGGCAACCGGCACCCTGGCGGGGTGATTGCTCGTCTGCCTGCACATCGGCAGTTCAGGACTGACGGCTCAGGACAGCCGGAACGGTGGGTACTGGTCGGTGACGAGGATGAAGGCGTACCCGACGACGCGGTTGTGCCAGCGGATCACGCCCTCGACGTAGTCGAAGAGCCCGCGCGGGAAGCGGCCCGTGAACAGGATTGCGAACCATGCGCCGATCACTGCGAAGAACACGCCGAGGTAGAGGATCGCGAGAACGATGTAGTGCGGGATCGCAAGCAACCACTTCACCAACGGGAGCCAGCGGTTCAGCCCCTGCTTCGCGTCGGGGTAGGCGACCTCCAGGTCCACGGACTGGTGCTCGTCGGTGGAGGGGTAGCGGTCGTCCATCAGCGCGACGTACACGCCGACGCGGTTGGTGAAGCGCAGCAGCTCGAGGTTCCAGTCGAACCACCAGCGGGGGTACTTCTGCCGGAACACGATCATCAGCAGCGGCGGCAGGAACAGCAGCCCGGTGCCACCCACCGCGATGACGGTCGAACCGGAGCCGTCGCCCCAGTCGCCGCCGGGGGAGCCGCCGATGCTGGCGAGCACGATGGCGATCGGGATGACCGTGAGGATGCGGAAGGCCGTGGTGAGACGGTTGAGGTCACGGTCGGGGTAGTTGACCGAGAACCGCACGGGATGGTCGTCGGTCATGTGCTCGATCCTCTCGTTGGGGCCGGTCATGTGCTTGGTCCTCTCGTTGGGGCGGTCGTGGGCTCCGACGAGCGGCCGGAGCTGGTTCTCAGGCGACGGGCACGGCCTGCGCTGGGACGGTGGGGAGGCCGGTCGTCGTGATGGGTGAGGGCTTGAAGCCCTTGAAGGTCATCTCATCGCTGTCTCCTGGGTAGCTGTCGAGGCTCGGTGTGCGCACTTCGGCAGAGTGGTGGCATTGGTGGGTCGGACCAGGGCGGTTCGGCTCGGCCGGTACGCCCCGGGTGATCGGGTCGACCTGGGTGGCCGACAGCAGCGAGATGCCGATCTCGCGCAGCCTGTGCATCAGGCCGTGAAGTGCGGCCTGGTCGACGGCCGGGCCTTCGAGAAGGGTGGTGCCGCCGTCCCGGGTGGTTGTGGGTCATCCCGTCGAGCCGTGCCTCCCCGCGGGAGGCGAGGTGCCCCTGGAGACGGATCTCGTACCGGCCAGAGCTCTGCGAATGTCGGGATGACGTGTCGCTCATGGTGCGCCTTTGCCGTTGCCCGAAGGGTGCCGCCGGGCTTGGCGGACCTTCGGGATGACCGCAAGGTAGGAGCCGATGTGATGAGCACGGATCACCACGTGTGGTGAGTGGCGTGGGGATTTTTTGGATGGATGCCTTGAGGTTGGCAGGACGGCGGCAGTCTCACGCACAGCCAGTCGTGAGCGCCGGTTGGTGCTTCTTCGGGGGCCTCGTGCTGCTTGGTCAATGCCGCGGGGGACGCTGCTCTGTCAGCGGCGTGCCGCACTCGCTTCGTCATAGCTGCCCTGCGACGCGGTTCGGACACCCGCGAGAGGGTGCTAAGCCCAGCCCGGCACCTCCGAAGGGCGGCAGTCGGCGCCTGCCGCGAGCGTGACGCAGGTGGGAAAACGGTGCGCGAGGTGTCGTATCGGCCGGGGGCGTCGGATACCGCCAGCGCAAGGGACCGCACAGCGGCCCGCGGGTTCGGCCATCGTTTCCGACTCTCCGAGTTGGCGCACTTCGCGCCACCGGGGTCCAGGGTGACACTTCGAGTCAACCACCTGAAGGGCCATCTGTCTGTTTCGGGGAGTGACGTGTTCCGCGTCGGGGTGATGCGGCATGTCTGCCCGGCGTCCTCTTGGCCTCGCGGCGGTCGTCCGCGCGGATCGGAGCGGCGACCGTCGGGCATGCGCTGGCCCCCAGCGCATGCCCCGCTCGCAATCACGCAGCAGCCGCACCCACGGAACCACCGCTGTGGGCTGCATGGCCTTAGACGGTGTCGGTGGGGCGGTCAGGCACGGGTGAGCAGCCGAACGCGCAGCCGGTGCAGGTGTGGCATAAGGCCGTAGATGACGATCGGTACGGCGATGGTGGCGAGGACGAAGGTGCGAAGGACGGGCGTCATCGGCCGCAGCCAGCCGCTGAACGCCAGGTTGATGACCGTGAGGGTCGGGAAGACGCTCAGCCAGATCATGAGCGCCAGCTGATGCTTCGACGGCGGCGGCACGCGGATGGGCGGCGGGGTGGGTCCGTTGTCGGACATGGTCTGCTCCTAGTCGTTTGAAATGGCTGAGTGTTGGTCGTGCTGGGCTTGCGCGAGGAGGCCGTGTCCGGGTGCAGTGCGGGTCAGGCCACGTAGTTGCCGCGGAACGCTTCGACGGCGTGCTGCACGTCTTCCTCCACCAGGTCCGCGTTGAGCGCGATGGCCGCGGCTGAGCCTTCGCCGGCCGCGGTGATGACCTGCGCGCGCGCGTTGGCTGCATTGCCTGCGACCCACACTCCCGCGACACTGGTGCGGCCGGTGGCGTCGGCCACCACCCAGTCGTTGTCGTCGACGGCGCAGCCGAGGCTGACGAGGAGGTCGGCGTTCGGGACGAAGCGTGGGCCGACGAAGACTGCGTCGCGGCGGATCAGGCTGCCGTCGTCCAGCTCGACTCCAGAGAGCCTGTTGTCCTCCACGACCACGCGGACGACTTTTCCTTCGACGATGCCGATGGCGCGGGCGACGAGCTGCTGGCGCTGCTCTGCGGTGACTTGGGTGGTGTGCGGGAAGAACACCACGTCGGATGCCCATTGGCGGACGAGCTGCACCTGACGGATGGCATCGGGGCCGCCACCCAGCACTCCGAGCTTCCGGTCGCGCACTTCGTATCCGTGGCAGTAGGGGCAGTGCAGCACGTCGCGCCCAAAGCGCTCGCGGACCCCGGGGATGTCGGGCAGCTCGTCGCGCAGACCGGTGGCGATCAGAAGTCGTCGCGCGGCCAGGACCGTGCCGTCGGCGAGCCGGATCTCGAACCCGGACCGGCGGCCTGGCGTGACGTCGGTGACCGTGCCGGGGACCACCTTCCCGCCGTAGCGCTCCACCTCTGCGCGACCAGCAGCCAGCAGCTCGCGCGGCGGCATGCCGTCCCGCGACAGGTAGCCCTGCATGTGCGCGGCGGGTGCGTTTCGCGGCTCACCGGCATCCACCACCGTGACCGTGCGCCGTGCCCGGGACAGCACCAGTGCTGCGGACAGTCCAGCAGCGCCGCCGCCGATGATCACTACGTGGTTGTTGTTCATGTCCTCGAGGCTGCGCCCGCCGCCGGGATACGACAACTCTTGTTGCCATTCCCGGGAAGGCACGGTGCAATGGAGCGTGGACGCCCCGACAGCTCTCGCCGCCGCGCTCGAGCAGGTCGGGCCGCGCATCAAGCGGCTCCGGACCCAGCGGGGGATCACCCTGACCGCTCTCGCGGCGTCGACTGGCATCTCCAAGAGCACCCTGTCCCGCCTCGAGACAGGTCAGCGGCGTCCGAGCCTCGAGCTGCTGCTGCCGCTCGCGCAGGCATACCGCGTGCCCCTGGACGACCTCGTGGGAGCGCCAGAGGTGGGCGACCCGCGAGTTCGGCTCAAGCCGCACCGGGTCAACGGGCGCACCGTCCTGCCACTCACCGGCCAGCCGGGCGGCATGCAGGC
>JAVEDJ010000075.1 GCA_030841025.1 Actinomycetota bacterium
GCCAACCGGGTGATCTGCTCGGCCGCCTCGCTCGGCACGATTCCCTCGGCTGCCTGCGCCCTGGCCAGTGCAGCCAGCACCTCGAGCCAGGACTGCAGCCGGCCCCGCTCCTCGAAGACGGCTCGGACGGCCGGTGACCCCCACAGATGCCCGTACATCGCCGAGTCGGTGATGCGTGCGCTCACGAGTCCCTCTCCACCGGCGCGCTCGCCTGGCAGTCCTGCTGGCCGGCGAGCTCGACGGCGGCGTCGAGCCCTTCGCGCAGGTGGCCGAAGGTGGCACCCCACGGGACCACCACGGTCTGGCCGTCGCGCTCGATGTGTTCCTCGAGCAGGCAGCACTTCAGCAGCAGCACCTCACCCTGCGGAACCTCGATGTCGCGCGCCAGCGTGCGGGGGCAGGTGTCGATCTGGGGGACGGCGCCGTCGTACAGGAAGTCGTGGATGGCACGCGAGCGGGCGCAGCCGAGCAGCGTCCAGTCCGCCCGGGGCGGCACCTCGTCGAGGTAGGACACCGAGGCACCTGGCACGTCCATGCCGCCGCCTCGGCACTGCAGCAGGTAGTGCCCGCCGGACACGTCGGGCAGCAGGTCGGGCAGCTCGACCACCCGCGGCAGCGGTAGCAGCGCGGGGAGGTCGTCGGCCGTCTCCAGCACCCGGTCGACCTGGTCGACGAGCTTGGCCGGCCAGGGTGGCGCGACGTCGAGCACGTGCAGTCGGACCGGAGCGGGATCGAGGACGAAGCTCACGTGCCCGTAGCGACCCTCCACGACGACGCAACGCGAACGGGGCGCATCCTGCGCTGCCTTGACCAGCTGGCTCGGGACGCCCGTGTCGAGATCCGGGCGGTGCAGGTAGGTCGTCTCGTCGGGCCCGGCCAGCAGGCGGATGTCGGCGACATCGTGGAACAGCGCGGTGCCGGCGATCGTCGAGACCTCGACCAGCGCAGTGGCACCGCGAGTCCGCGCGACGACGTAGCGGGTGCGTCGGTAGACCGGACGTGAGGTGAGCAGCGCGCGCAACGCATCGATCTCGAGCGGGACGTCCACATCGAGGACCGACACCTCGCGGTAGCGATCAGGGAACCGGCTCATCGCGCGCTCGTGCGGCTCTCCGAGAGAGCCAGGGTGTCCGCCCGCAGGCCCAGGCGGAGCGCCTCCAGCCCCAGCACCTCAGCCGGCAGCACATTGCCGAGGTTCACATCGGGCCCGAAGCGACGGATCAGCCAGGCCTGCTGATCCTTGCGCGGTGCCTCGAAGACGGCGGAGTCGACCCCGACCGCTTGGACCACGGACTCCACGACCTCGGCGCGTACCTCGCCGGCCGGGTCGAACAGGCCGACCGTGCCGCTCTCCCGGCCCTCGGTGACCACCCAGGTCGCCCCGGCGTCGAGGTCGGCCGCGGCGGCCAGGGCCCACGCGGACGCGGCCACCTCCACCGCCGGGTCCTTCACCCCGATCTCACCCAGTACGACGAACCGGTCCCCGGTCTGCTCGATGAGCGAGCGCTTCTGGGTCGGGCTCATGCCCACGACACCGCACGACACCTCGACACACGGGAACCGCATCGTGTCGGCCCAGCCCAGGAACTCGTCCACGACGCCCTGCTGCCAGGCCACCTCGAGCAGCGTCCCCCCCGTGCAGGCCAGCACGCCGTGCTGGCCGAGCAGGACGATCTTGTCCCGGAGGCCGGGATCGAGGTAAGCGGTGCCCCAGCCGAGCTTCCAGATGTCGATGTAGGGACCGCAGACCTGCAGCAGCGCGTCGAGCTCGCCGACGGGCATCCCCTTGTCGAGCACATGGGTGATCCCGCGCCGGCGGGGCTTGGCTGCCCGCTCGGGCAGCGTCAGGAAATCCGGTGTCACGTTCACCATGGTAGAAATCCGACCAGGCGATGATCGAGCCCCGGGAGGCCTCCGTGTCCGAGCTGGACGTTCTCGCCCAGGGCCTCCGCCGGCTGCCAGGGGTGCTGGCGAAGGCGGACATCGGTCTGGTCGCCGAGATCCTGGGGCCGGGGGACTGGTATGCCGGGCCGGGTGACGACGGCGCCGTCCTGCCCGCCGGTGAAGGCTCGGTAGTGGTCGGCGGTGAGGCGATCCTGCCGGCGTTCGTGGCCGCAGATCCCTATGGCGCGGGCGTCGCCGCGGTGCTGACCAACGTCAACGACCTGGCGGCCATGGGCGCGCGCCCGGTCGCGCTGCTCGACACCGTGGTCGGCAGCGAGGCCGTCAGCCGCGAGATCTTGCGTGGGATGCGCTGGGCATCGGAGCTGTACGACGTGCCGATCGTCGGTGGACATCTCACCCGCAGCGACGGACAACCGGCACTCTCGGCTTTCGGCATCGGTCGGGCGGAACGGGTGCTCTCGGCCCGTCACGCGGCCGCCGGGCAGGAACTGGTCCTGGGCTGCTGTGTCGAGGGAGCGATGCGGTCCGACTTCTTGTTCTTCCCGTCGTTCGACCAACGCGGCGCCCGCCTGGCTGGCGACGTACGGCTGCTGGCCGACCTTGCCGCGGCCGGCATCGCGACCGCGGCCAAGGACGTGAGCATGGCCGGCTTGGTCGGCTCGCTGGCCATGCTGCTCGAGCCGGAGCGGCTGGGGGTGACGGTGGACCTCGACGTCCTGCCGGCACCCGTCGGCGTATCGCTCGCCGACTGGCTGGCGTGCTTCCCCTGCTACGCCTTCCTGCTCACCTGCCCACCGTCGCAGGTCAGCGCCTGTCTGGCCGGGTTCGCCGGTCGCGGGCTCAGCGCGGCATCGCTCGGCGTGCTCGATACCACCGGCCGCGTCCGGCTGCGCCGCAGGGACGAGACGGTCGACGTCTACGACCTGCGCCGGGAGGGCGTGACCAATCTGCGGCTCTGACCGCGGGGTGCTCGTCACCGCAGGGCGATCGACATCTGCTGATGAAGCACGCCGAGATAGTCGGCCGGGTCGCCGACCCTCGTCCACCCGAGCGCCTGGAAGAACCGCACGTTCGCCGTCTGGATCTGGGCCACCATGCGTGATCCGCCCAGTGCTCCTGCCGTGGCCACCGCAAAGCGCACCAGCGGGGCGCCCAGAGAGCTGCGCCGGTGGTCGGGCAGCACCGCGAGGCGGTCACCTTTCCATACGCCTGCACCGAGCGGGTAGAGCCGCACGGTCCCGGCCGGGCAACCGTCGTCGAGCCCCAGCACGTGGATGGTGGCGGCGTCGTTGTCGTGAACGTCATGGTCGTCAACGGCGAACAGCCCCTGCTCCACGACGAAGACCTCGTGTCGGATGCGGTGGTGCGTCGCCCTGTCGAGCGGGCCGTCGACCGGGCGACAGGTGAGCCGCGAGACGTCAGGCGCTGATGACCAACGGGAGCGTACGGCGTCCATCTCGGCTGTCTCCTTCCGCCATCTCGAAGGCCCCCAGGCCCGAGCACGCCTGGCAGCGCGCGCAACCAGCCGCGACTCCCGAGGCAGACATGCCCCGCAGCGCGAGGTAGGGCACGATCTGCCGGTAGACCGCTTCGACGGCCTCTTTCGGCGGCGGCAGCAGGTCCTCCATCAGGCTCCCGGGCACCGGTCGCAACGGGACCACGAACGGATAGACACCGATGTCGATGGCCCGCTTGCACCCCTCGACGGTGACCTGCTCGTCCTCTCCCATCCCGAGGATGACGTAGGTCGACACCTGGCCGGGCCCGAAAGCGGCAACCGCTCTTTCCCAGGCGGTGAAGTAGGCGTCGAGGCCCCAGCGGGCCTTCCCGGGCGCCACCCGAGCGAGCACCTGCGGATCGAAGGACTCGACGTGGATCCCTACCGAGTCGACCCCCATGTCCGCCACGCGGTCGATCACGTCGAGGTCCGCGGGCGGCTCGAACTGCACCTGGACAGGCAGGCCAGAGGCCACTTTGACCGCCTCGCCACAGCGCCCGACATACAGGGCGCCACGATCTGGTGTGGCGGTGCTGCCCGTGGTCAAGGTGGCGTCGACGGCACCGTCGAGGTCCCGAGCCGCGACCGCGACCTCGGCCAACATGGCAGGAGTCTTCTTGGCGATCGTGCGTCCGTTGGCCAGCGTGACCCCGATGCCACAGAACGCGCACTGGTCGTCGTTTCCCCAGTAGGCGCAGGTCTGCAGCACGGTGCTGGCGACCGAGTCCAGGTGCAGCAAGGCGATCTGCCAGTAGGGGATCCCCTCGTCGGTGGTCAGGTCGTAATAGGCCGGGCGTGGCGCCAGAGTCGCGGAGGCCAGGCGTTGCGAACCTTCGTAGACCGCCCACCCGCCGTCATCCTCCCCGCGCAGGGCGTACGGCGAGTTCTCGACGTAGACGGCACTGGTGGGCACCGTGGTCTGCACGCCCTCGATGTAGAGCATGCCGGCGTCGGCCGGGCCGGCCCCACCGGTGCGCGCCCCGATCGGGACCTCGACCCGCAGCCCGGTGCTCTGCAGGGCGGTGATCAGCTGCGCCACCTCGTGGGCGGTGGGCGGTACGGAAGGCGCGCTCTCGGGTTCCATCACGTTGTGCCCTTCGTCGTCGCCGTGAGGTGAGGGCCAGCAGACATTTACTATCCGACATAGGCGGGTGTGAAGCAAGGGTTCATCCAGAGAGCGGGAGGGTCCTGCGCAAGGCCCCGACATGCGCCTCGCGGTCGGCCGCGATCGAGCATCGGAACGGTGCCTCGTCAGGGCCCGGTGGCCGCTCGATGCGTCCCGTGTCCAGGTCGAGCTGCAGCAGCTCCACCGTGTGCTGACAGGTCCGGAAGTCGTCGTCGGGGATGGCCCTGACGAGCAGGGCGCGGCCGGTCGCGGCCTGTGCTTCCAGCCGGCGGTAGGGGTCCCAGGGATCACCCGCCGTGTCTCCGGATTCCTCCAGGACGACCCAGGGCAGCTGTTCGGCGCGCGCAGCCGCCAGGAGCTCCAAGCGTCGCGTCGTCGCCTGCTCGGCGACGACTTCACGGAAGCGCAGCGCAAGTGCGGCCCTGCCCACGAGCTCCGGATCGATCCCATGGGCCGGCAACCCACCTTGTTCCTGCACGTCGCGGACCAGCGCGGTGATCGTGAGCGCCGCGTCGCTGAGGGCTGCCGTCGACGGCCCGAGCCGGCGCAGCCGAGCCAGCGTGTCCCCGACCAGCACGACGACGACGCGACAGAGATCGGGCTGGTTCGCCAACGGGCCGAACAGCTGGTCCTCGGCCGTCCGCCACGAAGCGGCAGCAACCGGCGAAACCGGTGGTTCTTCCCCCGACCAGCCGCCGGGTTGGGTTGCACTGAGCATTGCGCTCCCCATCGCCATAGTTCACGATGATGTACATGGCATCTGCTATCCGACGCGACGGCAGCTCGCCGTCGACTGGTCCGGATCCCATAAGACCACTCGCTGTGGTCGCCGTGGGGGGTAATGCGCTCACCGCAGCCCACCAGTCCGGCGCAGCGGACGAGATAGCAGCCAACGCCACCAGAATGGCGCGGAGCCTGGCCCACTTGGCCGGCGTCGGTTGGCGGCTGGCCGTCGTACACGGGAACGGCCCGCAGGTCGGTAACCTCTCCATCCAGCAGGAGGAGGCAAGCGCCGTCGTGCCGGCGCAGCCGCTGCACCAGCTCGCTGCGATGACACAGGGTCAGCTGGGCGGCGTGCTGGTCCGCGAGATCGACCGCCTCTGCGGGCCCGGGACCGCGGTCGCGGTCGTGACCCACGTCCAGGTCGACCGCGACGACCCCGCGTTCGCTCACCCCACCAAGCCGATCGGACCGTTCTTCACCGCCGACCGCGCTGCTGAGCTTGCTCGCCTCTGGGGTTGGCATGTCGTCGAGGACTCCGGGCGCGGGTACCGCCGGGTGGTCACCTCGCCCGCCCCGATCGACATCGTCGAGATGGAGGCGATCCGCTTGTTGCTCGCTGCCGGGCACATCGTGCTGGCCGCAGGTGGCGGCGGGATCGCAGTGAGCAGAGCAACCGACGGCGGGCTGACCGGGGTCGACGCCGTCATCGACAAGGACCACTCCGCGGCTGTGCTGGCGGCCGCACTCGGTGCGCGCGAGCTCTACCTGTTGACTGGCGTCGACACGGTGTTGCTGGACTTCGGCACGCCACATGAACGACCCGTCCACGTGCTGACCCCGCAAGAGGCCGCGCACCACATGGAGCAAGGTCAGTTTCCCGCCGGCAGCATGGGTCCGAAGATCGGCGCCGCTCTGCGGTTCCTGCGCGAGGGCGGTCAACGGGTGTTCATCACCTCTGCTGATCGCCTCGCCGATGTGGCGGCTGGTTACGCCGACGTCGGGACACGCATCGAGTCCGTCCCGGCGGCCATCGCGAGTGTGACGTGACTGCCTCCGGTCTACGTGTTCACCCGGGTGCCTATCTGGACTCTCTGCTGCTGATGTCGGCGAGCGTGACGATGCAGGACTGCTCCGGTGTGGAGTGGGCCGGCGCGGTGATGGCGACCGCGCGAGGGCTCGAGGAGCTCGCCAGCGGCGGGTTCGTCGATGGCCGGCTGGAGGAGACCGGTGCGAACGATCTGGTCCTCGCCGTCCGCGCCAGCGACGAGACGGCGCTTGAGGCAGCACTCGATGCAGGCTGGAAGGCGGCCTTCGCCGAACGCGATCAGGGCCGCAACGACACCGGGGAGCGGACACCGGCCAGCCTGGCTGAAGCGGTCCGGGCGAACGCGGATCTCAATGTGGCCATCGTGTCGGTACCGGGGGAGTACGCCGCGCTGGAGGCCCATCACGCGCTGACCGCCGGCCTGCATGTCCTGCTCTTCAGTGATGGCGTGCCGCTCGAGGAGGAGGTCGAGCTGAAGGAGCGTGCGGCTGCGCTCGGGCTCCTGGTCATGGGTCCGGGCGCGGGCACAGCCGTGCTGGGCGGCACTGGGCTCGGCTTCGCCAACGCCTTCGCCGCATCAGGCGAGTCCGGGATCGGCAGTGTCAGGATGGGCAAGGTTGGGGTCGTCGCTGCCGCAGGCACCGGAGCGCAGGAGGTCTCGGCATTGCTGGACCGTTGGGGTGCTGGCATCTCACAGGTCATCGGGGTGGGCGGGCGCGACCTCTCCGAGCAGGTCGGTGGGCGGATGGCGCAGTGCGCGGTGCGCGCGCTGGACGACGACGCCGGCACCGACGCGGTGCTCCTGGTCTCCAAGCCGCCCTCGTCGAGAGCGGCGGCGAACGTGCTTGAACAGTCCCGGACCAAGCCCGCCGTCGCTGTCTTCCTCGGGTTGTCCGACCTCGAGCCGGCGTCCGGCGTCCAGCTCGCGCGCACTCTCGAGCAGGGTGCCGTCGCGGCTCTCAGACTCGTGGGCGGTGCCGATCCGCGGCTCGCGGTCGGGCTCAGGGACGATGTCGCCATGGCGGCGGCTCGGTTGGCCCCGCAACGTCGGACGGTGCGCGGTCTGTTCTCCGGCGGCACCCTCTGCTACGAGGCGCAGCTGATCCTGGAGGAACAGCTCGGCGAGGTCTATTCGAATGAGCCGCTGCGCGGCGAGCACGGTCTGCCCGCGC
>JAVEDJ010000085.1 GCA_030841025.1 Actinomycetota bacterium
ACCAGGCCCGCGGCGTTACCCAGCTGAGCCAGCTCCACCGACGCGACCGGGCGGTGCCCGCCGCCGGTCAGCAGCCGGTGGAAGGCATCGACCATCGGCCGCAGGAACAGGTCGCCCGCCTCGGACACCCCGCCCCCGACGATGAACGTCTCGGGGTCCAGTACCGCCGCCAGGTCCGCGAGCCCCTGCCCCAGCCAACCCCCGAGCGACTCGAATGCCGCTATCGCCACGGGGTCCCCCAGGCGGGCCGCCTCGGTCACGTGCTCGCCCCTGATGCCCTCGGGCGTGCCGTCGCCCAGCCGGAGCAGGGTCTCGGCGTCCTCCCTCGACTCCGAGGCGCGCTCCCGAGCGTCGCGCACCAGGGCATTGCCGCTGCCGTACTGCTCCCAGCAGCCGCGTTGCCCGCACCCGCAGAGCCGACCGCCGGCGACCATCTGGATGTGGCCGATCTCGGCGGCCACCCCGAACCCGCCACGGAAGAGCTCGCCGCCGGCGATGACCCCGCCGCCGATGCCCGTGCCCACCGTGACGCACACGCTGTAGGTCTCGTCGCGGCCGGCACCGAACCGGAACTCGCCCCAGGCCGCGGCGTTGGCGTCGTTCTCGACGATCACCGGGAGCTCGGTTCGCGCCTCCATCTCCGCGCGCAACGGGACGTCGTCCCAGCGCAGGTTGGGGGCGAAATAGACCTTGGCACGGCTGCGGTCCACGAAGCCCGCGACACCGATCCCCACCGCCTCGATGTCATGGCCGACCCGAAGCTGCGCGACTGCGGCTGCCATGGCGTCGACGACCGCAGCCGGGTTGTGCGGCGGCGTCTCGACCCTGGTCTGCGCCAGGATCTGCCCCGACGGGTCGACGACGCCTGCAGCCACCTTCGTGCCGCCGACGTCGAGCCCGATGGTGAGGCTCACGCCTCGCCGTCGCTGTGGGGCGCCGCTGCAGGCCCCGGTCGATCGCCAGCCGGCGCTGACCGGGCGCGTTCCCGGTCCTCGGCCATCGCGCGCATCGCGGCGCTGACCGATGCCGCGGCATCGGAAAGGTGCTCCGCCACCTGCGGGTTCACGGACGAGAAGAACCGCATCGCGCGGCAGAGCGGGCACACGCGGCACTCGGGCCCGTGGTCGTCCTCGAGCCCTGACGTGGCGGCAGCCCAGACGTCGCGAGGCGCGCGACCGGTCCGCCGGCCGAGCCACTCCTGCACGGCTTCGGCCAGCTTGCCCGCCTCTTCCCCGATGGAGCCGTGCGGCGGGCCGCCGTCGTACGACTGAGCGCCGTCAACCATGCGGGCCTAGCCCTCCACCCTCTTCTTGAGCTCGGTGAGAGCAGTGTCGATGATGACCTTCTCGGCCTTGCGCTTGATCATGCCGAGCATCGGCACCTTCACGTCAACAGCGAGCCGGTAGGTCACCGTCGTCGAGCCGTCCCCGTTGTCGACGAGGAGATAGGCGCCATCCATCGCCTTCACGATCTGCTCGGCTTCGATGAGGCTCCAGCGCACTTCCTTCTCGCCCTTCCACGTATAGGCGAGCGAGTACTGGTCCTTGATGGCGCGTGCATCGAGGTTGAACCAGACCTCGGTAGCCCGGCCATCCGGCCCCTTCGACCGGACCTCGACCTCTTTCACCGCCCCGGTCCACTCGGGATAGGCATCGAAGTCGGCGATGACCTCCATGACCCGAGCCGGTGCGGCATCGATGCTGATGCTCGACTCGGTGCGCTCCGCCATGCCTCGTGCCTCCCAGCCAAGAACCGGCCCCAGACGAGATCGGACTTCGGCGAGATTACAGCGTGGCCGTACGACGTCGGCGCGGCCTCACCGTTGGCAGCGTGGTGGATGACGCGGCGAGAGGCGGCCGGGTCAGAGCAGGGAGCCGAGGATGGTCATCGCGAGAAGGAGGACGAGCCCTACTGCGGCGACCCCGCCTGCGATCACGAGCGCCCGAGAAGCCTTCGTGTTGAACCGGCCCATGAAGTCACCCAGCGGCGGCGTCGTCTCGGCAGCGAGCTGAGCCAGCATCAAGTCGACATCCACGCCCGCCGCCAGCTCTGCGTCGTGCCCGCCGGCAGACGTGACCGATCCGGCGGTCGGCGTCCGCCGTGCGTGCTTCCCGCGGGGCGGAGCGGCCACGGGTGTCGCCGGCACCGAGCCGGCAGCCACCTCGGCATCCCCCGCTGGTTCGGGCTCGGCGGGCGGCCGCAGGTCGGCGTAGCAGAGCGTGCACCAGTCGGCGTCCGCCACGGTGTGCGCCCCGCACTTGGGGCAGCGCAGGTCATGCGCGGTCATCTGTCCCACTCATGGGGCTTCGGCAGGTCCACCGGGATCCTTGACACCGGAGACGTCCGCCGCGTCCCGGCAACGCCCGGGCTCGCGGCCCGCCTCCAGCCGGTCCTTGAGGGCGTGCGCATGCGCCTTCCAGGCGCGCGCACGGCCGTCCCGTTCACGGGCGGTACGCCGACGCGCCTCGCTGGGCCGAGCGCGTAGATACCAGTGCAGCAGCACGCCGTCGCCCCAGGGCTCGAGCCAGATCTCCATGCTGCCCTCCAGCGCGCCGGTCAGCGCCCACTGCTGCCCCTGCACCCCGCGATCGAGGGTGACCCGGAGCCGCAGGTCGGGCCACCAGACATCCCACGCGGCTGGGTCGGCCACGACGGCCGCCACGACCTCCGGGTCCGCGACCACGAAGGTGTCGTCCGCGATGTCGATGCCGTACGGCGCGGAGGCGGCGGTGTCCACAGCCGACAGCATCCCAAGGCAGGGCCGATGGCCCAGACCCGGGCACTTTCCGCACATCCGGGCCCGGCCACGCGCAGTCGATCAGTAAGGTCACGGCCAAGTAATGTGCTGTTCGTCCCAGCCCACCGGGCTGGGACTGCCGTGACTACCGCTCTCGAGGAGTGGCCACGATGGACGAGTACGCCTGTCCAGCGGTGATCGACACGCCGACCGGCAACCTGACCGACCTGGTCGTCGACAACGCCGTCCAGGCCCCGCACAAGGTCGTCTTCAGCCGGCGCGCGGGTGACCGGTGGCTGGACGTGACCTGCCGCGAGTTCCTGACCGAGGTCAGCGGCGTGGCGAAGGGGTTGATCGCCGCCGGGATCGAGCCCGGCGACCGCGTGGGCCTGATGTCGCGGACTCGCTACGAGTGGACGTTGATCGACTTCGCCATCTGGTTCGCCGGCGGCGTCACGGTGCCGATCTACGAGACCTCGTCGGCGGAGCAGGTGCAGTGGATCCTCAGCGACTCGGGCGCCAAAGGCTGCTTCGTCGAGACGATCGAGCACGAGGCCACCGTCGGCGAGGTGCGCGACGGCCTGTCGACCCTCGACCACGTCTGGACGATCGAGGCAGGCACCCTCGACACGCTCACCGGAACGGGCACTGACGTCAGCGACGACGATCTCGAGGCTCGCCGCAACGGCGTCCCCACCGACGCGCTCGCCACCATCATCTACACGTCGGGGACGACCGGCCGGCCCAAGGGCTGCGAGCTGACGCACCTGAACTTCCTGGCCGAGGTGGGCAACATCGTGCGGGCCGACGGCGCGGAGAAGGGACTGTCGACGCTGTTCCGCGAGGCGGATGCTTCGACGCTGCTCTTCCTGCCGCTGGCCCACGTGCTCGCCCGGGTGGTGCAGGTGGGGTGCGTCATGGCCCGCGCGCGAGTCGGCCACACCGCCGACGTCAAGAACCTGCTCCCCGACCTCCAGGACTTCCAGCCCACGTTCATCCTGTCGGTGCCGCGCGTGTTCGAGAAGGTCTACAACTCGGCGGCACAGAAGGCCGAAGCCGCCGGCAAGGGCAAGATCTTCCACAGTGCGGCCGACACGGCCATCGCCTACAGCGAGGCGCTCGAAGACGGAGGCCGCCCAGGTCTCGGGCTGATCGCCAAGCACGCCGTGTTCGACAAGCTCGTCTACTCCAAGCTCAGGGCCGCGCTCGGTGGCAAGACCCGTTGGTCTGTCTCTGGAGGAGCACCGCTCGGCCCCCGGCTGGGTCACTTCTTCCGCGGCATCGGCCTCACGATCGTCGAGGGCTACGGGCTGACCGAGACAACGGCTGCCGCCGCCGTCAACCGCCCAGACCACAACAAGATCGGCACAGTCGGCCGACCACTCCCGGGCGTGACCATCCGCATCGCGGACGACGGCGAGATCCTCATCAAGGGCGGCATCGTCTTCCGGGGCTACTGGAACAACGAGGCGGCCACGGCCGATGCCTTGGCCGACGGCTGGTTCCGCAGCGGCGACATCGGCGAGCTCGACAGCGACGGGTTCCTGCGAATCACCGGGCGCAAGAAGGAGATCATCGTCACCGCCGGCGGAAAGAACGTCGCACCGGCGGTGCTCGAGGATCGCCTTCGGGCACACCGACTGGTGAGCCAGTGCATCGTGGTCGGAGACGCGCAGCCTTACATCGCGTGCCTGGTGACCCTGGACGAGGAGGCGCTCCCGGCCTGGCTCGAGCAGCACGGCAAGCCCGCGATGACCCTGGGCGAGGCAGCGCAGGACCCCGGGGTCCAGGCCGAGATCCAGGGCGCCGTCGACGACGCGAACAAGGCCGTCTCCAAGGCTGAGTCCATCAAGCGCTTCAAGATCCTCGCTGTCGACTGGACGGAGGACGGCGGTGTGCTGACTCCGTCGCTCAAGCTCAAGCGCAACGTGGTGATGAAGGAGTTCGCGACAGAGGTCGACGCCCTGTACTCCTGAGTTCCGGCCCAGGCGCTCCGCCGCTGGGAGAGACTGGCGACGTGCCCGCCAGCGTGGAAGTCCGCGACCTCACGGTCAGCTTCGGCGACGTGGTCGCCGTGGCGGGTTTCGACCTCGCGCTGCCGGCAGGCCATTCGGTCGCGCTGATCGGTCGCAACGGTGCCGGCAAGTCGACCACGCTCCGGGTGCTGGCGGGCGTGCTGCCGCCGACCTCCGGCTCGGTGCACATTGCCGGCGTCGACGCAGTGGCCGACCCCTCTGCCGCAAAAGCCCGCGTGGGCTACTGCCCTGACGTCGGAGGTCTGATTCCTCGGGCCACGCCGTGGGAGCACCTGCAGCTCGCCGCGACGCTGCGTGGCATGGATCGCTCCTGGCGGCAACGCGCGGACGACCTGCTCGACCGCTTCGATCTCAGTGGCGCCGCCGACCGCATCACGGCGGGCTTCTCCCACGGCATGGGCCGCCGGCTGTCCGTCGTACTCGCGGCGTTCCACTCCCCCAGCGTTCTCCTGCTCGATGAGCCGTTCGACGGCGTCGACCCGATGGGGGTCGAGGCCACCCTGGGTGTCATCGACGAGCTGCGGTTGCAAGGCGCCGCAGTGCTCGTCTCCACGCATCTGCTCGATCTCGCGGTGCAGTCATGCGAGGAGGCTGTCGTGCTCCGGCGGGGCCAGGTGGTGGCCGCATCGCCCTCGAGCGAGCTGACGGGCGAGGCGGGCGCTGCCCGCTACCGCTCTCTGCTGTCATGAACCGCCAGCTGCGTCATCTGCTGCTCCTGCGTTGGCACATGGTGCGCTGCCCCCGTGCCCGCCGCGGTTTCCTCGCCCTGGCCGCGCTGATCCCGCTGCTGAGCGCCGCAGCAGTGGCCGTAGGCCTCCTGGCGCCGCGCGGCCGCGGCTTCGACCTGCTGCTGCTGGCACCGACCGCCTATCTCTCCGTGGCGGTCCTGGCCGTGCTGGCGCCCCTCGTCGTCGGCGGCGGCAACGAGCTCTTCCCTCCCGAGCAGCTGGCGGCCTACCCCGTGACCGCGCGCACCCACTACGCCGCGTCGTTGGCACTGACGCCGCTCAACCTCGCCTGGACGACCCAGCTGATCGCGCTGCTCGGGCTGACGTCGTACGTATCGGGGGGTGGGCCTCGCGTCGTCCTCGCCTGCATCGTCTGCCTGAGCTACATCGCCATGGTCACCGTGTGCGGACAGGCGCTCGCGTGGTTCGTGGTCGGGCTGCGACAGCGACCAGGGGGACGTACGGCGACGTGGGCGCTGGCGGCGGTGATCGCCTCGGGCGGCCTCGCCGTGCTGCTCACCGATCGAACGACCACCCTGCTCGACGCCTCCCCCACCACCTGGGTGGTGATCGGTGCGGCCGACGGAGCGGCTGGTGACTACAGCGGCTGGACGACCGTCACCGTCACCCTCCTCGCTGCGACCATTGCGGCCTTCTTCCTCGGGCGACGCGCGTGCGCGTGGACGCTGCGGCAGCCGGGGCGAGGTCACGGCGACAGCGAGGCCAGAGCGGTACGCCGCCGCCGGCCGGCGACCGGTCTGCTGCGCGAACAGCTGGCGGTGGACCGGGCCAGCGTCTGGCGCTCGCCATCGCTGCGGCGCGGCCTGCTGGTGCTCGGGATCCTCCCCGGAGGAGTCGCGGCCGTCGCGGGACTGGAGTGGTCATCACTGGTGCTGCTTCCGGGACTGGTCGCGGCGGGAGCCGGCCTCCTCTTCGGTGTCAATGCCTTCTGCCTCGACGGTTCCGGTGCCGTCTGGCTTGCCTCCCTCCCGGCTGACCCGCGCATCGTCTTCCGCGCCAAGACCCGGATCGTCGCCGAGGTCTGCGCGGTGGCTGTCGTCTTGACCGTGCTTGCGGGCAGCACGCGCGCGGGGTCATTGCCGACCGCTGCCGAAGCAGCAGCACTCGGCTGCTGTGCCCTCGTGACAATTGCCCGAGTTGTGGCGACATGTATGCAACTGTCGCTGACCCGACCACATCGTGCGGATCTGCGCGGACCGCGCGACACACCTGCCCCGCCTGGCGTCATGGCCGCCTACTCACTGCGCCTGGCCGCCTCGACGACCTTGCTGGCCGTGCTCTTCTCTGTCACCGCGAAGAGCGACGAATGGCGGCTGCCCCTCCTGGCGGCCCTGCCGCTCCTGCTGCTGAGCGCGCGACGGGTCGTGGCCTCGGACCGGGCATGGCAGCAGGCGGAGACGCGGGCTCATGTCGTGACGGCCGTCGCAACGGGCTAGGCGCACCCGGGCACGGCGACGGCGCGCGACGTCGTACGCCGGGCCGCACCGCGCCAGACTTTGGGCAATGAGCCCAAACGGCTGAGCGCGGCCTATACCGTGAGTGAGCACGAACGGCTCAGGGTGCAGCCTTGTCGTGCCGACGCATCACCCAGCCGACCGTTGGGGCAAGTCGGGCTCTCGGCGACTCGCTCCGAAAAGAAGGGCCCATGGAACGCCGCACTCTCCTGCTGATCGCCGCATTGGTGGTCGCCGCCCTGGGGACGACCATGGTGTTTCTGTACGTCAACGGCGTGAACGACCGCGCGTTGGCGGAGCAGGACCCGGTCCAGGTGCTCGTGGCCACGTCGGCGATCGACGCAGGCACCACGGCGGGAGAGGCCCTTGCCGCCGGCGCCATCGAGAGCAAGGAGATCAGCAGGAGCTCCGCGGCCGACAACGCCCTCAGCGACGTGACCCCCATCGAGGACCAGGTGGCCCTCTCCCCCATCTTTGCGGGGGAACAGATCCTCACGACCAAGTTCGGGGCAGCCGGCTCCTCGACAAACCTGCCGATTCCCGATGGCAAGCTCGCCATCAGCGTGCAGCTGGACGACCCAGCGCGGCTGGCCGGCTTCCTCGCCCCCGGCTCGAAGGTGGCGATCTTCTTGACCATCAACGCCAACGGCAAGGAGAAGAGCCAGCTGTTGCTGCCCGAGGTGCAGGTTCTGTCCGCCGACGGGAAGACGCTGGCGCCCGCCACAGGTGACACGGCCAACGCCAGCCAGGCACCCGCGGCCCTGGTCACCCTGGCAGTCGACCAGGCCCAGTACCAGAAGGTGTTCTTTGCCTCGTCGCACGGCCAGATGTCGTTCGCGCTGCTCGGAAAGGACGCCAAGCTGAGCCCATCAGTGCCCGGCACCGACATCGACAACCTGTTCGCGAACTGACATGACAGCCATCGTCGACCTCGATGCCGCGACGGCCCAGGCGCTGCACACCGCGCTGGGCACCGACAGTCTCGTCCTGCCTTCGATCGACGCGCTGCGACGGCACCTCGAGATGCATTTCCGTGAGGATGCCGTCGTCCTCGGGCCGAGTGTCGACCTCTCGTCGGCGCTGTCGCTCTCGGAGTCCATGCGGGTCACCCGGCCCAGCCTCGCGGTCATCCTGGTCCGACGTCGTGTCGACACACCCGTGCTGACCGATGCACTCCGCTCGGGCGTTTTCGAGGTCGTCGAGGAACGCGACCTTGCCGGACTGAGCGCGGCTGTTCGCCGGGCGCGCGACCTGTCACGTCGGCTGCGCGAGTCGGTCGGCGAGCACACCTTGACCGACGAATCGCTGTCCCGCGGCAAGCTCATCACGGTGTTCTCGGCGAAAGGCGGCTGCGGCAAGACGACGCTCGCGACCAACCTCGCTGCAGCCCTTGCCGATCACGGCCGACGCCAGGTGTGCCTGGTCGATCTCGACCTGGCCTTCGGCGACGTGGCGATCGCGCTGCAGCTCTTCCCGGCCCACACGATCGCCGACGCGGTTCCGCTGGCCGAAAGCCTCGATATCGAGGCCGTCCTCTCGCTGTTGACCCCACACTCGGCCGGGCTGACCACCCTCGTCGCGCCGATCGAGCCCGGCACGGCGGAGTCGATCCCCGCGACGCTGGTGAGCAAGGTCCTCGACCTGCTGCGACAGCAGTTCGACTTCGTCATCGTGGACACGCCGCCCGCCTTCGACGACCACGTGCTCGCGGCCTTCGACCAGAGCGACATGGTCGCGCTGCTGGCAACGCTAGACATCCCGGCGTTGAAGAACCTCAAGCTGACTCTCGAGACGCTCGATCTGCTCAACTATCCGCGAGACCGGTGGCGGCTGGTGCTCAACCGCGCAGACTCCAAGGTCGGGCTCGCGCTGAGCGAGGTCGAGAAGACCCTCAAGGCGCCGATCACCGCTCAGATCCCGAGCTCGCGCGATGTCCCTGCCTCGATCAACCGCGGAGTCCCGATCGTGCTCGACGACCCGAAGCACCCGGTGAGCCAGGCCATCAAGCTGTTCGCTGAGCGACATGTCGCGGCGGGCACCGCCACGGCTGAGGACGAGATCCCGAGCCAGCTGCGCACCGACCGGCGCGGCCTGCTCCGCCGCAGGGCCAAGACGACATGAGCCTCGCCGACCGACTCGCGGCTGCCAAGCTCGACCGCGGCGCCACCACAGCGGAGACCAAGCACGAGGCGCTGTCCGGCACGCCCACCCGGCCACGCCGTGGGGTCGACCCCTTCGCCGACCTCAAGCGCACCGTGCACCAGACCCTGCTGGACAGCCTCGGGCCCAAGCTCTACGACTCCCGCACCACGCAGTCGGAGCTGGAGTCGAAGGTCCGCCAGTCGCTGCAGGAGGTGCTCGCCCAGGACGAGACCCCCCTGACGGCCACGGACCGCACCCGCATCGCTCAGGAGATCGCCGACGACATCCTCGGCTATGGACCGCTCGAGCCCTACCTGCGTGACTCGGACGTCACCGAGGTCATGGTCAACGGGTTCGATGCGATCTACGTCGAGAAGGCCGGGCGTCTGCATGAGGTGGATGGCCGGTTCGCCGATGAGGCGCACCTGCGGCGCACCATCGACAAGATCGTCGCGCGGGTCGGGCGTCGAGTCGACGAGTCGAGTCCCATGGTCGACGCGCGGTTGCCCGACGGCAGCCGGGTCAACGCGATCATTCCGCCGCTGTCCATCGACGGCTCGCTGTTGACGATCCGCAAGTTCGCGACCGATCCCTACATGGTTGCCGACCTGGTCGGCTTCGGGACCCTCACTCGCGCGACCGCTGACTTCCTGGAGAGATGCGTGCGCGGCCGGCTGAACATCCTCGTCAGTGGTGGCACCGGTGCCGGCAAGACAACGACGCTCAACGTGCTCTCCTCATTCATCCCGGGTGAGGAGCGGGTGGTGACGATCGAGGACGCTGCGGAGCTCCAGCTGCACCAGGAGCACGTGCTGCGCCTGGAGGCCCGGCCACCGAACATCGAGGGCAAGGGCGAGGTCAAGATCCGTGACCTGGTCCGCAACTCCCTGCGGATGCGACCCGACCGCATCGTTGTCGGCGAGATCCGCGACGCGGCGGCCCTCGACATGCTGCAGGCCATGAACACCGGTCACGACGGCTCCATCTGCACCGTGCACGCCAACTCTCCTCGCGACGTCCTCTCCCGGGTGGAGACCATGGTGTTGATGGCCGGTGTCGACCTACCGGTCCGGGCCATCCGTGAACAGGTGTCGAGCGCCGTCGACGTGATCGTGCACCAGTCGCGCTTCAAGGACGGCACCCGGCACCTGACGCACATCACCGAGGTCGTCGGCATGGAAGGCGACGTCATCACCCTTCAGGACATCTTCCTGTTCGACCACTCAGCAGGCTTCGACGACACCGGCCGAGCGCTCGGCACGCTGAAGTCGACGGGTCTGCGCCCGAGGTTTCTCGAGAAGCTCGCCTCCAGCGGCGTACACGTCGACCCGGCGACGTTCGCGTTCGAGAAGTTCGGTCGATGAGTCGCCGGCTTGCTCGCACTGTCATCGCCGCGGTCATGACCGCGGCGTTCGTGCTCCCCGGGGCGCCCGCGATGGCCTCCACCGGACAGATCGTGCAGCTCAACAGCACGAGAGGCACCATCGAGGTGGTCTTCCAGGCCACGGACCTCCCCGCCGACGTCGCCATCGACCCGTCGACAGTCACCGTCAGTGTCGCCGGCCAGACGCTCGTCTCCTCCGCGAAGCCAGCCGCCTCCAGCGTCAAGCCGCTCCAGCGCACCGCCATCCTGGCCTTCGACAACAGCCGCAGCATGGCTGCGACCGGTATCGCGGCCGCCAAGACCGCAGCCGCGAGCTTCCTCGGCAACCTGCCACCAGATGTCGACGTGGGATTGGTCACCTTCAACGCCGGCGCCCAGGTGGTGAGCGCGCCGACGGCGGACCGCACCGTGCTGCAGGCTCAGATCGACGCGCTCACCATCAACCCGACGAAGGGCACCGCGCTCTACGACGCGGTCGTCGCCGCACTCGGCCAGGCCGGCACCGAGGGCACCCGCTCGATCCTGCTGCTGACCGACGGGCAGCCCGGCCGCAGCAACGCCACCCTCGACGCCGCCGTCGCGCAGGCCGCCGATGCCCAGACGACGGTCAACAGTGTCTACATCGGGCCAGAAAGTGTCCCGACGTCGCTCCAGCAGCTGGCGTCGGGCAGCAACGGCCGAGCCGTCCGGAGCGATCCTGCGCAGCTGTCCAACGCGTTCGCCAGCGCCGCACAGACGATCTCCAAACAGCTGCAGATCACCGCGAAAGTTCCACCGTCGTTGGCCGGCAAGGAAGCAAACGTCACGGTCACGGCCACCGCCGGTGCGGAGCTGCTGCGCGACGCCACCCTGGCAACGTTCAAGAAGGCACCCAAGGCTGCGGCGAATGGGGCCGAGTTCGGCCCGCAAGCCGTCAAGCCGAGCAGTACGTCGACGCTTGTCTCGGACGCTACATTGCCGCTGGCCCTGCTGGCGCTGTTCCTGGCACTCGCCACCGCAGTGTTCGCCGCGACCTCGGGCGCAGCATCGACGGAGAACCAGTCGACCCGGCTGCGGCGGCGGCTGTCCATGTACACCCTCACCGGCCGCCAGGCGACGGCTACACAAGCACAGCAACAGAGCACGCGTCTCGGTGGCAGCCACGTCGCCCGGTCCGCTGTCGAGCTCGCCGGTCGCGTCGTCCAGAAACGTGACTTCGAGGCTGCGGTGGGTGAGCGACTCGAAGCGGCCGGCGTGCCGCTGCGCGCGGCCGAGTGGATGCTGATCCACCTCGGCACCGCTCTCGCCCTACCCCTCCTCTTGCTGCTCGTCTCCGGCGGAGCACTCGCGCCCACTCTCATCGGTCTGATCCTGGGCGTCGCGCTGCCGTGGGTCTATTTGAGCTACAAGGAGTCACGCCGGACCAACGCCTTCCTGACCCAGCTGCCGGACACCCTTCAGCTCGTGTCGGGAAGCCTGTCCGCCGGCTACTCGATGCCGCAGGCACTCGACACCGTCGTACGTGAAGGACAGCAGCCCATGACGGGCGAGTTCAACCGTGCGCTCGTGGAAGCGCGCCTCGGCGTACCGATCGAGGATGCACTCGAAGGCGTAGGCAAGCGGATGCAGAGCAAGGACTTTGCGTGGGTCGTCATGGCTATCCGCATCCAGCGAGAAGTTGGCGGCAATCTCGCCGAGGTCCTGACAACGGTCTCCGCCACGCTGCGCGAGCGGGAGCGACTGCGCCGTCAGGTGCAGGTCCTCTCGGCCGAGGGCAGGCTGTCCGCGTGGATCCTGGGCGCCCTGCCGCCTGTCTTCACGCTCTACCTCATCCTGTCGCGGCCGGACTATCTGCGGCCGCTCGTGACCCAGCCTCTGGGATGGCTCCTCGTCATCACGGGCGCAACGCTGCTCACCGTTGGTGTGCTGTGGATGCGCAAGGCCGTGAAGGTGGAGGTGTGAGGTGAGCTCCACGCTGTTGATAGTCGGGCTCGTGAGCATCTTCGGCGCTCTTGCTCTGGCCATCGTGACCTTCGCCACGATGACATCCGAGCGTCAGCAGGTCGGTCGTTCGCTGGCCCAGATTCGCGCCCTGCACGCGACCCCGTCCGCCGTCCGCCATGAGTTGAACCGGCCTTTCGCCGAGCGCGTCGTCGGCCCGGCCATGGGCCGGCTGACTCAGCTCGGCCGACGATTCACCGCCACCGAGCAGGTCGCCCGCATCCGGCACCGTCTTGAGATGGCCGGCAACCCGCCGCGGTGGGATGTCGACCGCGTCATCGCTCTGAAGATGCTGGGTGTCGGACTGGGGTTCGTGATCGGCGTAGCACTTCCGTTCGTGCTCGGCGCAGGCGTCCTCCCGATCATCGGTTTTGCCATTGCCTTCACCACGGTCGGCTACTTCACACCGAACATGGTCGTCTACCAGATGGGCTACAACCGTCGCGAGATGATGCGGCGTGAGCTGCCGGACGCGCTGGACCTGCTGACCATCTCGGTCGAGGCGGGGTTGGCCTTCGACGCCGCCCTGTCGCAGGTGGCGCGCAACACGACCGGCCCGGTCGCGGACGAGTTCTTCCGGGTGCTGCAGGAGATGCAGATCGGGTTAGGCAGGTCGGAGGCTATGCGGGCTCTGGGCGAGCGCAGCGACCTCCCCGAGCTGCGCTCCTTCGTCACGGCCATGGTCCAGGCCGAGGCCTTCGGCATCCCGATCGCTCAGGTGCTGCGGGTGCAGTCCAGGGAGATGCGAACAAAACGCACGCAGCGGGCAGAGGAGCTGGCCCAGAAGGTCCCCGTCAAGATCCTTTTTCCGCTGATCTTCTGCATCCTGCCGGCACTTTTCGTGGTGATCCTCGGACCGGCCGCGATCCAGATCTACCAGTCGTTCAGCGGCCGGCTCTGACGTCGACTGGCTCCGAATTGTGGAGGGACACGTGGCGGCTGCCGCGGTCTACAGGCCGCAGTATGGGAGCGTCTCCCCCATGCAGGTGAGCACCGGCACGGACTTCTCGGTCACCCAGCTCATCCTCAGCACCCGCGCGGGGCTGCTGCTGCTGTGCGCCACGATCACGTTGGCCAACGACCGGAGTGCGGGCACGGTCATCACCGTCGGCCTGCTGGCCGTCGTGGCGATCGCGGCGACGCTGCGGTTCCCCAACAAGACCTTGACCCGTTACCAGCCGGTGCTGGAGTCCGTCCTGGCCTGCGTCCTCATGCTGCTGGTCGAGCCGCTGCCGGACTCACTGCTGCCCTATCTGATCGCCCCGTCCCTGGCGGCCGGCCTGGTGTCCGGCTTCCAGATGGCCGTGATGACCTCGGGCCTCGCCGGTCTCACCTTGTTGCTGGGCCGCTTCCTGGGCCAGGAGCTGTTGTCGACCGCTGACTATCTCAGCAGAGTCAGCCAATGGGTCCTGATCACCCTCGCCGTCGGCATGCTCGGTGCGTGGGTGCGGCGGCTGCAGACGACACAGGTAGCACCGGAGAACGCTGCCTACGCCTCCGCCTACCGGCTGCTCTCCCAGCTGCGGCTCGTCTCGCGGCAGCTGTCCGGCGGCCTGGACCCGGTCACCCTCTCCGAAGGACTGCTCGAGCAGCTGCAGCAATCGGTCCCGTTCGACCGCGCCGGTGTCTATGTGCGCTCTGCCGGCGGACGTCTCTCGCCGATGGCAGCGCACGGTGCGGACCGACTGGACTGGGACGTCACCAGTGCACTGTTCGACGAGGCCTGGGCAGCCAGTGCCCCCGTACGGCAAACCCGGCCGCTGTCCAACAGCTTGCCGCGGGGGCATGCAGCCGCGGTGCCCTTGCAGATCGGACTACGCACCTTCGGCCTGGTCGCCGTCGAGCGAGACCGACCGTTCGAGACCGTCGAGCTGCAGATCGCGACCAGCGTGGTCGAAGAGCAGGCGCTGCGCCTCGAGACAGCACTGCTGTTCAGCGAGGTGCGCACGCTCGCCACGGCGGAGGAGCGCCGACGGCTCGCCCGCGAGATCCACGACGGCATCGCCCAGGAGCTCGCCTCTCTGGGGTACGTCGTCGACGACCTGGCTGCCCGGGCCCGCTTCCTCCCCGACCTCGAGCAGGACCTCAAGGGGCTGCGCTCCGAGCTGACCCGGGTGATCACCGAGCTCCGGCTCTCGATCTTCGACCTTCGCAGCGACGTGCAGTCCTCGATCGGGCTCGGCACGGCGCTGTCCGACTACGTCCGCCAGGTCGGCGTCGGCTCGAACTTCACGGTCCATCTCGTGCTGGACGAGGCCCCGACGCGCCTGCCTATCGACACCGAGACGGAACTGCTGCGGATCGCACAGGAGGCCATCACCAATGCGCGAAAGCACGCGAACGCGGAGAACCTCTGGGTCACCTGCAGCGTGAATCCCCCCCGGGCCACCCTCTGTATCGAGGACGACGGCGGGGGTCTCGGGACGCCCCGTCAGGACAGTTTCGGCCTCGAGGTGATGCGGGAACGCGCGGAGCGGGTAGGTGCCCGGCTGGCGGTCACCAACCGCGAAGAAGGCGGGACGCGGGTCGAAGTAACCCTCGGCGCGGCCAGGGTTGGCCGGTAGGGTGTCGGCCGTGACCACCACCGTCGTACTCGTCGATGATCACGAGCTGATCCGACAGGGCCTGCGCCGTGCCTTCGAGCGCACCGGCGATTTCACGGTGGTGGGTGAGGCGGGCTCGGTCGCTGAAGCACTGGCGATCATCGCTGAGCACACGCCCACCGTGGTGATCTTCGACGTCCGGCTGCCCGATGGCAGCGGCCTGGACGCCGCCCGCAAGGTGCGCGAAGCCAATCCCACCATGGGAATCGTCGTGCTCACGATGTACGCAGGTGACGAGCAGCTCTTCGGTGCCCTGGAGGCCGGCGCGTCGGCTTTCGTGCCCAAGGACGCCCCCTCCGACGATGTCATCGCCGCAGCACGCCACGCTGCGGTCTCACCGAGGGCGTTCACCGCCAACGACCTGGCGGGCGCCATGCAGCGTCGGCTGTCCCCGAGCGGCCCCCAGCTGAGTCCTCGCGAACGGGAGGTCCTCGGCCTGCTGGCCGAAGGTCTGGGCGTGGCGGCCATCTCGAAGCAGCTCTTCATCAGCGAGTCGACGACAAAAACGCACATTTCGAAGGTCTACGAGAAGCTGGGTGCCGCCAACCGGGCTCAGGCGTTGATGACCGCGATGCGGCTCGGCTTGATCACGAATCCCGCCGACCAGACGCGATAAACAACTCTTCGTCACGGTCTAGTCACCGAGGGGTATCATCCGAAAGGATGAGTCAAAGGTGACCGGCCGAGTGATGTTGCGAGGGGTGGCGCAGAGTCGATGCTAGTTCGACAAGCGTTGAGCCACACCGGCTTAAGCCAGGTACGTCGGTCATCCCGGAGGACAGAGACATGCTCGCCTACATCCGCAAGGTCGCGGACCGCAAGAGTGACGAAGGCGCGTCGGCAGTCGAGTACGGCCTCCTCGTGGCTGCCATCGCGGCGGTCATCGTGCTGATCGTGTTCGCTCTCGGCTCCGTCATCTCGGGCGCATTCAAGAGCACCTGCGACAACATCAAGAATCAGGGCGTCGCGTCGTCCTCGAAAGACTGCAACAGCTAGCACGACACAAGCGCTGGGTAAGCACGATGCTCGCCCACGATGGAGAGGGAACCGATGCGGCCGCGCGACGACGAGGGCGCCTCTGCAGTTGAGTACGCGCTCATCCTGGCAGCCATCGCAGCGGTCGTCGTGTTCGCGGCGGTCTCCCTCGGTGGTGTTGTGAATGGCCTCTTCACGGAGAGCACGCAGTGTGTCCAGGAGCACGTCGCCTCGGCGTGCCGCTGAGGCAGGGCCCG
>JAVEDJ010000126.1 GCA_030841025.1 Actinomycetota bacterium
TTGGGATGGCACTCGACGACGACACGACTACACCGGCAGAGCACGGCCCCGGGGCCGGGGGAGCTGGTACTGGTTCCGTCGGCGGCGCGGACGGGGGTGCCGACGGCGGTGCCGATGGCGGTGCCGACGGCGGTGCCGATGGTGGCGCGGACGGCGGCGCGGACGGTGGCGCCGATGGCGGCGCGGACGGTGGCGCGGACGGTGGCGCCGATGGTGGCGCGGACGGCAGTGCCTGAGCACACGGGGAGCATCAGCTGAACGGCACTGCTGACGCAGGCGGGGCGGCCGGCGAGGACACCTCCACAGGTGTCGCTCCCGGGCGCCCCGCTCTACGTCGCTGTGTCGCCGGCTCAACCGACGCCTTTGCCCGCGACATCTGGTCGCGGCGGCCGCTGCTGTCGTCGTACGACGCACTGGAGCACACCTCCGCCGGCTTCGGCGACCTGTTCTCGCTCGACGCTGTCGACGAGCTGCTGTCGCGCCGCGGGCTGCGCACGCCGTTCATCCGGCTCGCCAAGAACGGCGAGATGGTAGGCGAGAAGCGCTACACCCGCCCGGGTGGCGCGGGCGCCCTCATCGCGGACCAGGTCGCCGACGACCGCGTGCTGGCGTTGTTCGACGACGGGCACACGGTGGTGCTGCAGGGGCTGCACCGGCTCTGGCCGCCGCTGATCGACTTCGCCGGGGCGCTGACCCGCGACCTCGGTCACCCGGTGCAGATCAACGCCTACATCACGCCGCCGGCGTCGCAGGGCTTCGCGGCGCACTACGACGTGCATGACGTGTTCGTGCTGCAGGTCGCCGGCGAGAAGCGGTGGCGAATCCATGCGCCCGTGCACGCCGATCCGCTGCGCACCGAGCCCTGGACCGATCACCGGGCCGCCGTCGAGGCGCGAGCCGAGCAGCCGCCGATCATCGACGAGGTGCTGCGGCCGGGTGACGCGCTCTACCTGCCGCGCGGCTACCTGCATGCGGCACAGGCACTCGGTGGGACCTCTTGCCACCTGACCGTCGGAGTGCATCCGCTGACCCGGCAGCAGGTTCTCGACGGGATCGTCGCGCTGGTGCGCGACGATGCGGCGCTGCGCGCCTCGCTGCCGCTCGGGCTCGACCTCGCGGAGCCGGGGTCGCTGGACGCCGATGTGCATGCCACCATCCAGGCCGTGCTCGCTCGTCTGCAGTCCGTCTCCCCGGCCGAGGTGGCCCGCCGGGTCGCCGAGCGGGCCGTGCCCAGCACCCGGCCCGCACCGGTCGCCCCGCTGGCCCAGGCCCGCGCGCTCGAGTCGCTCAACGGTGACAGCATCCTCGAGGGCCGGGCACACCTTCACCACGCGCTGCGCGAGACCGACCAGCACGTCGTCGTGACCCTCCCGGACCGCACCCTGCTGCTGCCCGTGAGCGCCAGCAAGGCCGTGCGGGCCGTGCTGGACGGGTCACGGCTGCCCGTGCGCGAGCTGCCGGGCCTCGACATCGATGAGGCGATCGCGCTGACCCGCCGCATGGTTCGCGAAGGCGTGGCAGTCCTCGCGGCAGCCCCCGGCGAGCTGCGGTGACGTCAGTCGCCCCGGAGCCGGCCGGCCAGGTCGAGCTCCCGCCGTCCACGCCCTTGCGGTGCTCGTTCGCCGCCGAGCGGCGCGGTGACCCGATGCCCGGGACGGCCGCCCCGGGGATGGGTTTCCTGCTCATCGAGCAGCCGGGACCGTGGGGGCGGCTCGCGCTCAGTCAGTCGCAGCTGGACCCGGCGGTCGGCGCAGCCGTGTCGGCCCGGGGGGTCGCCGCCGGGCTGCGGGTGCTGCTGATCCGGCGTCCGGGCCGGCAGCCGGCCGACCGCGAGCCAGGGACGCGACGGTTCGCCGTCGTCGACTCCCGACCCGGCTTCGAGGCAGCGCGGTGGGGCACGTTCGTCGAGGACGCCGACCTGCTCGAGGTCCCCCTCGACGCCAGAGCCGGGACGCCGTCGTACGACCCGATCTACCTGGTGTGCACCCACGGCCGCCACGACCCGTGCTGCGCGATCCGCGGCCGGCCCGTCGCGGCCGCGCTGGCCGAGGCGCGGCCGGAGCAGACCTGGGAGTGCTCGCACGTCGGCGGCGACCGCTTCGCCGGCAACCTCGTGGTGCTGCCGCACGGGCTCTACTACGGGCGGGTGACCGCGCAGAACGCCCTGGAGGTTGTGGAGGCGTACGAGCGCGGGGAGGTGGTGCTGCGGCTGCTGCGCGGCCGCACGCGGTGGCTGCCGGCGGCGCAGGCCGCTCAGCACCGGGCCCGTGAGGTCTACGGCGACCTGTCGGTCGACGCCTTCCCGGCCGCCGGCACGCTGCACCTGCCCGACGGCCGCTGGCAGGTGCGGCTGCGCCACGGCACGGGGCATCTGCTGGCGACCGTGGTGGGGACCGCGGAGGCCCAGATGGGCCTGCTCACCTGCCATGCGACCAGCCCCGCGCACCCGCCCAACCTGGTCGTCACCAACCTGGTCGAGCTCGGCGCGTCCAGCTAGTCCGAGGCGCCGCTGAGACGGCGGCACGGAGTGCTCTAGTCGCGCGGGAAACCTGTCGATAGCAGGGGGTGGCCAAGCAGCGTTCGGATGCGCAGGAGCAAGTCGCCCAGCTGCTCCGGACCGCCAAGGAGTCACTGAACCTCAGCATCGCCTTCCTGACCCGCATGGACGGCACCACCCAGCACCTCGAGGTGGTCGAGTCCTCGGTGCCCTGGCTGTTCAAGGACGGCGTCACCCAGCGCCAGGAGACGTCGTTCTGCCAGGCGATCATGGACAAGAAGCTCCCGCCGGTGATCCCGGACGTCCGCCAGTTCCCGGAGGCGATGAAGCTGCCTGCGGCGCGGATGCCGCGGATCCGTAGCTACGTCTCGGTCCCCGTCACGTTGAGCGACGGCACGATGTACGGCACCTTCTGCGCGGCGGGGCTGACCACCGACAAGGCGTTGACCAAGCGCGACAAGGCACTCATGGACGTGCTGGCGCAAGCCGCCTCGGTCATCATCGAGCCGGGGATCCGGGAGCGGGCCCGCGAGACCGAGATCGAGACCCGGTTCGCCCCGGTCCTCGAGTCCGGTGGCCCCGTCGTACTGCTGCAGCCCATCGTCGAGCTCGCGACCGGTGCTCGGGTCGGCGCCGAGGCGCTCAGCCGCTTTCCCGTGGCCTGGCAGAAGCCCCCGGACGTCTGCTTCGCCGAGGCGCACAGCATCGGGCTGGGCGACCGGCTGGAGGTGCTGGCTCTCGCGCGGGCAGCCGAGCACCTGATGAGTGTCCCGGGCTACATCGCGATGAACGTCTCTCCGGCCACCTTGCTCACGCCGGAGTGCGGCGAGCTGCTCGACCAGCTGCCCCTGGACCGCATCCTGCTCGAGCTCTCCGAGCACGACCGGGTCGCCGACTACGACGCGCTCAAAGCGGTGCTCGACCCGATGCGGGCGCGCGGCATGCGCCTCGCGATCGATGACGTCGGGGCGGGTTTCTCTTCGTTGCGGCACATCGTCGTGACGGCACCGGACGTGATCAAGCTCGATCGCAGCATCATCGACGGGGTCGCGACCGACCCGGTCCTCACCACACTGGTGCGGTCGCTCGTGGACTTCGGTCGCGGCTGCGACGCCAGTGTCGTGGCGGAGGGCATCGAGACGGCTGGCGACGCCACCGCGTTGCTGGCGCTCGGCGTCGACTACGGCCAGGGCTGGCACTACGGCCGCCCCGGGCCGGCCGACGCGCTCGCCGACCAGGCGCCGAGGGCCCGGACAAGGCTGGGTCAGTCGGTGCTGGCCACGCCGACCGGGCAGGAGACACCCGTGCCGCCGATGCCGCAGTAGCCGTTCGGCACCTTGTACAGGTACTGCTGGTGGTAGTCCTCGGCGAAGTAGAACGTGTCCGCCGGCAGGATCTCGGTCGTGATGTCGCCGTACCCCTGCTGGCCCAGCCGGGGCTGGAAGGCGTCCCGGGTCCGCTTCGCGACCTCGAGCTGCTGGTCGCTGGTGGTGTAGATCGCCGATCGGTACTGGGTGCCGACGTCGTTGCCCTGGCGGAAGCCCTGGGTCGGGTCGTGCTCCTCCCAGAAGATCTTGAGCAGCTGCTCGTAGGAGACCTGCGCGGGGTCGAACACGACCTGGACCGCCTCCGTGTGGCCGGTGCCTCCGGAGCAGACCTCTTCGTAGGTGGGGTGCGCCGAGATACCGCCCTGGTAGCCGGCAGCGGTCGACCAGACACCGGGTGTCTGCCAGAACTTGCGCTCGGCGCCCCAGAAGCAGCCCAGGCCGAAGTAGGCGACCTCGAGGTGCTCCGGGTAGGGGCCCTCGATCGGGTTGCCCAGCACTGCGTGGGTGGCGGGCACAGGGTAGGGCCGCTGTGAGCGGTCGGGCAGTGCGTCCTCACGGCTGGGCAGTTGGCGCTTGAGCTTGCTGAAAAGCATGGTGACCTCCGTGGGATGCAACGCAGGAGCCATGGTGAGGATTCCAGGCCCCGCCGGGCCTATACCTGTCAGGTGGTTCGGAGCAGCGGACGGGTCAGACAGGTGGGCCCGCCGTCGCCCTTGTTGATCTCGGACGCGGCGTAGCCGTGGACCTCGACGCCCGCCCGTTCGAGGGCGACCCGGGTGAGTGGGGCGCTGTCCGCCACCACCACGACACCCGGGCGTACGGCGAGCACGTTGCAGCCCTGCTCGTCGAACTCGCCGGGGTCACACGCGACGGTGCGGTAGCCGCGCTCCGCCAGCATCTCCAGCAGCGGCACGGGTGCCAGGGGGGCGAACACGACGGCCAGGTCCTGGGCAACAGGTGAGACCACGCTCATCAGGTGCATGACGTGTGCCGCGCCGGCATGGTGGGGAAGGTCGGCGCGCTCGACGGCGACACCCTCGGGGGCGAGGATCTCGCGCAGCTGTTCGTGCGCTGCCGCATTGGTGCGGTAGCCACGCCCGACCGCCAGTGTCTGCTCGTCCAGCCAGCACATGTCGCCGCCGTCGGCCCTGGCATCGCCGCGGAGCCGACCGGTCACGGGAACGCCCGCCTTCTCGACCTCGCCGATGAGCCAGCCGGGCTCGTGCTGCCGCGCGGGCTTGGCCATCTGCAGCTCGATGGCTCCCGCGCCGGTGACGAACACGGGGTCGTAGGTGAAGCAGGCGTCGATCATGCCGACGGGGGCTTCGGCGACGGTCACCTCGACGCCGAGGTCGCTCAGCAGAGCGACGAACGACTCGTGCTGGCGCAGCAGCTCATCGGCCTCCGGGGCACGCCAGCCGGCGCCGGCGAAGTCACCGGCCACGGCGGGACGTGCGACGAGAACACGACGCAGTGGCGCCACCATCGAACGCACGCCGAACTGCTCGGCACCCATCGACGCTCCTCGGATCAGCTCGGCTTGTTGCCCGGGTCAGCGAACGGTGATCTTCCGTGGCGTCGAGCGCACCCCGTCACTGGTGGCCACGATGCGCACGGTCCGACGGACGACGACAACGACGCGCGCCGTGCCCGTGGCGCTGCCCTTGATCGGCCGCGTCTTGACGCGTCCGGCCTTGGCCGGGCTCAGCCCCACCGTGGCCGGGGCGCCGGGGAGCAGCCCGCTCAGGGTGAAGGTCACGGCGGTGCCCTTGCGCGCCGACGCGCGGCCGGTCACCGAGGGATAGGCGGGTACGTCGACGCTGGCCGCGGCCGCGGGCGAGGTCGCGACCTCGTTGGCTGCCCGCAGCGAGACTGCTCGAACGCCGGCGACGACGCCGGGGACGACGACGCTGGTGCTCGAGGCCGGCAGCACCGTGCGTCGGCCGTTGACCGTGAGGACGTAGCGCGTGAGCGGTGCGCCGCCGGTGTCCGCAGGCGGGCTCCAGGTCAGCTGGACGGCACCGCGTCCGGCCGGCACGGCACTGAGGACCTGCGGTGGTGTCGGGGCAACGGCGGCGACCACGCGCGTCGCGGGAGACACGCCGCCACCGGACGCGGTCCGGTAGTCCGCTGTGGTCCCGACCGGCACGGCGAACCGCGCCGTGCCCGCTGCTGAGGCGTCCGACTCTGCGGCCACTACCCATTCGCTGGCGCCGACCGGCAGGGTCTGCAGGGTCACCGGCGCCGAAGGCGGAAGCCCGGAGACGCGCATCGTGGCGCGGCTGCCGGCCAGCACGGTGCTGGCGGCCGGCGCGACGGTGGGCGTCAGCGCTTGCGCTTCGCTGCGTGAGGCGCCGTTGCCGTCCAGGGTGATCAGTGCCGACCCGCTCGACGTCGCCAGCACGACGGAGGCCGCCGTGCCGCTGACCGAGGAGGTGGCCGAGACCGACGACGCCGGAACGCCTGCCGCCCGTGGCGTGATGACGGTGAGCCAGGACAGTGAGGTCCCGGACTGGGTGGCACGCACCGACGGGGCAGGCGCCAGCTCGCCGTACCGCTCGCTGTTCCACCCGCGCATCGGCTTGTGCTTGCCCTTGGCGACGTCCAGCGGCGCTCCACCCGACGTGAACAGCATCGACACGTTGGCGCCCTCGCCACTGGTGTGCACGGCGTCGGACTGGACCGCCACGTCGCGGGTGCGTCCCAGGCCCCACTGCTGGCTGGCCTTCACCTTGGTGGGCGAGGTCAGGCGGTCCCAGACCAGGAGAACGTCCTCGGCCCGGTCGTAGCCAACGGTGCGGGTGATGGTCACGCCCGCGTAACCGCGGTCCACGACCGTGGCCAGATCGACGCCGTTGACGCTGCTCGCGGAGAACGCAGGTCGGCCCGGGCGGGTACGCCGAGCGCCGTCTACGAGGACGACATTGTGCGCCGCGCGAGACACGATGAATGACCGCGTGGTGCCGTAGGTGTAGCGCCACTGACCCGTGTCGGGCAGAAGTGGCGAGCCGTGGGCGTAGAGCGTCAGGGACCCGGCGTCATCGTGGGCGTGCGGGATGCCGCGTGCACCGCCCGCGCGGACGCTGAAGTAGGTCTCGTCCTGCAACGGCCGGACCGTGCCCCAGCCGGACCGGCCGAAGGCATAGCCGCCGCGGAACGCCGAGAACGTCTGCGTGGGCGCGACGCCGGAAACGCCCAGCGTCGCGGGGAACTCGGCAGCGGTGCCGGTCCACTTGCTCGGGCTGAGCGGAACCGGGCTGGTGTCGCCCAGCGCCTCGATCTTGCCGTCGGGCCGGGTCGCCTGGGCGATGAAGCCCGGGACCTGCTCCGCACGCGCCAGCTCGCCGGGAACCGCGTTGCCGCCGCGCCGAAGCCGTTCCGCGGCCTGCAGGAACCAGGTGTAGTTGTTGATGGCGTAGCTCAGCGCGCCCTCGTCGTCCGAGCCGTCCGCCTCGATGAGACGTACGGCGAGTGCGCGCTCGCGGCGGATGGCAACGTCCACCCACGCGCCTCGACCGAGGGTCTTGCCGATGGCGTACAGACCCATCGCCTGGTGCAGCGAGGCGTTGTTGATGCCCTCGTAGCGACGGGCGTCGGACATCATCCGGCCGTGCAGGTCGAGCGCCTTGAGCAGCCACTTGGCCTGGCCCTTGGGTCCTGCCGCCGCGCAGACGAGAACGAGTGCCCGGAAGCCCTCGTAGATCGGTGGACCCCATGCGAGGCGGCGGGTGGATGCGTGGGGCGGGTTGTCGTGCACCCAGTCCTTGAGCACGGCGTAGAAGCGGTCGACCATCGCCTTGTTGCCGGTGCGCACGCCGTAGCGCAGCAGGGGCAGCAGGTACTGCAGCGAGTGCATGTGGCCCTTGCCGCTGCTGTCCAGCGTCGACACGGGGCGCCACGTCGGGTTCTTGGCGAGGTGGAACGAGCCGTACTGCCCCAGGTCGACCCGGCCGGCCATCAGCGCCGTCGCCTTCTGCTCGCCCTTCCAGCCGGTGTGGCTCATCGAGCACTGCGCCGCGGCCGCCGCCACGTTCGCTCGCAGCGGCGCCGCCGCGGCGGCCGGCGGCCCCTGCACCGTCGCGAGACCGAGCGCCAGAGCCAGCGCCGCCCCGACCACCGCCGTACGTTGCGCGCGCCATCGGGACGGCCGCCGGCCGGCGTCGGGTACTACGGTGCTGCTGCGCGTCACGGATCCCCCCTGAAACAACTGTCACTTGCAGTATCGGCCCCGGGGCCGGCCCCCACGATACGAAACGCCCCGATCGCCCGCCTTTTGCCGTGGAACGCGGTCCCCCGAGGTGCCCGGCGCCGCCGGCGGAGGGGCTCGGG
>JAVEDJ010000295.1 GCA_030841025.1 Actinomycetota bacterium
CGTGGTGGCGCGTGCTGCATGCCGACGGGTCACCGCCTCCCGGCCACGAGCGGGAGGCGCTGGCGCTGCTGCGTGCGGACGGGACGCCGCTTCGGTCTGGCGGTGCCCGCGTCGACATGGCCCACGCCCGATGGGACGGCCGCTAGCCGCGTCGGTGGCGAGGACCGATCTTGGCTCTTGTCGCCCCCGGCCACGTGAAGCTGTTGCTCGACACCGGGATTCGCTGACCGGGCACTGCAGGGAGCCCGTGGCGTCTGCGCTCCTCGGCGACGAGCCGCCAGGTCCGGATGTGTCCGGGGACCATGGTGGGATTGCGGCATGTCGTCGGTGGGCTCTGCACGGGCGGCCCGGCGGACCGGGCCGCCCCCGCCGTCGTACACCCTGGTCCGCAGCAGCCAGCCCGTCCTCGCCCCGCCGGTCCTGGACCCTGCCCAGCAGCGGGTGGTCGACCATGAGGGCGGCCCCCTGCTCGTCCTGGCCGGGCCCGGCACCGGCAAGACCACCACGATCGTCGAGGCCGTGGTCGCGCGCATCGAGCGCGGACTCGACCCCGAGCAGGTCCTGGTCCTGACCTTCGCGCGCAAGGCAGCGGCCGAGCTGCGCGAGCGGATCACCGCGCGGCTGGGCCGCGCGACCAAGGAGCCGCTGGCGCGGACGTTCCACTCCTACGCGTTCGGCGTGCTGCGCCGCGAGGCGGCACTGCGCGGTGAGGCATCACCGCGCCTGCTGTCCGGTCCTGAGCAGGACGTCGTGATCCGCGAGCTGCTCGACGGTGACCTCGCGGACCGTCCCGACGTGTGGCCCGCGCGGCTGCACCCGGCGCTCGGGACGCGCGGCTTCGTGCAGGAGCTGCGCGACCTCGTCATGCGCGCCTACGAGCGCGGCCTGACACCGCGCGACCTCGACCAGCTGGGCCGGCGGCACGGGCGCGACGACTGGCGGGCCGCTGCACGGTTCATGAAGCAGTACGGCGAGGTCACCGGTTTCCGTGACGCCGCGGCCTACGACCCGGCCGAGCTGATCCGGGCCGTGGTGTCGCTGTGGCTCGGTGACGAGTCCCTGCTCGGTCGCGAGCGCGAGGCACGCCAGGTCGTCTTCGTCGACGAGCTCCAGGACACGGACCCGGCGCAGATCGAGCTGCTGCGGCTGTTGGCCGGCGACGGCCGAGACCTGGTCGCGGTGGGCGACCCCGACCAGTCGATCTACGGCTTCCGAGGCGCCGACGTCTGCGGAATCGAGGCCTTTTCCGAGCAGTTCCGCACGCGCGCCGGTGGCCCGGCACCGGTGGTGGCACTGACGACGAGCCGGCGCAGCGGTGTCGGCCTTCTGGCCGCAACCCGCCGGGTGGCCCGCGGCCTCGGACCGCGCGGCTCGCACCGCGACCTCGAGGCGGCCGACGGCCTGCCGCCGGGGGAGGTGGAGGTGGCGCTGTTGCGGTCCGAGACCCAGGAGGCGACCTACGTCGCCGCCCGGCTGCGCGAGGCCCATCTCGTCGACGGGGTGCCGTGGTCACAGATGGCGGTGCTCGTGCGTTCCACGGCACGTTCGCTTCCGGTGCTGCGGCGCGCCTTGGGCGCCGCGGGGGTGCCCGTCGAGGTCGCTGCCGAGGAGGTGCCGCTCGCCGCACAGCCGGCCGTTCGACCGTTTCTCACGTTGCTGGGCTGCATCGTCGACCCTGACCGGCTCGACGAGTCCGCGGCGGTCGAGCTGGTCACGTCACCGCTGGGCGGCGCCGACGTCATCGGGCTCCGCCGGCTGCGCCAGGAGCTGCGGCGCGCCGAGCTCGCGGCGGGCGGCCGGCGGGTGTCCGGGGCGCTGCTGGTCGAGGCGCTCAACGACCCGCGCGAGCTGATCGCCGTCGATTCCCGCATCGGTCGTCCCGCTGAGCGCATAGCGCGGCTGCTCGCCGACGGTCGCGAGGAGCACGCGCGACCGGAGGCTGGTGTGGAGGACGTCCTGTGGCGGGTGTGGTCGGCCTCCGGTCTCTCGCAGCGCTGGGAACGCGCCAGCGCCGACGGCGGCCATGCCGGTGCGGCGGCCGACCGCGACCTGGATGCCGTCGTGGCGCTGTTCGAGACCGCTGCCCGGTTCCGTGACCGGCTGCCGCAGGCCCGTTCCGAGGTCTTCGTCGACCACCTGGAGGGCCAGGAGATCCCGGCCGACTCGCTGGCCGCTCGAGCCCCCGCCGGGGAGGCCGTGACGATCCTGACCGCCCACGCCGGCAAGGGCCTTGAGTGGGACCTCGTGTGCGTCGCGGGTGTCCAGGAGGGCGTCTGGCCGTCGTCGCGGCTGCGCGGATCCTTTCTCGGCGCGGAACAGCTCGTCGATCTGCTGCGCCCCGGGGCCGAGCCGTTGCCCACGGAGGTCGCGGCGATCGCGACCCTCACCCGGTTGCTCGACGAGGAGCGCCGGTTGTTCTACGTCGCGGTCACCCGGGCCCGCCGCCGGTTGCTGGTCAGCGCGGTGACCAGCGAGCGTGAGGCGCTCAGCCCGTCGCGATTCCTGGACGAGCTCGACCCGCTAGCCGCCTCCGACGACGACACAGGCCGGCCGGTGACGGCAGTGAGCCGCCCGCTGAACCTCTCCGGCCTGGTGTCCGAGCTGCGGCGGGCCGCGACGCGCGAGCCGGTCGACGATGTGCTGCGCCGCGGCGCGGCAGTGGAGCTTGCCCGGTTGTCGGCCGCCGGCGCCCGTGGCGCGGCACCCGAGACGTGGTGGGGGCTCGCGCCACTGTCCGACGAGCGGCCGGTGCGCGACGCCGGCGAGGAGGTGCGGGTGTCGCCGTCCAAGGTGGAGGCGTTCTCCCGCTGCGAGCTGCGGTGGTTCCTCGAGCACGTCGGCGGCACCGAGAGCACCACGACCCAGCAGAACGTCGGCACGTTGGTCCACGCCGTCGCCGAGGGCGCGCTCGACGACGCGAGCTCGACCGAGCAGGCGCTGCTCGAGCGCCTCGACGCGCTGCTGCCCACCGTCGACCTGGGTCGCGGCTGGGTGGCCGCCCAGGCCACCGATCGCGCGCGCGCCATGGTGCGCCGGCTGGCCCGCTGGCTCGCCGACAACCGCCGAGCGGTCGTGGCCACCGAGCTCGACTTCGTCGCGTCGCTCGGCCGCGCGGTCGTCGGTGGGCAGGTCGACCGGCTCGAGCGTGACGACGAGGGGCGCGCGGTCGTCATCGACTTCAAGACCGGGTCACGGTCGGTGCCCAAGGGCGAGCTGCCCGAGCACGCCCAGCTCGCGGTCTACCAGCTCGCCGTCGAGCTCGGGGGTTTCGCCGAGCAGGGCCTGAGCGAGAGTGGTGGCGCAGCGCTGGTCCAGCTCGGCAAGGGTGCGTTCACCCACGAGGCCCGCGAGCAGCAGCAGCCGGGGCTGTCGACGTACGACGACCCGGGCTGGGCTCGCTCCCTGGTGACCGGCGTGGCCGAGGGCATGGCCGGCTCGGCGTTCCAGGCCGTCGCCAACGACCTGTGCAAGATGTGTCCCGTGCGCACGAGCTGTCCCGTGCAGGACGACGGCCGGCAGGTGACGACGTGACCCAGCGCCCGGTTCAGGACGAGCTGCCCGGGCTCGAGCGGTCGGTGGCCAGCGGCAACGGGCAGGTGCTGCTCACCCCTGTCGAGCTCGCGTCCCGGCTGGGCGAGCGCTTCCCGCCCACCGACGAGCAGTGCCGGGCGGTCGAGGCTCCGCTTCGTCCGCACGTCGTCGTGGCCGGGGCCGGGTCGGGCAAGACGCAGACGATGGGCCTGCGGGTCGTGTGGCTGGTGGCCAACGGCCTTGTCCCGCCGCACCGCGTTCTCGGACTCACCTTCACCCGCAAGGCCGCCGCGGAGCTGGGCGAGCGGGTCCGGCGCATGTTGCGGCGGCTGCGAGCCGAGCACGAGCGGGCTCCCTTCCTCACCGACGCTGTTGCCGCTGCCCTGCGGGCGGGGGACCCCACCGTCTCGACCTACAACGCCTACGCCAGCGCGCTGGTCGCCGAGCACGCACTGCGCATCGGGCTCGAGCCCAGCACCCGCCTCATCGGCGAGGCGATGTCCTGGCAGTACGCCGCGATGGTCGTCGAGTCCTACACCGGATCCATGGAGACCGTGGACCGCGCGGTCAGCACCGTAACCGGCGACGTCCTGGCGCTCGCGGGCGAGCTGTCCGAGCACCTGCGCGAGCCCGACGGCGTGCGCGCGCTCAGTGGTGCGGTCCGCACCCACCTCGCCGCGCTGCCACGGGGCGCGCAGCAGCGCGGGAAGGACGTGCCCACCCCCGTCGCCGAGCTGCTGGCGCGGCTCGACGCCCGAGTCGAGCTGTTGCCGCTGGTGGAGCAGTACATCGCCCTCAAGGGAGACCGCAACGCCATGGACTTCGGCGACCAGGTCGCCGTCGCGGCCCGCATCGCCCACGAGCACCCGGAGGTCGGCGAGATCGAACGAGCTCGGTTCGGGGCCGTGCTGCTCGACGAGTACCAGGACACCGGCGAGGCACAGCGCGTCCTGCTCGCGTCGCTCTACCCCGGCCACGCGGTGACCGCTGTGGGCGACCCCCGACAGTCCATCTACGGCTGGCGCGGTGCCAGCGCCGGCAACCTCGAGCGCTTCCTCGCCGACTTCACCGCCGGTGACGCCAGCACCGACGAGACCGCGTCCAGCGGGCTCTCGGTCAGCTTCCGCAACGGAGAGGGGATCCTCGCGGCCGCCAACCAGGTGGCGAGCAGCATCCCGGTGCGTGGCCTGGTCGACCGTCCGCTCACCCCGGGTCCGGGTCGCGAGGGCGCCGGTCAGGTCGTCTGCGCGCTGCACGAGTCGGTGGTCGACGAGGCTGCCTGGGTCGCCGACCGCATCGCGGCTCTCGGTCGCCGTGACCGGCAACCGGTGCCCTGGGGCCAGGTCGCGGTGCTCGCCCGCAAGCGGTCCCACTTCCCGCGCATCGAGGCGGAGCTGCGCGAGCGCGGCGTCCCGTGCGAGGTCGTGGGTCTGGGCGGCCTGCTTCTCGAGCCCGAGGTGGTCGATCTGGTCAGCACGCTGCGGGTCCTCGGCGATCCCACCGCGGGCAACGCCGTCGTACGGCTGCTCAGCGGGCCGCGCTGGCGCCTCGGCCCACGTGACCTGGACGCACTGGGGCGCCGGGGCCGGCAGCTCGCCGTACGCCGCCCGTGGTCCACCCGCCCCACCACTCCCGTCGACGAGCAGGGCGACCCGGAGTACGACGTCGTCGACGAACGCAGCCTGGTCGACGCGCTCGACGACCTGGGCGATCCAGAGCGGTACTCCGCCGCCGGCTACGTCCGGCTCGTGCAGCTGCGCGACGAGCTGCGCATGCTGCGCCGGTGGACCGGCCAGCCCCTGCCCGAGCTGGTGCTCGCCGTGTCCGGCGCACTGTGTCTCGACGTCGAGCTGGCGTCGCGCGCTGATGTGCGACCGACCGACGCGCTGCGCAGCATCGATCGCTTCGTCGACGTGGCCGAGGAGTTCGTGGCGTCGGGCGAGGACCCGGGCCTGCTCGCGTTCCTCGCCTATCTGGACACGGCCGAGGAGCGCGAGCGGGGGCTCGAGCTCGACCGCAACGACCTCGCCGAACCCGATGCCGAGCGGGTCCAGCTGATGACGGTGCACGCCGCCAAGGGGCTCGAGTGGGACGCGGTCTTCGTCGCCGGTCTGGCCGCGCGGGTGTTTCCCGTCGAGGGACAGGCCGTGGCCGACTGGAGCAAGCAGCTCGCCGCGCTGCCGTTCCCGTTGCGCGGTGACCGGGCGGAGCTGCCCGAGCTGTCGTGGCAGGACACGACCGACCAGGCGGTGGCCAAGGCCGCGGTCGAGGCATTCCGCGATGCCTGCCGCGACCGCGGCGCGTTGGAGGAGCGCCGGCTCGCCTATGTCGCCGTGACCCGGGCTCGCGAGCTGCTCGCCTGCTCGGGCTACTGGTGGGACACCACCATCAAGAAGCGCGGCCCGTCGTCGTTGCTCGACGGGATCCATGCGGTCTGTGCCGACGGTGGTGGCCATGTCGACGTGTGGGCCGAGGAGCCCGCCGACGACGCCAGCAACCCGGTGCTCGGGGCGCCGGTCGACCGGCCGTGGCCGTTCGACCCGCTGGAGCGACGCCGGCCGGCCGTCGAGGCCGCTGCTGCAGCGGTACGCGCAGCCGGTGGCAATGCGGCCGCGGTAGGGGCGGACGGCGGGGATGCGGCACCGGCGTACGACGACGTGCCTCAGGTCGTGGCCTGGCGCGAGGAGAGCGACCTGCTGCTGGCCGAGCTGGCCCGCAGCCGGGCCCAGCGGTCCGCGACCGTGCAGCTGCCCCGGCACCTGTCGGTGTCGCAGCTGGTCGAGCTACGTCGCGACCCGGCCGAGCTGGCCCGCCAGATCCGTCGTCCGCTGCCCCGCCGGCCTGCACCGCAGGCCCGCCGCGGCACCCGCTTCCACCTCTGGCTGGAGGCCCGCTGGGGTCAGCAGCGGCTGCTCGACGTCGACGAGCTGCCCGGCGCGGCCGACGACACGGCCGAGCCGGACAGCGACCTGGTGGCGTTGCAGGAGGCGTTCCGGGCCAGTGAGTGGTGGTCACGGGTCCCTGTCGACATCGAGTTCCCCTTCGACCTCGTCGTCGACGGACTGCTGCTGCGCGGGCGCTGCGACGCTGTCTTCGCCGACGACCCCGACGGCACTGTCGACGTCGTCGACTGGAAGACGGGCCGGCCCAAGACCGGGGTCGATGCCGAGGTTGCGGCCGTGCAGCTCGCGGTCTACCGGTTGGCCTGGCACCACCTCAGCGGCACTCCGCTCGAGCAGATCCGGGCCGCCTTCCACTACGTCGGCGCCAACCGCACGGTTCGCGGGGCCGAGCTGCTCGGTCACGACGAGCTGGTCGAGCTC